>JACPRH010000038.1 GCA_016190055.1 Nitrososphaerota archaeon | reverse complement strand
GCCTCTTTCGAGAAGGACAAGACGATTGTGCTGGTTGTTAAGGTGACTGAGCGAACAGTGAAACCGGAGATAGCCGCAAGCGTATGCAGGTTCAAATCAACATACACGTATTCATGCGCTCGCAAAGCCAGCCGCAAGCGTATGCGGGTTCAAGTCAACATAGACGTAATCATGCGCTCGAAGAGTTAATCTGAGACGTTTGCCCTGTATCCTGAACCCATAGCAATCCACTAGCTGTATCTTCTTAACGTAAGGTATCTTCTTCTTTGTATTCGGGTTCTTTCGCAGAGCCTTTCGATAGTTGCGAAGTATTCCAGAGGCTTTAGAGATAGCTGTTAACCTGAGTTGTGAATAAACATCATAGGTGTTCAGCGCATGGTAACATTTCAGTGAAAGTGATTTCATCGAAGTGGCATTTTCTCTTATGCCTATCCGGATGCAGTCGTTCATCATCAGCCTGAAGTCGTTCAGTAGATTCAGAGTTTGCTCTGAAGGGACATATCTCTGCTTGACAGCCTTGAAGACCTGCACGTTAGAACCTAGACGCTTCATCTATCTAATTAACCCCATTACAGCCAACACAACAGAACCCGGTTGAACAACTATTGTTATGTCAGCCAAGTGCAGGTGATATTATTGACAGCGCTGAAGTGAGGATCGTCTGTGATTATTTTTGCATGGCTCAAGAGTGCTGTGGCGGCGATGATGCAATCACCGTATGGGAGGTTTTTGTGGACACATTTCAGTAGTCCAGCCTTCTCCGCGACATCGGCGGTCAAGTCGGCTACTCTAAGCCCGCTTCTTACGAGGCTTAGATATCTTAATTGGGCTACTTCTTTTCCTTTCCGCTCGCAGGTTAGTTTGACTAGCTCTGAGATTACAATTGTTGGTAGTATGCCTCTGTTCTGTTTGATGAGTAGACGAAGCTTACTGTCAGTTTGTCGTCGAATAGTGGCGTCGGTTGAGTAAAAGTATTCAACGAAGAAGCGGGTATCGAGAACCTCGTTCAATACTCCTCACGCGTTTTTTCAACTTCTTTCTTGACCTCCTCAGCTTCGCCGGAGTCAGAGTCTGCGCCAGCTAAATCTTGCAGCTTAGGAATTCGCCGTATCACCAGTTGACCATCGATGTCCTCAATCATCAAATCATCGCCTTCTTTGATACCGTACTTCTCTCTCAACTCCTGAGGTATGGTGGTCTGTCCTCTTCTCGTAACCTTAACCACATGAGCAGTCATTACGATCTTTCACGAAAGTCCTACCGTATAACTATTTCCTATTCATATCTGGGAGTAGGACTAGTTGGCCTAAAAATCGAATGATCTAGAAATAGTGTTCCAGAACATAGGGTGCGAGCTCAGGACTCAAGATCTTGATCATCAAGGTTCACAAGGGCTAGCCTCTTCACTGCTCGCGGTTAGTAGAAAGCATAATAAACGTAAATAAGGGATGCGGTGAAAAGAAGGATGTCGGGGCGTAAGTAAGAGAAATGGTGCACATTGATACTACGGCTTCGCTTGAATCATTTCGGTGGTTCCTCATTAACAGCACTTGCATGTCGTTCATACCTGAGGGATACCTTAGGGATCCTGAGGTTTTCCCTGAGAAGGAGGGAGATGCTGGGTCAATCTATGTGGAGGCGGCTGACAAGGTTACTTTGAAGAAGATGCGGATGATTAACTTCATCAACGCTAAGGATGTGCTCGGCATCATTTACACCTCTAAGAGTGGGAACACTAATTTGAAGTGGCGTCAGACCCGTGAGAAGAATGGTAGGGTTATCGGTGAGGCGTCAGCTAACTCTCTGGTTAATCTTCTAGCTGCGCGTGTTATTACGAATGAGTATGCAGATGAGCTGGCTAACATCAAGCCGCAGGAGGGAGAAGAGAGGAGAGAGGGTGAGCAGAAGCGGAAGAAGAAGGAGTCTAAAGAGGAGGAGGAGTGGACTCTTGACGAGGACGACCAAGCTTCATCCACTTCTGAAATTCCGGGGTTGGAGGGTTCTCTTCAAACATCTGACGACGTTTAGCCTCTAGAAGCCTGTTCTCAACTCCAAGGTACTCCGCGAAGGTGCGGAGACGGTTATCGTTCTTCTTGGCTACTTCAGCTAAGCGGTGAGTCTCCTCTAGGCCCTTTTCGTTTCTAAGTATGTGGTGGTCAAGCAGGGTGAGCGGAATTTTTTCAGTGATAAGCCTTAGATGTTCAAGTCCCTGCGCGATGGTTTTTTCGTCTATCTGCCAGCCGGCGAGGTAGAGTGGAGGTCCCCCGATGATTAGTGCGGAGGGTTTCTTTGCGAGTATCCGGTTTAGGCTGCGCTCGGAGACCGGGCCCTGCACGTCGGGGTAGAAGGCTACTGTTTCGTCTCCTGAGGTGATTTCGACCCCGATGATGAAGCCTAGTTGGCCGCCTTCTTCACCGTGGGCGAGGGGTTCGGTGAAGGTGATTTCGGTTTCGCCTTTCCTGTAAGTTTGCGAGTCTGAGTAGGTTATTGTTGAGGTGAAGTCGGAGGCGATTTTGCTGAAGATATATCCGCGCTGCCTTTGGCTGGAGTTGATGTGGCTTCGGTAATCTTTGGCGTACACGGTTTTGCCGCTGTAGATCTTCTCAGCTTCTTCTTTGCTGCTCCAGCTCCACTTGGCTTCTAGGTTGCTCCAAGTAGCGGTGTAATGGTCGAAGTGGTAGTGCGAGATTGTGACTGTATCAGCCTTTTCAGCGTAGCGGCGAATCTTCTCCCGAGAGTCTCTGAGAGCCTCGTACTCCCGGGGGTGAGGAGTCAAACCGAACCTTTGACCAAGAGATACACCGGCGTCAAGCAGAATCCGGGTGTCCGGGGTCTCAACAAAGACGCAGAGAGACCGGACACCAAGGGACTCGCTGCAGAGCGGAGTAAATGTAATCGCCAAGCCGAACAGGATGATAGGTTAGGAGATATAAAATCTGGCTGGATAATTACCCAGCACATACGTTTATCGCTCGTTTGCCATTACGCCATTTGTGCATGTGCAACGTTGCCACCATAGCTGAGTAGCGTCATCTCCTTAGTATAGTTGATCGATTGATTGGTAGAGAGAGGAAGGAGCAGTTAGAAGATGATAGAGCTTGTTCAACCTGCTTCTACTAGTTATTAGATGTGCACCCTACCTTGCAGTTTTAGCTTGGATCTGTGAACAAGCTGTGAATATTTGTATTTGAAAACAAGTTACTGTGCAATCAGCGTTATGCTTCTCTGTTGTGCTAGACAGATTTGTATTCCTTCACGGTGTATACTATTACGCTGGCTTGCCTCGGCCTAGGGGGGAGGTTATAAAGCAATGAAAGGGGCATAAGAATCCAATTACGGTTCTAATGGATCTGTTTGGAGCAAAGCTCCGGATCTGCATTGCTTGTTGAAAGCGTTTGTTCTGGTTGCAAGATTATCCCCCAAGTTTTTGGTTGAAAAGTATGTTGTAATTGCTTGTAGTGTTGGCTTGGGGACTGTTTGTTGTATTGGGTTGATTGGGTTTATGCAGGGCTGGATAGGTAGTTGGTGTTGGTTTCATTCATTCGTTTTTTTCTGTTGGTTCGTGTTAATTTGGTTGGGTATCTCAAACTTTAAATGTGGTTAGATTCGGCTGGAGATTGAGTGAGTAAAGGAGGATTATGGAATGGTTCTTGTTAAGGTTCTGAGAATAAGTAGTTTTACGGATCCGGAGACTGGGAAGGCTGGTAAGCAGATTGAGTTGATTGAGGCTAGGCAGCGTCAGGGTATGCCTTTCATCAGTGTTCCCGGTATGGGGGTTGGGAATGAGGAGGCTAAGCTGGTGAAGAATATTGTTGATCAGTTCAGGTCTATGGGTGTCTTCCCGGCCGGCAGAGAGTTAACGCTTCCCAAGTTGACGCTCTTTCTCACAGAGACTGAGTACGATATGCTTGGGATTAGGTTCGAAGTTAACGATGTTTACGATCTCATCATGAAGGACGGCGCCTTCATGTTGAAGAAGACCACAGAAGGCATCTAAACACATAACGGTTTGGCAGCTAATACATCTCCGTGTTGCTACTGTGGAGTTCATTGTGATCTTAGCGTGGCGTGTGCTTGATTTTTTTGGTTAGTGATGTTATTTTGTTACATCGTCGTGATTGTTTTGGGTTGTGCGTATTGGTCTTGGTATGGGATGCCTCGTTCTGTTCGTAGGTCGTAGTCTACGTCGAGCTGGGTTCGGCAGATGGTGCATTCCACTCGGTTTACGCCGGTGCATGCATCTGCTAGGGGTTCTTTTGCGATTGTTTTTCCGGTTCCGTCGATGTATACGCTGAAGACTGAGGAGATGACTGCTTCAAAGTAGTGGTCGTTTCCGCATTTTGGGCAAACTATCTTAGACATGTTTTATCGGTTCCTTTTTTGTGGGTTCCTGTATCCTTCTTTTGTCGAAGGTTCTTCGGGTGTAACTATGCATTTGTTCATAGTATTGTCTTGTTGATGGATATTTAAAAAGCTGGTTGAGAATTGTTAATACGGTTTAATAATTTAGCATACTTGTGCTGATCGGGAATCTGTGGATGTTTCTAGAGGTTATGAAAGTAAACGTTTGAGTTACCCTAGAATTGGTTTGTTGGTGAAGAATTTTGAGATTGAGGGAGAGGTCGACTTGATTGGCTTTGAGTTGTTTAGCTCGTTTACCTTTATCCGGATCTTCGCTAGGTCTAGTTTAATCTCGGTTTGGGCGTCCATTGTTTTGAAGACCTCTTCTAGGAGTATTTTTATGAACTCTTTTGATGTTTCTGAGAAGAGGATGAGGGTGAACTCGTTTTCTGATTCTGTGTTCACTCTGAAGAAGTTGCAGACTTCGAGTCGCTCCAAGAACTCTTTTGGAGTTAGAACTTTGCTTTTGAACTGCTCAGCGTGAGATCTTGCAACCTCTCTGCACTCTTTCCAGAAGCTCTCCTTCATTGGGGAACTTTCGATCAGGCTTAGGAAGAGGAGTAGGTGGCTGACATCCAGAATGACATGTTCGCCTGATAGAAGCATGTCCATATAGGTGTAGAGCTTTTTTTGGAGGTAAACGTCCATTATACTCTTGTTCTCGTGGTAGAAGCGGAGGGCGCGTCGTATAACTTCGCTTTGGGAAAGCGTTGCTTCTTTCGACTCTTTTTCAAGTAGTTCAGCTGTTTCTTTATCCAGCGCTGCGGTGATTCTTATTGGGCCGATCAATTTAGGCACCTAGAGATGGTTTCGAAAATTGTTTACTCGCGAAATACTCCCAATACATTTATTCAGTCTACTACCTAATCATTGGTCAGTCTGTCATCGTTTATAACTTTTGCTTTACATATGCACATCACATTAAGCATGAATCTTACGGATTTCCAGTTACGGGTCGTCTCGACAGTGTACCTGGCATAATACAAAAACTATGAAACAGACAGAGCGGTCAATTAACCCTCATAACAATGGTAAAACAGCTCTTCGCTCGATAGCCCCGCTTATCCCGATTTGACTTTTGATTTTGAATAACTGTTATGAAAAGTTCTCAAACAGCTTTTTAAATGTTCATACAGGTTTTCTATTGATGAACATGCGGACACAGTTTATCGAAGATTCTATATGTTATTCCGCTGAACATGCGACGCGGATATTAGTATATGGTGAGATATTCTCCAGAGGAGCTTCGGCTTGAAGACCAACTTAGTTGAAAATACTGATGGTATAGATCTTCGGATTATCAGTCTGTTACAGGAAGATTCTCGGTTGAGTTTCAAGAAGATAGCTAATAGACTCGGAATATCGGTAGGTATGGCGTTTAACCGTGTAAAAAACTTGGAGAAAAAAGGTGTACTAAAAGGCTACACCGTGATTTTAGATTCGGTCAAGCTAGGATACAACTTAACGGCCATAATACAAATCCAAGCTGAAGGGGGGCATCTCACAGAGGTTGAAAGAGAGATCAGCAGGTCGGCCAATGTTATTGCTGTTTATGACACTGCAGGAAGTTTTGATGCTGCTTTGGTCTCTAAATTCAAGGACGGTGTTGACCTAACCGCTTTCATAGATCATCTGCGATCTATGCCTTACATCAAACGAGCAACCACGATCGTTGCCTTTAATACAATAAAAGAGGACTGCGTCAAACTACCGATCGGATAGATAATGCAAAATAGATTTGCTTTGCTATGAGCATGTGATTTCCCTTACTTTTTGCAGCAGTAGACGGGTTAGACGGTCGAGTCAGTTTTTCAGCAAACAAGTCCACGGAAGTGAGTACACTGTATTCGGGCGGATAGCAACTTCGTTCTTAACAATGAATAATTGTTATGAAATGTTCTCAACCACCTTTTTAAACGTTCAGACTTATCCGTGATTTATGGATAAACGAATAGTTAAGTTGTCGAAGCTTCTCATAGAGAAGCGGTATCAGATACTGTTAGGCATAATAGCCACAAACATGGCTATGACAGTTGGGAGAGTCTTCGCCGATCCCTCCGGCGCATCCATACTCGCCAACGACCCTCTCGCGAAAGTCAGCTTAGCGACCAATATGACTTGGGTGCTGGCCTCCAGCGCTCTCATATGGTTCATGCAGCTAGGCTTCGCTTTCCTGGGTGCGGGTCTACTCAGGACTAAAAGCCAGGTGAACTACTGGTCCAAAAGCTACATCGATTTCTCTATAGGTGTTGTCATCTTCGCTTTAGTGGGCTTCGGCCTTATGTTTGGGGGCTCGGGCGCCACCTTTCCAGCGGGGATTGATTCCAACGGCAACATAGTGTACATACCCATTCCTGGAATAGGGTCAGGCAACTCCCTCATAGGGTTCAGCGGCTTCGGACTTGCTGGCGACGCTTATGATCCTCTCACTCTAGTGTACTTCTTCTTCCAAGCTGTTTTCGCAGCGACAGCGGTAACAATAGTAGCAGGGATGGTAGCTGAGCGGATGAAGTTCCAAGCCTACTTGCTTTACACAGTTCTGATAAACATCCTGATCTACCCTGTTTACGGACACTGGATTTGGGGTGGAGGATGGCTTGCAACACTTCCCTTCGGAGTCGGAGCAAGAGACTTCGCGGGTTCAGGCGCTGTTCACGCGGTAGGCGGCTTCACAGGACTCGCAGGTGCACTGCTGCTTGGAGCTAGGATAGGGAAGTTCAACAAAGACGGGACACCAAACCCGATGCCGGCTCACAACATACCCTACTGCATAGCTGGCACATTCATACTCTTCTTCGGCTGGTTCGGCTTCAACCCCGGAAGCACTCTGGGTACCATAGATTACCGAACTGCAACAGTAGCGGTGAACACCTTCTTGGCTGGCGGAGCAGGGGCAGCTGTACTGGCGTACTGGACATACTTCGAACAGAAGAACTGGAAGGGTAAAGTCAGCGATCCCATAGCGATTTCCACAGGCGCTCTAGGAGGACTAGTTGCAATTACAGCACCCGCAGCCTACGTAGCCCCATGGGCAGCTATAATCATAGGCATCACAGGTGGGCTCATCGCGGTCTACGGAAACTTCTTCGTTGAAAGGAAGCTGAAGATTGACGATCCGGTCGGAGCGTTCGGAGTCCACGGCGCAGCTGGGCTATTCGGGCTCCTAGCAGTAGGACTATTCGCGGACGGAACCTATGGAGGAGTAAAAGGAGTATTCCTATTCGGCGAAGGAGCGGTTGGACAGCTAATCGCTCAGCTCATAGACATGGGCGTAGTCGCAGGCTTCTCATTCGGAATGGGCCTCCTGATCTTCGGAGTCATCAAGAAGACAATTGGACTCAGAGTATCGGCTGAAGTAGAACTCGAAGGCATAGATAAGCACGAGCACGGCTACGTAGCGTATCCTGAGACGCCCCTGATACGAGCTGAAATCAAAGAAGTCCTTGAGCTGGAGAAGGAAGCACTCGCCTCAGAGAATGCAGCTGTAAAGGTGGTGCACCCCTCCCGCCCTAAGGAGCCGCTGGAAAGATAGAGAAGGAAGAAGAAGCCAATTGAAGCAGCCGAATCTGGAGTAGGTAGAGACGATTGGTGACACAGTCTCTACAACTCCTTTCTTTACTAATTTTTCTCGGAACTTATATTATGATAATGTCTAACAAGATTCACAGAACGATAGCGGGGATCGTCGGAGCAGCACTTACAGCTCTTTTCGTGTTTCCCGCAGAGGAAAGTCTGAAACTTACCTTTGGATATGTTAGCTGGGAGACCCTTGGATTACTTTTCGGAATGTTTACCCTCGTTTTGGCGCTTACGGAGAGCGGTTTCTTCAGATGGCTCGGCCTCTGGACACTGGAGAAGACGCATTACAACAGCCGATACATCTTCCTAGCCTTTCCCGCACTTGCGGCTATTCTCTCGATGTACTTGGACAGCATAACGGTGATGCTCTTCATGGCTAGCTTAACTATGGAGGTGGCTGCGACGCTCAAGTTTAACCCTACTGCGATGCTGATAGCTGAGATAGCGGCCGCTAACATCGGTGGAAGCGCCACCATGGCCGGCGACCCCCCGAACATCATCATAGGAACCTACTTCGGATACAGCTTCATGACCTTCCTGGAGAATACGGGAGTAATTGCCCTTTTTGTGTTGCCTGCGGTTCTAGGGTTCTTCTACCTGACTTCAGGGAGGAAGCTACCGGTCAAAACAAGGGAGGAGGAGCTCTCGCAAAACAAGATGTTTGACAGGAGATTAGTCGAGAATGACCCGTGGGTTTTCAAGGCGGATAGGAAAGATGTCATTAAAGACCCGTGGCTGTTCAAGGTAAGTCTGTTAGACCTTGGATTAGCAGTGGTGCTCTTGACTCTTCACTCCTATCTTCAGATATCTATCGCAGTGGTGGGTATACTGGTCGCACTTGTACTTCTGGTTCTAGGTGGGAACCCGGCGAGTAAAACACCTCAATTTCTTGAAAAGATGGATTGGAGCACCATCGTGTTCTTCGGCACCCTCTTCGTGGTGGTAGGTGGTATGGAGTATACTGGAGTCATAGAGATGCTAGCGCATGGAATTACCAGTATCGGAGGCGGAAACCACGTGATCTTGGTTTCTTTGATTCTCTGGCTTTCAGCGGGTGCCTCAGCCATCATAGATAATGTTCCATTCGCAGCCACAATGACTCCGCTGATCAAGGTTGTATCAGAGACGGCGCAGGTGACTCAGAATCCGTTGACGTGGTCTCTAGCGTTAGGAGCTGACATGGGCGGAATCGCTACGCCCATCGGAGCATCTGCGAACGTAGTTGGACTCTCAGTCGCGGAGAAGCATCGTCACCGAATAAGCTGGTCCCAATACTGCAAATTAGCAATACCGGCAACAATCTTGGCTGTAGGCTTATCGCACCTGCTCTTGATACTAAGATACTTACTCTAGAAGATTGGTCAAGTAAATTAGAAGTTAGAAGGTATTCTCGGTTTTACGTCAAGTTGTGTGATGGTTGTGAATTCTTTGTCGAGTTTGTGTTAATTGTTCTTTGAGCGGCTTGACGTTGGTGGAAGTTTTCAGAAACTACTTTTTATAGTTTGGATGGGTCATATCTAATGCAGCGCTCTGTTTGTAGAGAGCTGCGAGACAGGGGAGAAGTGATGTAATGAGGAGAGGTAGAGGTATAAAAGAACTGTTTCGAAGCTTGCCTTGGTTTAATGATTCCTTGAAATCCTCTTCAAAGGTGAAGAGCCGCCTTGTTAGCCGGGCCTCAAAGATCTCTGCTTTTAGGTCTGGGGTGGAGAAGATTTTTGATGATGAGATATCGACGGTTGAAGAGTTTATTCATCGCCGCCCGTTTTTCAGTATGGCGCTCGCGTTGCTTTTAGGGGTGGTTCTCGGCGGTTTACTGAGTGCGAGCGTATCTCAATACATATTGTTCGCATTGGTAGGAGGCTTCCCCGTAGCTATATGGTATGGAATGATGTTGGGTGTAGCGCCTGAGATCTCGGTTGCGTTCGTTGTGTTCCTAGATATTCTCGTAATATATGTGATTATGAGGTCGCTGTATTTTTTCAGCCATTACCAGAAGTTGACGCCTTACTTTGATAAGGTTAGGAACCGCTACAAGTACTCGGTTGAGGGTCTCCCTAGAGCGCTAAGTAGACTTCCACTGGTTCTGTTCATAGCGTTAGTTAGCTTTCTAGTGGGCCCATGGGTCACCACGATAATCGCCTACCTGTCGCTGGTGAACGCGAAGACGACGGTGGCCGGTACCGCCGTAGGGTTAACTGGAGCAGGAGTAATATCTCTAGCAATCTACAAAGACCTGCTTGTATCCATACCTAACCCGTTCTTGGTCACTGCTACTACGCTGGCAGTAATCTTCGCGATCACCACAGTAATCAACAGAGTTATGAAACAGAAGAAGAGTAGCAGTGACGAAACCTCTGCACCCTAGTTAGCTTTTACGCTCCACATCATCACTTACTTGCTTACAGTGTTTGCTGCGGTGTGTTGTTTAGGTTCACTGTGCTTCCGTTAGGTTTTCTCTTTCTGAGTGTGAGGAGTGCGCCGGTTCCTACTAGGCCTGCGGTGGTTAATGCCAAGATGAGCTGTGTGTAGTCAGTGTTCCACTTTGCGGTTACGACGGCTGAGGAGTTTACTACCAGTTTTGCTTCAGGGTCTTTCGAGGTTAGGCCGCCGGTCCAGCCGTCGAAGGCCTGCTGTATCAATACGCCCTGTGTTGTGGGGGTTATTTTTACTGTGGCGATGGAGCCGGAGTCGTACCAGCCTTCGCCGGTTGCGCTACCTATTGGGGTGATGACTTGAACATAGTACTGGGGTTTCCAATTGGCGGCGTAGCTTTTGTAGGTATTCATCATGACTGATATGGTTGTGTTGGATGTAGGGTCTGAGCCGCTCCAGCCTGTGAACAGTAGTCTAGATCGGTTAGCGGTGATGGCTGAAGGGGAGGTTGCGGTGATTGTTACTGTGCTGCCTTTGTCGAGCCATTGTGAGGTTTTGTCTACGCTTCCTCCTGATGGGTCGATGGCTAACCAGTATTGAGTTACGTCTAGGAGTGTGATGGTGTGGCCTGCATCAACATTTACTGCGGGAGTAGTGAACTGGCCTGACTGTGATCTTTGGATGCTTGTTTTCTCGCCTGTGTCCAGCTGCCATGCGACTAGCTGGCTTCTTGATTTTCCTTCAGCGAAGTTCCAGATTTGATCCGTGATTATGCTTGTTGATTGGCCTGCGTCGAACCATTCATCTTGGGTGGGTGAGGTGCTGCTGAACTTTGCGTTGCCTCCTCCAGTGATTTTTAACGGGTATTGTGCGACTGTGTTGAATGTTACTGTTTGAGGTCGGTTCATCACGATGAGTGGAGTAGCGAATCTCCCGGCGGATGAACGTGAAACCGGGTTAGGTGCCGCTTCGTCTTCGAGTTTCCAGCTGATAAGGTTCCTTCGCTCTGCTCCTGCAACAGTATTAATTATGTAGTCGGTCTCGGCTTTGGCGCCTGCTCCATCGTCAAACCAGTTGTCGCTGGTTTTGGAGCCGGTGGATGCGGTGTTGCTTCCGCCAATGATTGTGAGAGGGTACTGGGTGATTGAGTTGAAGGTGAGAGTGTGGTGACCAGTGTTGAAGTTGACTGTTGGTCCGGCTGATCCGTTGGTTGCTCTTGGGAGGCTTCCTGTTTGTCCGTCTAAGGTGTATGTGATGAGGTTTTGTCTTGACTGGCTGGGTTTCTCGCTCCATGTGTAGCTGCTCAGGATTTGTGTGGTGGTCCCTTTGTCGAACCAGTTGTCTCCTGTTGGGGAGTTAGCTGAGTATTTTATGTCTGAGCCTCCTGAGACGGAGAGGTAGTACTGGGTTACGCTGTTAAACTGGATTGTGCGCGGTTTATTCATCGTGATGTTTGGGGTTGTGAAGATGCCGCTACTGCTTCTTGTGACGGGGGCTGCTGCTCCTCCGTCCTGCTGCAGAGACACTAGATTCGATCTTGACTGTTCGGTTACTGTGTTCCAAACATGTTCGGAGCTGGCTTTGGCGGCGGTTCCAGCGTCGTACCAGCCGTCGTTTGTCTGTGAGTTAGAGTATTTGGTGTTGGATCCGCCGTTTATCTTCAGGTAGTATTGTGGAACGTAGTTGAGGGTTATTGTGTGGTAAGTGTTCATCACTATTTTCGAAGTGATGTTTCCCGTGCTGGTTCTTTGGATAGATGTTGCTGGTGATCCGTCTTGCTGCCAAGAGATCAGGTTCTGTCTTGATGTTTCTGCAACCGTATCTTTAGTGTTAGGTATCTGGAGTTGAATTGTGGTTCCAGCGTCGTACCAGCCGCCCAGACCATTAGATGCTCCTGTGACAGATAGGAGGTATTGGGTCTTGTAGTTTATGGTCAGCGAGGTGTTGCTTGTAATTTGAATTAGCTGTTCAGGGTCAGAGGTGTTGTTTAGACCGGTCCAGCCGCTGAACTCATAGCGTGTTCCGTTGCCTGCAGCTACTGTCTGCTTAGCTCCGAGTATGTGGGCGCTGCCTGAAACGAACCAGAGGGTTGTAGGGGCCGAGTAAGATGCGCCATCTACGGTAAGTGGGACAGCGGTTGCTTCTGTTGGAAGAGCAGTTACGGACACCCGTTTCAGCTGGTTTGCGAAACCGGCTGATAGGAGCTCGACATTGAGGGAGCCCCAGCCTGTAACAGGATCCCAGCCTTGCCTGGTCTGGTAGTAGCCGTTTGAGCCGGAGACTGTGTCATGGATAATTGAGCTATAGGCTGATGATTGTGCAAAAGTGTAGATGAGAGGCGCGGCGAAACCTAGGTGGGGATTAGCGGAATTGTTTCCTAGCTTACTGTTCACTAGGCTATTAGCTAAAGCGTAGGATCCTGCCGCAATAGGTGCGGAGAGCGAGGTGCCACCCATGCTGTATATCCACTGCCCATTCACATAGAGTGGTACACCGGTTTTGGGGTCTCCAACCATCGATATGTCAGGTACGCTGCGCATAGTGTTGGCTGAAAGATTGGCGCCTTGCTGCCACCATGGTCTGCTGAAGATGGCGCTTACGCCTCCTCCGCTTTTGCTCCAAGCCGTTTCGCTTTGATATCTGTTCTGCGAATCTAGAGTGAGAGTGGTGCCGCCGACTGCGATAACGTTAGGTGATGATGCTGGGTAGGAGACTTGGCGCTGGGTTTGGCTGCAGCCTGTAGATGTGGATGCGAAGGCGCCGCAGTCTCCTGAGGCGACGAATACGGATATGCCTTGGGCTACTGCCTGCTGCAAAATCGGTTCATACATAGCATCATCCGGGCTTTCGTTGCTGCCCCAGCTTAGGGAGATTATTTTCCCAAGGTTCCTGCTAATAGCGTAGTTTAGTGCGCTCCAGAGAGTGCTATCAGGAGTTGGGCTTACCACCACGTTGACTGTGGCTCCGGGTGCCATTACGCTGGCCCATATGACGTCGAGGGTGGTTTCCTTTGCCCATCCTGAGTTCTGTGTTTTAGGCTGCCCTGAAGGGTAGTAGATGGTGCCGTGTGTTCTATTGACGGAGTATTGGTTAGCGAAGACGGTGAGGTCGTTCGACAGCGTTGGGCTACCGTAAGCAACTACAATTGTGATGTTTTGGCCTGATCCGTCGATACCTTGGTTGAGCAGAGAGGTAGCACCGTATGCTGAGCGTATCTGTTGAGGAGTGAACGGCGGCTGACCGGCTTGACCCATTGGAGCAAACTGTTGGGGCACTCTCATTTCTGTGGCGTTGTTGAGCCCAGCTAAACCGTAAACCAGTGAGGCGAAGCGATACGGCAGCTTCGGAGAACTAGCAGAATAAACTATTTTATTGTTATCGCTGTTTAGATATAGTTGGAACTTGACGCCTAGTAGCTGCTCGAACTGGTTAACTTCGCCCTTAACGCTCAGCGCCAGTCTGTTATCGTATTTGGAGACCGTTAGATTCGCCGATTCAAAGAAGCTGGCGAGATCTTGGTAAGACTCGGCTGAGGGGGAGAAGCGTTCCACAAACTCCGAGTGAGTCAGGTATCGTCGGTAACGTGGTGATCTGGGGTCTGACAGATCTTTCGTAAAGGAGTTGAGAAGGTCATCATGTTGAGGTCGCAAAGTCAGCAGCAGAGTTACCTCAGCGCTGCGGTCAAGCGATCCTATTGGCGTAGCATCCGTGAGGATGGATTGCGAGTAGAGGGGCGTGAACTGTGAAGGTTGCGCGTTAATTGCACTAATCGGTAGAGGAATAATCAGTAGCGCGAGCAGTAGACCGTGCGTGAAGAGTCTATTCATTTAGCGGTCGCCGCGTTTAGCCTTACTCACAAGCCTCCTTATGACTTTTTGTGAGGGGTTATGCTAGAGGCTTGCTATAGAAGAAATGTCTGTTGAGTCGATCATCTATTGGCGCATTGTTTTATCATGTTTCCGGTAATCTTTTTATTACCGGCGATTTATTACCGAGCTTATGGAAGTAGTTAGTGTCAAGGTGAGTAAGCGCATGAGAGAGAAGATGCGGCGGCTATCTTACATTAACTGGAGCGAGAAGATTAGGAAAGCTATTGAGGAGACGATAGAGGAAGAGGAGTTGAAAGAAAGAAGAATTGATCCTAGAGAGATTGAGGAGGCGTGCAGGCTTACTGATTCGATCCGACGTGAATCGATTGGATGGAGTTCAACAGAGGAGATTAGGCGATGGAGAAATCAAAGAAGATAGTCGTTGTAGATGCATCGGTTGTGGCCAAGTGGTTCATCGATGAGGAGTATACAGGTGAAGCTCTCAAGATGCGGGAAGATTACAAGAACGGTGTGGTGGACATCTGGTCTACGCAACTTATGCCTTTTGAGGTTCTGAATGCGCTACGATATAATCCAGAATTCAGCCAGAAAGAGATCGAAAAAGCAGCAAACGCCCTCTCACGCTACAGAATAGCGCTATACCCACTGCTCAACGACCTAAGAGAATCCTGCGTGCGAATCGCATTGAAATACGGAATAACCATCTACGACGCTTCATACATCTCACTAGGTCACCACCTCAACAAGGAACTCTACACAGCCGATGAAAAACTGCTCACGAAAATAGATAAAGACGAAGAAGAAGCAGTTCACCACATACGGGAGTACCCAGCCTAAACCTATACTCGGGCGGGATACACATCCAAGATAGAGGTTCTATCCAAGATGATTATACCTTAAGTGGCGGATATGTTTTCCACTCGCGCTTTACGGCATTGCAACGTATGACAAAAGCGAAACAGGATCTCCGTAATGTTAAGTTCACTCATTCTCGCATTAACTAGAACCAAGCCATTTATCCCACGCGAGTTTAGCGGTTCCGTTGCTGCGAAACAATCCCATGCTGTTGAAAGGCTCGATGGTGTTCTGGTCGTACATGAAACTCCAGATGACCATTTCTGTATTCGTGTTTTCCGTTAACGTGAAGAACCTGTTGACAAACTCCGCCTGCTTGGTCTCGCTGCTTTCCCAGCCTGAGGGGCTTGGAGCGCTGTGCCAGCCGATTTCTGTGAATGCAACAGTCTTTGATGTGCGGGATTTTATCTCAGTATAGTAGTCCGCAGGAATGTCCGAGGGATTCTTGTAGATAAGGCCGGGGTAGGTTGTGAAGGCAATGATGTCGTTCTTGGGAAAACTGTCCAGCAGCTGCCACTGGGCCTTGCTTGGGTCGTTGACTCCTCCAAACAATCCGCCGCTCAACCCCTTCATTTTTTCCAACTGGAATATAGTAAATATCTTCGTATTCGGCGAAACGGCCTTTACAGCGTCATATACTTCACTGTAGAACTTGGTGAATTGGTCGAAATTGACGGGAGACTTCTCATACAGCATGTTCGGTTCAACTCCGAGGGCGAGGTACTTCGGCTTGTATTTTTCAGCGAATGCGACCGCGCTGCTCTTGTAGCTCTGCTTCGTCACTTCGTCCAAGGGCCTCAGGAGTTTCCCATTCGATTGTGTGAAGAACTGTGTTTCAATCACGGCGGTATAACCGTAAGTTGACGCAAGCTCGGCTACAACTTTCGGACCACCGTTCGCACCGCCTAGTTCGTTCCAATCCCCAGCCCAACTCACGATGCTACCCGCCTGTTTTGCCTTCGCAAAGAAATCAGTGAAATCACCCTGCTGGAAACTCTGCGGGGAGAGAGTTACACCTTTCTGAAAGGTGGACGTGATTGTTGTTGGCGGGGTGCTTTGAGTTAACGAGGTGAGAATACCGCCGACAGCTACTAGAGATACGGCGGCGATTGCCAGAACTATCACAAAAGCAGTTCTGCGCTTCATCATAATCTCACCAATTAAGTTGTTATTTATTCGTTAGTGGAGGATGCTCTGTTAAGTTGGCGGTTGGTTGAGCGTGGGATTTGTTCAGCGTCAACTGATAACTTAGCAGCGCCGTCGGACGCTATCTTTTTATACGTTATTAGGATAACCTAATTAGGGTAGCCTAAATGTTTGAGACGTTAGTAATTACACTTAGAGAGGGATTAGAAGCATCCTTAGCTATGGGCATCATCCTACTTTACATCAGGAGAAGCGGTAGGATGGAGCTCAACAAGTACGCCTATCTGGGGCTTATTCTCGCTGTTTTCGCAAGCATCACAGGCGCTATTTTATACAACGCCCTGAACATTGATCCTGAAAATGAGTTTATGGAAGGGAGCATAATGCTGGTGGGAGCTGTCTTTGTCGGCTCCATGGTTGTATGGATGATGAAAAGCGCCAAGAACGTAAGCAAGGACATCGAGCAAAAAATCAGCGCAATAGTATCTAAGAGAAGCCTGAGACTTCAAGGCCTAGGATTACTGGCCTTCTCATTCATACTGGTATTTAGAGAAGGCATCGAAACTGTGTTGTTCTTAGCTGCACTCTCGCTAAGGTTCTCAGAGACAGGTAACCCTGCGCTCAACCTAATTGAAGGAGTTACCGGATTACTCTTAGCTGCAACATTTGGAGTAATGATAATGAAAGGTATGCTGAGAATTAACCTCAAACTATTCTTCACCGGAACAGGCATCATACTCCTAGCTCTAGTAGCCTCTCTACTTGCAAATGCGATCCATGAATACAGCGAAATCGGACTGCTACCCTCAAGCGCAGCGGAAATTTCGATAATAGGATTGTTAGTCAAGCCTGAGACATCCAATCAAATCCTAATTGCACTTGTCGCTTTACCTGTTATTCTTCTGCTTCTAGACTCTTGGAAGCCTTCAGCCAGAGTCAGAGACCACTCTACAGAAGAGTCAGTCGTTCAGAGGAGAATGAGGGTTGCTCAAGAGAAACGTGCAAGAACTTGGAAGGTGGGCGCGGGGCTGATCACCTTTATGGTGATTATGTCGCTCGGCTCTGTCCTAGCGAGCTCAGGCGAAGAAGGTTATGATCCCAAGCCAGTTCCAGTTACAACTGAGGGAGGGAAGGTAATCCAACAATTGATTGAGATGAATGAAAAAGAGGGGGAGGTGGGAACGATGCAAAAGTTCTCCCACGAGACTGAGGGAGGGCATCATGTCAGGTTCTTCACGATAATGACTAAGAACGGACCAAAGGTGGCATATGATGTCTGTTACATTTGTCCAGCCTTAGGATACTACCAGACAGGTGAAGAGATAATCTGCAAGAACTGCGGAGCACCCATTAACATAGCCACAATCGGACTTCCCGGCGGGTGCAACCCAAGAGTCCTAAAGCCTACTTACAACGGCACGAGCATAATCATAGACGTTACCGAGCTAGAGCAGGCTGCGAAGTACTTCAATTAATCAAGGAAAGAGGGAGAGAAACGGAGGATTTTGTTGCATTATGCTTCTGAGAGTCACTAGAGACAGGCTGGCAAGAAGAAAGATACGTGCGCTGATGGCGGTTGTATCAGTGCTTGTAGGAGCAATGATAACCGCCTCACTTGTCAACATATCTATAGATGTATCTGAGAAGATGACTAAGGAACTCAGAGCCTATGGTGCAAACATTGTTGTAGAGCCCAAGACTCAAACACAGGCGATAGAGATAGGGGGCGTAAACTATGCGCCACTGGCTGAGAGAAGATATCTAGATAGCGACCAGTTGAGCAGTATCAAAACTATTTTCTGGCGAAACAATATTGTGGGCGTTGCGCCTTTTCTTTACGGTGTAGTTGAGATTAATGGTCAAAGCGCGGTGCTAGCGGGTACTTGGTTTGAGAGGAGGCTAGATATTCCTGCTTCAAGTGTGACGCTGCCTAATGGTACCGTTTTGAAGGAAAGCGCAGGCACCTTTACTGCAGGAGTTAGAAGCATAGCGCCTTGGTGGAAGATACAGGGAGAGTGGCTGAACGATAGTGGTACTGATACTGGTAGTGGAGCCGCTGGAGAGGTGATTGTGGGCGAGAAGCTGGCGCAGGTACTGAAGGTTAAGGTTGGTGACGAAGTTAGAGTTGGTTTTGAAGGCGTGGACGAGGCTTTCAAGGTGAAGGGCGTTGTATTTACAAGTGGTTTTGAGGATCAGCAGATCTTTGTTACTCTTGGAGAGGCTCAGCGAATCCTCAAGGTTTCTAATGCGGTGGATAAGGTTCTTGTTAGCGCTCTAGTCAAACCTGATGATGAACTGGCTAGGAAGCCTCTGGAGAAGATGACCGCTGATGAACAGGTGATATGGTATTGTTCACCCTACATAGGCTCAATCACATATCAGATTGAAGAGGTGCTAAACAACACTACGGCAAGGGCGATTAGACAGATTTCTGAGAATGAAGGCAAGATTCTCAACCAGACTCAGATGATGTTCTTCCTAATTGCGGCTGCGGCCCTACTTGCATCTGCGATAGGTGTCGCTAGTACAATGATGGCTACGGTCTTTGAACGAAGACTAGAGATCGCCTTGATGAAGGCTATTGGTGCCGAAGATGGTCAGATATCTCGCCAGTTCTTTCTGGAAGCACTTTTGATCGGGGCGGTTGGTGGGGGAGTTGGTTATGCCTTAGGCAACTTCCTTGCTCAGCTGATTGGCAGAAGCGTTTTCGGAACAGAAATTGGCATAAATTTCCTCACTCTACCTGTGACTCTCGCTATATCTATGGCGGTGGCGCTTCTAGGCTGCCTTATCCCTGTGAGAAGAGCGTCCTCTATCGAGCCTGCGATTGTGCTGAAGGGCGGATAATTAGGTGAGCAGGTATATGCGTAGGAGAACGTTCTTTGCATCTTTGATTGCTAGGTCATTTATGAATCGATGCGGAAGGGTAGCCATCGCTATTTTGGCTGTAGCGGTTGGAGCGACTCTAGCAGCTTCTCTTCTAACTATCTCAATGGGTGTTGAAGAAGCTGCGGAGAGGGAGTTAAGAGGTTATGGCGCTAACATTTTGGTGACACCTAGAGATGCAGTGCTTCAAGTTGGAAGTGGAGACCTTGGATTTGGCTCTGTAGCAGGAGGAAGGCGTCTCAGCGAAGACAGTCTTACAGCAATTGAGAATATTGTTCCGAAAGATAGTCTTGTAGGTGTCACCCCGTACCTATTCAGCATTGCAAATGTGGGTTCAAGTCCTGCAGTAGTTGCGGGAACAAGGCTTGATGAGGTGAGAAAGGTGAACCCGTGGTGGAGTGTAGAAGGAGAATGGATAGAGGATCAAGACAGCATCACAGAGGTTATGGTGGGGAAAAACTTGGCTGTAAATCTGGGTGCGAAACAGGATGACGTGTTAACAATAAGCCGAGGTGATAACAATATGCAGGTAAAGATAGTCGGAGTCGTGAGCACAGGTGGCTCAGAGGACAATCAGATAATCGGTACGTTGAGGCTTGCTCAAACTTTAGCTGGCGAGCCTGATTCGGTGCATATGGTTTGGGTGAGTGTGTTGGCTCAAGGAGATGATCTTGAGCGTGTTGCGCAGATGATTGAGAAGCAGGTCCCGGGTGGTGAGGCTAAGACTGTAAGCCAGCTGGCTCAAAGCGAAGAGGTCGTCTTGTCGAGGATGCAGTTCATCACTATTCTTGTAACGTTTCTGGTTCTATCCGCTTCAGGTCTAGGAGTGATGTGTACGATGTCGACCAGTGTTATGGAGAGGAGGCGAGAGATAGGGTTGCTGAAGGCGCTTGGAGCAGAGGATAGGAGAATCTCTTTGCTATATCTCACCGAGGCTTCACTAATAGGGTTAGCGGGAGGAGCAGCCGGTTACATAGTAGGCACAGTTCTCGCAGCCTTGATTGGTCTTCAAATCTACGGAGCAATGCTTCCGCCGCAGCCATCGGTTCTGTTAATTACCGTGTTGATTTCGCTCGGGCTGGTCTTGGCGGCTAGCATAGTTCCAGTAAGGAGCGCGCTTCGAGTTGAGTCTGCTGTCGTGCTTAAAGGTGAATAGTAGATGGATATGAGTGAAAAAATAACGGTTGACGTAAGAGATGTGGCGAAGATTTACGGGAACCAAACAGAGGCGTTAAGGGGTGTCTCGTTAGTAATCGAGAAAGGGGAAATGGTGAGCATCATAGGTCAGTCAGGCTCCGGCAAAACCACTCTTCTCAATATAATAGGAGGCCTTGACAAACCAAGCAAAGGCGCAGTATACATTAACGGAATAGATATAGCGAAGCTCAGCCGAAATGAGTTGGCAAAGTTCAGGCGCGAAAATATCGGCTTCGTTTTCCAGCAGTTCCACCTCATACTTTACCTCACAGCACTTGAGAATGTGATGCTCGCCCAGTACTTCCACAGCATGGCTGATGAAGAGGAGGCGAAACATGCTTTGGAAGCAGTAGGGTTAGGCCACAGAGTAGGTCACCTTCCCTCGCAGCTATCTTCAGGAGAGCAGCAACGCGTCTGCATCGCTCGCGCCCTGATAAACGAGCCGAAACTACTATTAGCTGACGAACCGACCGGGAACTTAGACCAAGCGAACAGCAAAAACATAATGGAACTATTCAAGAAGCTGCATCAACAGCAAAACATCACTATTATCCTAGTCACCCACGATCCAAGCATCGCTGAAACCGCGAAGAGAACAATCAAAGTAACAGACGGTACGATATCACAAGGCTCTGTTTAACAAACCCTGTGAGTTACTCGCTTCAAAGCTCATCATCACTCAATCAATTTTCACTTGGAATATGTTGAAGTCTCCCACATTGTTCCAGCCTGCCGCGACACGCCTAAGATCAGAGTGATCCCCACCCTACAGCAGTGATCATCTAGACGAGTACACACAGATACTTGTTTCATCTTCGGGTGATGTACGCATTTTCGCTTACTCTGCGTGATCACCCGGTAACGGAACAGAGATCTCATGTGGAGAGGGAAAGGTAGGGGGAACAATCTTTGCGGGGTTCTCTACCAGCCTCTGCGAGTTGCGAATATTGCTGCGGCTAAAGCGATCAAAACGATAGTGGTAGCAGCGTATGTAATGTCTGTAGGTGGCTTCTCTTCTCCTTTCATCGTTGTTGATGACGTTACGGTTACTGTAGTGGTTGTGGTTACTGTTGTTGTGACTACTTTAGTGGTTGTTGTGGTGGTTGTGACGGTGGTTTTCGGATAGGATGCCGCGATGTTTAGTATCACATCAGCTTGCGAGTCGAGATTAACACGGTTCGATGGTGAGTTAGGTTCAGTCCTAGAATATTCTACTCCTTTGCCTCTCACGGTCAAAGTGACTCTTCCTTGAGGTGCATCTGCCGCCGCTTTGACTGTCAAGGTTGAGCTGAAGGCGTCAAAATCTGTGATTGTCATTTTCGCAGGGTTGAATGTTGCAGTTACTCCTTGTGGTGGGTTCGACAAACTGAGGGTAACATTGCCAATATCCCAATAACTCTGCGGATACACCATTACTTTGAATGTAGCGGAGCCTCCGGCTTGAAGATCCTGTGACTTTGGCTCAATGTCTATGAATATGTCTGGCGGACCTGGACCACCTATGGCGAAGGCCTCCTCAGGTAGCAGTAGCGTCGTGACTAGCAGCGACAGCAGCACTGCTACTTGAAGGCTTTTCTCAAGCATGCTGGAGATAGACCTTTAGCTGTGTTTCCGGTTTGATACAAGCAGTAAGACTCCTGATACGAATAGTACTGAGGATACTGCTAATGCTCCAACTCCGAACAGCACATAGCCGTTTGTCTCCGGTTTTAGTCCAGTGGCACCAGCTGACTGCGGTTGAGTCCTTTCTGTGCTTATGATGGTTACAGTTGAGGTGCTTGTAGTTGTCAACGTGGAGGTTACGAATGACGTTACTGTAGCAGTTGAACCAGCAGTGGATGAAGAGTTAGTAATAGTGGTTGTAGTGGTGTTTGTTGCTGTAGCAGTAGTAGTTGTGTTGGTCTTGCCTGTGGATGCGACAATGTTCAGTACGGTGCTGGTTGAGGATTCGAGGGGCTCAGATTTTCCGTTTGATTTCGCAATTGCGACGCCTGTGCCTTGAATTTGCAAGGTTATTTTGCCTTGAGGAACGTCTGCAGCTATCTTTACAGTCACCTCAGAGGTGAAGCCCTCTAGCTGCACATCAGTCATCTTCTCAGGGCTGAGAGTCAAAGTTACTCCGTTAGGCGGGGGATTTACTAGTGCAAGAGCCACCTCTCCGCTCTTCCAGTCACCCAGTGGGTATACTGTCACCTTGAATGTTGTAGAGCCACCTATCTGAACATCCTGCGATGGGGGATCGGCGTCGATAAAAATGCTCGGCGGTTCTGGAGCCAAGCTGAAGACAACAGGCATAGACATCAAAAGGACTATGACTACTGCAGCTATTTCCTTAGTAAATGCGCCTTTCATCCACTTTCCTCTTTAATTGGGCCGCCTGACCTAAAAGGCTATCGTCAGATGACTCACTGTGTTTCAATTCGGCTAATTGTAAAAGATAGACTGTGAGGATGCTTCACCGAGGATTAAAGATACTCAGGAAGTGAAGGGTGAGAATGTCTATATTGCTGGATACCGATAAATTTCCTATGCATCGCAGAAATAAGAGGAGAGAAGTAGAGAGACAGATAGCAAAAGGAAAAGAAGAGCAGCTCGAAGGCAAAATAGTGGAAGTCGCAGGTGACATAACTGGCAGCGAGAAACAGCAGCTTAAAGGTAAAGCCAAGCAGCTAAAAGGAAAATTAAGGGAGACGGCAGCTGAAGCAGTAGATTAAAGTCAGTCTATACTTTGGCGAAAGTCGTGGTTGCATCCTGTTCAACTTCTCGAATAGTCACTGGACGATTTCCGCCAAAGGATAGATTGACTTTAAGCAACAAAAGGGTATTACTAATTAACTAACCAACCTAGTTCTACAATCTCTTGCCGAGTAAGGGTGTGGTTAGTTAATCCGATTAGCTAGTATCGGCTACTGTGACGGTTAGGGTATTAGGCTATCAGCCAGTTCCAAACGTTGTTGGAAGGTTGCGTTTCCGTCGATAAAGAATCCTGACTTTTACTGTTTGGCGCGGAGCACGAATTCGCAGCAATCGTCGCCGCAGGCCAAGCACTTTATTTGGGTAGCATCAGTCTGCATGTTCATACCGGTGAGTAAACCATCCAACACGCCTTCACTGATAGAGCAGATTAGAGCAGGATATTTTCTTGCGAGTTCTAGGAAGAGGCAGTTATACTGACGGAATTGCAGATACTTCTCGTTGGCTGTGATTACCTCCGGCTGAAGTCCAAGTTCCTTTAGATAATCCTCTACGAAGAATTGGCGCAGAGACTTTAGATCCCAGCTCTTGACACCGTATTTTGTGGAGACATCCTCCGCAGTTACTTTTCCAACAGTTACTCCTATCTGCCGGAACTTTTTCTTTGCATTCGAATTATTATTATTTTTACCACTTGGATTTGGGAACTGCTGCAGTAGTATTTATGCTAGCATCGCGTAATTTCTTTGAGGATACTGAATGTTGACCATTTTGCCGGTGAGCTTGTAGCGGGAGTAAGGTCTGCCTGGGCCGCCTTTACGGATAGGCTCGAACTCTTCAACTAGCCCAACCTGCTGCAGGATACGGATATGATGCAAAACCGATTCAGATTTTAGATTAGCGCTGGCAGATAACTCGTTTAGGGTTCGAGGGCCTTTCACAAGCTCCTCGAGTATTTGGAGCCTGAGGCGGCTTCCCATAGCTTTCCCAATCAGTAGTCGGGATTCCATTTGTCTGGCTGTAGGCGGTGAGTCCTTTATAGGGTTGTTTTATATGCAATTTATAGATGTATATAGGTTGATAAAAAATATTATATTTGTAAATATTTTGGCTATTTCGTTTCCAAATGGTGCACGCTCACTTCTCCAGCGTCGCTACTTGGTAACGAAACAGATCTGCGCACGCCAAAGGTTTCAGGAGGCCAGCGCTTGTTAGAGCCAATATGCAGTCAGTCCCCTAATTCGAGGGGGAGCACTGCACCAATCAGAGACCGCCGCCGGCGGACTTTTGGTTTAATCGGCAAATAACGCTGTAGTACTTGCCGCAACAACAACAATATGATAACGGAACAATATCTGGAGCAGTTATGCGTCTAAGACTTTCTGTAGAGTTTTGAGAAGCTCATCAGCTTTATAGGGCTTCTTCAAGAATGCCTGTGCATCCCTTACAGATTTTTCATCGCTGTCTCGTCTGGCGAATCCGCTCATTGCTATTATCTTGACATTTGGGTTGATTTCGCGCAGAGCTTTGATTGTTATATATCCGTCCATCACAGGCATTACCATATCTAGGAGTACTGCATTCACCATATCTTTACTGCGCAAATATACGGTTACTGCTTCGGCGCCGTCATTGGCTGTAATTACCCTGTACCCTTGGAGGTTCAGTATTATTTTTACGGTTTCGAGGACTGATGGTTCATCGTCAGCGATGAGAATTAACTCTCCTTGGGCTCGGGGGAGGCTGGGTTGCTCCGCTCTTCTTCCTCCTCCTCTGCTGCTACTCTCACTCGGTTTTATCACTTCTTCACTTATCTTGATGGCAGGCATAGGTCTCCTCTTACCCGAGTTCTGATGTCGAGCCTCTTGGAAATGTTTCTCTGATAATGTTCTCAGCTTCTTGAATAATGTGAGATCTGTAGCGGTTGACTGCAAGAATCTACTCATAGCGGAATATCAACATCTTATTCATAAAGTTTATTCTTTGTAATACTATTGCGTTATTTATGGTTCTAATCTGTTATTGGTGTTCTGTTCCGTTATCGGGTGACGACGCTGAACAAATGAGCGTGCACCACCCGGAAATGAAACAGCGCATCGTGGCAGTGATAAACTCTTAAGTATTACCATTTTGCCATAAATGGTAGAATGGCAGAAGCAGTTACGAAGATCGATAAGGCTGGAAGAGTAGTGATTCCCAAGGAGATTAGGGTGCGGATGGGCTTGAAGGAGGATAGCGCACTCCTGATTGTGGAAGCCGATAAGGGAGTCGTCGTGCTGAAGAAACTTGATGTCGAAGAGCTCGCCAAAAGGCTGAGGCGGGAGCTTAAGGGGATCGATGTGGAAGCGATAGCCGGAAGAGTCGAAGAGGAGTCTAATGAGCGAGCCAGAAAAGCGCATAAGACGCTTCGTAATTGATACAAACGTCTTTGTCTCAGCAATAAAACCCTTTTCAAAACATATCAGAGAATCACACAAAGATGTGAATACGTTAAGCTTGCTGATCAAACTCATAGTCAACGAGGACTTGGAGTTGGTGGGCAATTCAAGGCTCGTGGACGAGTACAAACGCTTGGCGGAGAAACTTGACTCTGAGACCAGCAGACTTATCCTCAGAAATCTGACCAGGAAGATGAAGATTGTAGAGGTTAATGTGGAGGCATTGATGAATTGCAAGCCATACTTACCGGCTGAGGAGAGCGCCGATGTGATACATGCGGCAACGTCTCTTCAAACCAACGCGATACTCATAACAAACGACAGAGACTTTGACAGGATAGGACGGTCAGAAATAATCAGGGTATGGAGCATCAGCGAAGCCATCAGAAATCTCTTGACCAATGAGTGAACTATCCACGCCTTAAGACGACGGTTCTTAACTCCCATAAAAACTCCCATCGATGTCGCTTGACTTTGTTTCATCTTCGGGTGGCGTGTGCCCTCCGCCCCGCGTGACCACCCGATAACGAAACAGACCTTGTCGCTTTCATCCTCTTTTTAGAAGACGTTCAGCATAGATTTGATGTTGCTGAGCGTATTCTCCGAATACCTAGTTCCTCTCGCCTGCGTCTAGAACGCACGCTCCTTCTCCCTGCCCTTCAACGCCACCAGCAGACCCCTCACATCCTTCGCGTTCATCTCCCCAAAATCCTTCGAGCAGAGCCTCCCCACCACAATAAGATGGTTCGCATGTTTCACCCTAGCTATTGAGTCCCCTAGCCACCCTACTCTCAAGGAAACCTTGCAGTCTAGCTCTGTTTTTTCAGATATTCTTTGGTCGCCCTTCAGCAACCCTGGAAAGGGATAACCAGATCCTCATCGGGGAAGATGGGAAACTCGTGGTTCTAACCAAGGCGCAATGGAACTTCCTTTTAGAAAATATCCAGAGCTGCGGGCTAGGAAAAGTAGCTGATCTCACTTATTTTTATTGACCATGATTCTCAGGTTGAAACCCACACCTTGGATCCTCAGCTGAGGATCAGACGAGACAGAGGTGTAACAAGGTATTACTTTCCAACTAGGCTGTAACCGTTTTGTTCCCAGCCGATCATCCCTCCCTTGAGGTTCAGGATGTTGGTGTATTCCAGGCTCACAAGCTCTTCAGATGCAGTGGCACTCATCATTCCACTTCTGCAGTAGACCACAATCTTTGTGGCCTTATCTGTTGGCAGCTGATCGATGCTCTGCGGTATCTTGTTGTAGGGGATGAAGCGATCGGTGCCCTTTATTTCGCCTGCGTAAGGGACGTGCACGTTAACGAGGAGAAAGTCCTTTTTGGCTAACATAGTGTTCAGCTCCTCACTAGAGATATCACGATATCCCAGCTTGTTAAGCGACTGAGAGTTAGAGGGCTGAGACGGCTGAGCCATAGGTTGCTGAGCCAGAAGAATATACGAGGTACCGGCAAACAGAGCTGCAACCATTACGGCGATAATAGCTATGCTAGTTCTCTGCATCTGAGGATTAAGATTTTTTTGGTTCCTATAAACTTGTTGACGAGAGCGGAGGTGCTGTAAACTTAAGGGATGTCGCCTCCTAGGAATTGAACGAGTTCTTCAAACTTCATGTGTTTTCTCCTTGCGTAGTGCATGTTGAGGAAGAGGTTGAGCCAGTTTCTGACATGGGTGAGATTGCACTCCTTCTTCATGCAGGGATAGTTAGTGGTCGTCGAACTCCTCGATCCTGTCCTTCAGGTACTGGTTTGCTCGTTCCATCAGGCTCTTCGAATAATCTGAATGCAGCCTGTGCTCCAATCCCAGTGTCCTGCATGCCTCAGGATACCATGTGCCTCCATCCGAGTAGACCAGATG
>JACPRH010000036.1 GCA_016190055.1 Nitrososphaerota archaeon | reverse complement strand
GGTGAGCCTGGTTGTGCAGTCTTCATTGACGGTGACAAGCTTCGCGATAAGCGGTTGCGCCAGCAGATCGGCAACCTCGTCGTGATCCGTCGTGTGAATACGCATGGCAAGTCTAATATGCAGATTCTGTCTCTTAAAGATGTGAGCTACGTGAAATATTGAGAATTTTTCAAGTAAATAAATTAAGGCTAGTTTTCGAGCATGTCTTTGCTTAACATGTTACGGAGTACATCTTTCTGATTAGGCTTCAGCACCTGAAACCCACATTCACCTGGAGTCTGCATAACCTCTTCCCGAACCTTCTTGAAGAAATCACAGGAGACGCAGCTCAACTGCTTTTCAACAAAGATTCCCTGAACCTCACCTTCACACAGCGTCCCCGCTACAGCCCAACAGAGCCTTCCACCGTTCTTACCTCCGTTTAAGCCGTCGCAGGAGGAGTCAGTTGAAGCTGGGCAAACCCCGTACTCCTGCACATGAGCTCCGCCAGGCTCACGACCACACCTCTTATACTCCCAGCAGTTCTGTTGCGGCATCGCTGAAGATGATTCGCATCACCATAATAAAAGTATGATTCACGGCGTACGTAGATGCTTGACCGCTGCAAAACAGCTTATTACAGAGATGTGTCCTGCCCGGTTTTGGGGCGAAGATATAGATGAGTGAAAAGACAGTTGCCCAGAAACTACGGATAAAGGAGCATCAACGAGTGCTGCTGGTTAATGAGCCGCAAGGATACAAGCAGAGTATCGGGCAACTTCCGCCTAATGTATCTGTAATGAGTGAGCCTAAGACCACTGCGGACATCATTCAGCTCTTCGTAACCTCAAGAAGCGATCTTGAAAAGAATCTAGGCAAGCTAAAGACGCTACTAGCTCCGAGCGGAGCACAATGGGTAACTTACCCTAAAAGAACATCAAAGATTAAGAGCGACATCAACAGAGACACCATTTACGAATATGCGCAGTCAATAGGGCTGCAGGGCATTGCTATGATCTCAGTGGATGACACTTGGTCAGCTCTGCGGTTAAAGATAATCTAAGCAAGCCTACCTCTTCAACGTGTTATTACAAGTAAACTTCTGTTAAGCCGTAGATCTGAGTATGCTTTACGCGCTTGTCGGAGAGGTTAGCCGAGTAGACCCTCTGTGACGTGTAGCTGAGTTTCTGACCCGCGATTTTCCAGCTGGCTTCTCAGGCTCGATCTCTTTTATGTGCTCAGCTGCGTTCTCTGTGTTAGGCCACATTATCTCATGTATTGTTTTGAAGGCGAGGACTAGTGTTTCGCTGTTGGTCCAGAAGCAGACTTCTTGTTTGCTGCGGGTTGATTTCTCTGGATTGGTCAGGAAGAACAGGACTTCCTTAGCGTCTTTTATCATAAAGCGAAGATGAGAGTTTGATGAAAGGTCAGCGTAGCGCCATTCGATGTTTGTGAGTTTCGCCGCGCTTCTTTTGAGGTATTTTTTCACCGCTTCGATATTTCTTTCCGAGAAGTCTAGGATAAGCTTCGATCGCCAGCTAGGCATAACGTGTTTTTTAGTGGCTACAGATATGATGCTATCCATTACTCCTCTGTTTTGAACTTGAGTGAAGCCCATTAAGGTAGATATGCCCAGTATTTCTTCACTTGACTCACTCCACATCTGCATGATCTTTGAGTAAATGTTGTGGACACCCGAGATTACTAGGAACCTGTCTTCGGACGGATTTGACCTTCCCGAATCGAGTGTGCGCCACTGTTCAAGTATCTCCTCCTTCTTCTTCTCCAAGGTATCTGCTTCCCGCCTCTTAGATTCAATATTCATATTCAGAAACCGCTCAAAAGAGACGGCGGAGAACCGTATCGGCGACTCGATTATTGACTCAACCATGCCTCTGCGCTGCAGGCTCTTTAGAACTCGGTAGGCCTCTCCTTTATGCATCCTCAGCATCTTAGAGACCTCTAAACCTTTGAGAGGACCTTTTTTGCACAGAAGTATGTAGATATCCGACTCTTTCGCTGTGAGTCCAAAGTCTCTGAGAATATCGAGTACAGTCTCTTCGTTAGTCGGGGTACTCACGTAATCCTATCTTGAAAACTCACTAATCCCATTTATTTAAAGAAGACGTGTACCAGCGATTAGCTGAGAATAAAGAGTAACATAAAGTATTCTGTTTTGCAGACAGACAGATGTGTAACATTATAACACATCTAAATCAGAAAAAGCTTGCGAGTTACGCCTCGACTTGACTTGGATTACTGCTTGTTGTTAGTAGGGTATTACTGCTGGCCAAGATTCGATGATGCTTGCTAGCTTCGCGATATGGGTCTCCTCTTCCTTGGAGAGTGAGACGGAGAAGGTTATGCCGACCCACTTGATGATATATTTGCACAACAGAGTGATCAGTTCATCCAGTTTTGACTGCGAAGCCTCATAGTCCTGAATGTTCTCAAAATCGCGTAAAGCCTCGGTAATGTAATCCTGCTCCATGCTTAAGCTAAATATCAGTGGCCGAGCATCTTTAGACTTCATTATAATCGTGGGGAACAAAGCCATTTCCTCGATCTTAAAGTCGACCAGCAGCCCAGCTTTAAGCAGCGACCAGCTCGGCATAACGGTTCCAAAGTAATCTTCGCGGCTCAGAGACCTATACTGTACAAGAGTCTTCAAGGTTGCACGCTCAAAAAGCTGCACCTCATGAAAGACACGTCGAATGGGCCTTCTAACATGCTCTACCGTCTCCGTCTCATTTCTTGGGATTGAGTGAACTTGCGTCATGTAAGATAATTATGCGTACACTGACAGATAAACCTCGGTCAGTCACAAATCGTACTGAACAAATGAGACTGAATCTATCATCCATACTCACCTTAGCTAGCATCAGAAACTAATCAGACATAACTACCGATCAAGGTCTGCAAGTGGAGTTAGGAGTATTGGTGCGGGGGGTGGGATTCGAACCCACGAACCCCTAAGGGATAGGAGCCTCAGTCCTACGCCTTTGACCTGGCTTGGCAACCCCCGCCCGTTCCGTATGACGGTAATGCAGGTTTTAATAACTGTTTAACCTTGTGGAGATACCGTTTACGCAAGCATCTGCTTCAAAAGTGTCGCAGAGACACGCGTGAAAAAGTCGAGTTAAGGACAATGGACGACGTGGTCAACATGATTTTTGCCCGAGCACGTGGTGATTCAAGCGAAAACAAAGACCGGTCGATCAATCAAATTTATATCCACTAATGTCTCCATTAGGCTGTGTCGCGCTCCCTGAATAATGCGCAAGCGGACAAAGTACCGTGAAGAATTTGGAAAGTCCAGATAGATTGAGGTTATCGCTTGACCACGCCTTTCAGTTTATCAAAGAAAGCCGTAATCCCGACGGAGTTTGGTCCGACTTCCTTACTTTAGCAGGTGAAAGCGTCTATTGGGTTACAGGCTATGTAGGATATGCTCTAAGCCGCGGACGTGGCCCGCCCGGCAAAGAAGAGGAAAAAGACCAGTTGCTCGCGGAAGCAGGCTCTCGCATCCTTGAGCATCAGGGTAGTAATGGAGGATGGGGTTATGGGCCTGTAGTTCCTGCAGATGCTGATTCGACACTATGGTGCCTCCTATTCCTCTCGACGCTTGGAACGCCAAGTCGAGAAAGCCTCAAGAAAGCGGCGCTCTTTCTGTTGAAGCATCAGAGCCCCTTCGACGGAGGATTTCGGACTTATGCCCTGCCGCGTGAGGTCGGGCGCTACATGATGTTGGACGAAAGCGTTTCATTCGAGGGTTGGGCCTCCTCTCAAACATGTGTAACGGCGGCAGCCGCTCAAGCTCTTATTAGGACAGGTTCTCTGCAGGGCGTAAAGCAAGCTCTAGAGTTTATTAGAAGAACTCAAACTGCCGAGGGCTACTGGAACACGTACTGGTGGACTGACAAACTCTATTCAACAACCCTCTGCATGGAGGCTCTGACTGCCCAAGAACCGGGAAAGCGAGAAGACAAAACTAAGGACGCAAGCCCGTTGAACAAGGCCCAGACGTGGATAGCAAGAACACAACTGTCTAACGGAGGCTGGAATGCCTACAATTCTTCGACGAACGATAGCTGGCCTTTTTCAACAGCTCTAGCCTTGAGAGGCCTTATGCTCGCACACAGCTCAAATGCGACAGATAATACCGCTGCTATCAAGAACGGGATAGAATGGCTTTTGACCCATCAATTAACCGATGGTAGCTGGAGCAACAATCATATTCTGAGAATCCCACATCCTTCGATGAAGGAACCTTGGACACAATCCCAGTGGAGAAAAGATGGAAAAGCTATAAACGCCGTGATAACGGATCATAGACGTCTCTACACCACGGCCACGGTCTTCACGGCACTCTCCGATTTCGAGCAGATGCTTTCAGAAGGCAAGGAAAAAATGTGGTAGCAATAACAGCAGCAACTCCCGTAGCGCCATTCGCAGCCCACCCCCAACATCTTGAAGCCGGCCTCTGGGAAGCCGTGGGGAAAGCCTCCCACATTCTTGAACCCAACTCTCTATGCGTCATTTGCAGGAAACCTCTTCTGGACGAAGACTGCCCGCAGGTATCAGACGTGGACCTCCTATCAATCTATGAGAAACCAGAAGAATACCCCGAGAGAATCACGGTTGACGCATCCATAGGCAGGGTATTCGTAGATATTCTGTGGATACCCGTCTCAGCGATGCTCGACCCAGTAGAGGCGGCGAGCTACAAGACGCTTCCCCATCTCCTCTTGGAGTCGGAGACGGTGTGGATGCGTTCCGCTGACCTTATCACGCCTCTGATAGACCGCATCAAGCACAAAGCATACGAAAAGGCAGTCTGGATGCGAAGGATCGGCAACCAGATCAACTTCGGTGATGCCGCCATCCAAGAGGCGTGGAAGAACCTGGACTTTCCGCCTGCGGTGCTCTTCTTTCTACAGACCGCGCACTCCTACTACATTACTGCCCTAGCTGACTGTTTGAAACACAGTAGCATGAGCATCTTGACTCGACCAATAACCAAACTCAGACGGATGGCCACCGAGATAGGCCGTCCAGAGTTAGAGCAGTTAATCAGAGCCAACCTGTATTTGGATAGGAAGCCGTCCGCCTCGATCGACGCCCTCGACAGGGTTTATGGTGCCGTGAGCGCGAGATGCGACAACCGCCAGCTTCAAGGCGTGAGTGCGAGGACGCGCGGCCACTACATATACACCGTTTCATCTCTGGAGCTCAAGTACCGGGAAGCTGTTGCCGACGTCCTCATAAGGCGGCAGGACTATGCGAATGCGAACTTCTACCTGAGGTTCTGGTCTTACTCCATTTCAAGATGCCCCGTTGTGCTTGAAGAAGCGAGGCAGGGCAGAAAACCATCATTCTACGTCCCGTTCAGAGCATTCAAGGAATCAGTCCAAGCCACATGCCCAGAGATACTTGACGACATGAAGGTGATTCTGAGCGGGGGAGAGGAGCTGACCCAAGGCGACGCCGAAGAATCTATCAACGGCACCGCGGTCTTTAGGCAAACGATCGTGGAAGAAATTCGAGGCAGAGGGCTTGTGCTCCCGACTATCAGAGAAGTCGCAGCCGGTCGGAGAGGATAGACTGCGACATGACCAGCAGACTATCCTTCTCCTCGCCGTTCCTGCAGTTCCAGTAATCGCCTTCTCCTTCTCCTACCTTCTATTTGCTCACTTACCTAAATCCAGAGCCCTGGGAACTGTGGGATGCTCGATATCTGATAGGGAGTGTACTGTCCATCCACCCCATCCTCTCCGTCTTGCGAGATTCCTCCCTCTTTACTCTGCCTACAGCCGCTACCGCTTGGCCCGTCCTGAGAAGACAGGGCAGGTACGCAAGGCGAGAGAGCGTTGGTTCCAGGCGGCCCTGACTTGCTTCCGTTGCCCGGGTTGCCTGGGTTTCCAGCTTTTCCACCTATACCTTTCTGCAGTTGCGTTTGTATTGTGGTCAAGTCGACGCCAGCCGTGTAGAATACCTTCACGATGCCTCCGTTCCCGCCATCACCGCCATCACCGCCGCAACCAGCATTGCCTCCCCGTCCTCCGTCGCCGCCCAGTCCCGGCCCCTGTTTACAGATGACGTTAGGTACACCGAGCCACGTCGTATCCGTTCCTGTAACGGCTGCAGATCCCATCTGTCCATTACCTCCGAACTGACCGTTGCCGCCATTTCCACCGTTGCCGCCTTGCTGACCTCTGAGGTCGAGGATCAAATTTCCGTTGATCTCCGTGGCCCATATCTCTACAACAGGAGCATTAGATCCCTTAGTCCCTTTGCCTCCCCGGCCCCCCGGTTTCCCATTCCCGCCATCCTGAGCCTTCGGGTAGTTCCCGACGTAGTGGAGAGGGTCGAGAATAGGGTCGAAGTTCGGGGATGCGATATCGGCTGGCGGGAGAGGGCCTTGATTGAAGTTTGGATCCCCGTTGTCCCCAGCCTTAGCCTGCGTCTCGGGATCGAGCCCTAGGTTACCCACGGGTAGTTCAAAGTTTGGGAAATAGTCGCCGTCTAGGTTGTAGGTAATCTCACCCGAGCCTCCAGCTAACGTCGTATTGATGACGTTGGCCACTATCTTCAAGACACGCTGGGCGCCCAGCGGCGCATCCTTCTTCGGTTTGATCACGAGTTGAGCCCCAGGCCCAACGAACTCCAGCCTGCGGCAGTAAATGACATCGTCGTCAACGTCGGTATTCCCCGTCACTGTAAATATTTCTTGTACAATCATTTCCACTCATCAACCTCTTTACTTAGCTCGGCACCTCGGTGAGCTCATACGTTCCAACATCTCCATCTAATCCGTCCTTCCCCGCGTAATTCACGTGCCAGTCTGGATCCATATCATCCATCAAGCGCCCGTCAGGGCCGTCCGTTCCGTGATACTCGGGTCTAGCTGGGCACGGGTCGTTCTGGTCACCCTGTGAACCTCCTTTCCCACCTTTGCCCTTCTGACCCGGCGCGCCTGAAGACCCTCCCTTGCCTCCACTGATGACATAATTCCAGCCTTGGACTGCAGGTAAATAGTCTTTCTTTACAAAGACTTTGACAATACCGCCGTTCCCTCCAGCGCCACCTTGGCCCGGATAACCTGCGTCGCCGCCCTTACCACCATTGCCTCCCCGCCCCGGTTCTCGAGTGCACTCGTCTCCATCATACCAAGAATCGCTGGTCTGGGATGCGGCGCCCTTTTGTCCTTTTCCGCCATTTCCGCCAGTGCCTCCTTTTCCGCCTTTCCCCCCGTCCTGCCCCTTGAAGTTCACCTTTATCGCGTCTGAGTTCACCTGCTCTACCCGACCCACGAATATCTGCATCTCAGGCGCGTTTATGCCAGCTATGCCTTTCTGCCCCGTGTGCCCCGGCCCTCCATCCCCTCCACTATTAGCTTGAGGATAACTGCCCTCCCCAGGACTCGAGCCACCATCGAAACCATTCGCAGCGATGCTCGTTTGGGGCGGCGCAGGCGTATCAGGATCGAATCCTGGTAATCCGTCTAAATCATAGGTTATCTCCGCACGATCCACAATCGAGATTGTATCAGCGATTATCGTGAGCGTCGTAGGGGCAACCATATTTTTCTCTAATGGTGCCAGCACAAGCTTGCTGTTGCTCTCAAAAGTTATCTTTCCGGCTTGAAGGATGACTTGGCCATACTTCACTACTCCCGCGACAGTGAAATCGCCCGGCATTACCTATTCCTCCCTTCCTCTACGACCTATCTCTACCAAGGGCTTAATATCGAACTCAAGATAGTTTTGCACCGACACGCCGCCGTAGCTGAAACCTTTCACCCATTGATCTAACATTTTTCTTACTTCCTCGATGGAGTTTGCCTCTGCAATAGCAATTCCAGAAGGATGAGCCAACCTGCTCTCGCCGTGAATCTCTCGTCCAAAGTGAGTAAGTTCCGCCATCGGGACGATCCTATAGAGTTCTAGCTTGTTATCCTTCGTCATATGTGTCACATAATTGAGTCCCTTCTCCAAGGCTTCAGGTCGCCTCGATATCTTCTCTAACTCCTCATGACCTAGAGCGAGACTCCAAGTGACCAAGTACTTCTTGCGCCGGATAAACTTAACAGCCCGCTGCGGACGTGTTACTACCAATACTAAACGCCTTCAGGGTACTTGATATAGGATCAATTTAAGCATTATACTGGAATTATACAAGACAGTCAACTTAAGCTCATGTTGTAGATGGTTGTGAATAACTTTAGCCATCTCCTGAGGCTCTAGAGGCTAGATGATTGGAGATATGTGTTGTAGAAGCGTCTTGTTCTCCGTTTAAATGCGCGGAACCGCTTCCATTCTGCTAACTCGTTCAAACAGCTAAGAATCCATAACGTCACCACTGACTAAAGTTGACTGTCTTGAATTATACATGCACCCTAATTTGCGTCGTGAGCTGATTGACAGGTTGAGCAGGTGACTCGACATGAGGGAAAGAAGGAAAAACACGGCGTACGCACAAGAAAATAGATAAAGGACTTTACCAAGTGCCTAATCACCGTTAAACGGCTATGTTCCAAATTATAATTACGGTTTAACCTTTGGAAATTAGACTCAATACTTCGGCTCGCTGTGCCTAAGTCGGATGTAGCATATGAGTTGACAGTATCACAACATCATCAGCCTTTAGGTTTATAATCGAAGTTGCACCATAATAATCACTATGAAAGGTTATGTCGTGAATATTGAGAAGGTGACTGAAGAGAACGAGAATTTTCGGAAGGTTTTGTACACCGCCAAGAACAGTCAACTGGTTGTGATGACCTTGAAGCCCGGCGAGGACATCGGCGAGGAGGTTCATGATCTAGATCAGTTCCTAAGGATCGAGCAGGGAACAGGCAAAACTGTGTTGAACGGAGTCGAGCATAAGATTGCAGCGGAGTGGATAGTACTAGTGCCGGCTGGAACTAGGCACAATATCATCAACACTTCCAAGACTGAGGAGATGAAGCTTTACACGCTCTATTCGCCGCCAAACCATGAGGACGGCACGGTGCACGTTACCAAGTCTGATGCCGAAGCCAGCGAAGAGCATTTCGACGGCAAAACCACCGAGTAGAGGGATGCTGCTGATTACGTAATCTTCAAACCGGACGTTGACCCTCAACGTTACTGAGCGATGAATAGAAGAGTTAGGGCGAAGACAGTTTGCACTATTGGACCTGCTTGTAGTGATCGATCTGTTCTCCGTAAACTTATTCAGTCAGGTTTGAATGTGGCTAGGCTGAACTTCTCTCACGGAACTTTGCAGGAGCATACAGAGGTTGTGCAGGAGATTAGGCGCCTAACTGAGATGCTTAAGATGCCTGTGGCTGTTCTGCAGGATCTCCCGGGGCCGAAGATAAGGGTTGGAACCATTAGAGGAGGCTCCAAATCGCTCAGGAAGGGCGAAGAGGTCACTCTGACTGTAGGTAAGGAGAGTAAGGAGGAGGAATCGGAAGAGATACCGGTTGATTTTCCTCAGCTTCCACAGGCAGTTACTGAAGGCGACTCAATCTATCTTGCCGACGGTGCAATCAGGTTAAGGGTGCTTGAGAAGGAGGAGAATAAGATTCTCTGCAGAGTTGTTGTAGGCGGAACTTTGCTTTCCAAGAAAGGGTTGAACATCCCTAATCTTCGGATTAAACTCACCCCGTTATCATCGAAGGATCGGGATGCGCTTCTGCAAGGTTTGAAGCTGGATGTGGATTTCGTAGGGTTATCGTTCGTTGAGGAGGCTGAGGAGCTGCTACAAGCTAAGAGCCTCATCAAGGAGCATGGAGGCAGAGCGGCTGTAATAGCTAAGATTGAGCGGAAGCAGGCGCTCAACAGGTTAGACGCGATTGTTGACGCGGCGGACGGAGTTATGGTCGCCAGAGGCGATCTAGGGGTTGAGATAGGGGTTGCAAAGGTGCCGGCGGCGCAGAAGCGCATAATCAGAGCCTCGAACGTGGCGGGTAAACCTGTCATAACCGCTACTCAGCTGCTTGAGACAATGGTTCAGAATCCGTATCCTACCAGAGCAGAGGTGGCTGACATATCGACTGCTATTCTCGACGGCACGGACGCGCTGATGCTGTCAGAAGAGACAGCTGTTGGACGTTACCCGGTTGAAGCGCTGCAGGTCTTGCTTAACGTGGCTCAAGAAGCTGAGAAGATGCCTACTCCTGAAGCATCGATGTTCAACCAAGCGTCTAAGAGGGATGTTAAGGAAGCTATGGGAGGGATGGCCAGCTGGGCTGCGTCACAGCTTAAAGCTAATGTGATAGTGGCGCCTACACGTTCAGGTCTCACGGCGCTGCAGGTCTCAAAGAGGCGACCATCTATACCCATAGTTGCGCTCACACCGGACATCAAGATCCTTAAGCAGCTCCTCCTAGCTCGGGGAGTTTACCCGTATTTTGTAGATGAGATTCAAAGTATTGACGACGTTTTTCGGGAGGTTGAGGCTCTTGTTTTGAAGGAGAGATGGGCTAGTGAAGGTGACAGAATCGTGATTGTAGCAGGGGATCCTGCGGAGCCACCTGGTACAACGAATCTTCTTGAAATACGGGTTCTAAAATCTTCAAAAGTTAACTGATACAAGCAAGCTGAGGTCGCTTGCTTTGATTTTTATTTGATCTATTTTTGTTAACAACCGTTTAATATTAGAATGTCGCATAGAGGAGGTATGAGTCTAGCACCTTTTGTTCCGTCTCCGCCTGAAGTTGTTCGGAAAATGCTTGAAGTCGCAGGGGTCTCATATGGAGAAACTGTTTACGATCTTGGCTGCGGCAACGGTGGGATAGTAATTATGGCAGCTCGAGAGTTCGGTGCCAAGTGTGTCGGGATTGAGATGAGAAAGGATCTCGCCGACAAAGCCACTGAGGAAGCAAAGAATCAGAGAATCGATCAAAGAGTGAAGATCTTGAACGCTAACTGCCTTGACATCGATATCTCTGACGCTGATGTTGTAACGCTATACTTGACTAGCTCGGGGAACCTTAAGCTGAAAGATAAGCTCGAAAAGGAGTTGAAGACTAAGGTGCGCATCGTATCACATGACTTTGAGATGAGCGGCTGGACTCCCCACAAGATATACAGAGAGCCTCCGGGACACACAATTTACCTATATGTCAAAGGAACTTAGCTTAGCTCAGGCTAGGTTAGATTATCTCAGATTAGATAGATTGGGTATCTTGGCTAGTTAGCTAGCCGTAAACATCGTACTTGTCGTTTCCTTTCTCTTGAGGTATGGGTCTTGTACCCTTTTTGGTAGCGTCAATGTCGAACTCAATATATTGTAGCGCGAACTCTCTGAACTTCTCGAAGAAGTATTTGAGGTCACCCTCATCAAACTCGTTCATCATCGTCGGGTTAGAGAGCCACTGTAGCCATCCTTGATTGCTCTGCCCGATCGCTGCGAGACACTGTATGCATCCGTTAACGTAGCCTAGCCTATCCTTTGGGCTGACCTTCTTGATCGAGTCTGCGGTTTTAACTCGGTTGCTGATCCAATCATCGGACATATGAGATAGTTTAGCGTGGTAGCTAGATAAACCTTCACGCGGGGCTAATAAACAGCGCTTCAATGAAAGCAGCTGCGAGAAGCACCACGAACATTCCAGCCCAGACGATGCCTGTTCGTATCAGCTCCTTCTTCACACCCCGTCGACGCACAAGCGCAGCTGTTAGAAGAGCACTCTGAGTCATTGCTGACGAGTATGCGAAGAACTCCAGCCAGCTGAACGGAAGAATAAGCAGCCCCAGAAAGATCAGGATAGCGGGTATGTTAGCCGGTTGAGCCAGCGCGGTGATGGCGAGCCCGGTGTCGAAAAGGATGAGGAGCCCTGCCGCTACACCTAGCCCAGGCACCAGCATCAAAGATGCAATACTGAAGTTGTTGCGGAAGATGAATAGAGCATCTGGGCTTTTAGGCAGCATACGCTCAAGATTCTGCTGAATCTCGTTGAGCTGTTCGCTGCTGAGAGTTACCGTTGATCCAACAGCGATTAAGATGAGTGTGAGAATCAGGAAGGCGATGAAGACCCGTTTCCAGATCCGCCAGTCAAACCTTGCCAAGAAGCCTCGGATACCGCTTGGGCCACTGGGGAGAGGAGTAGGAGGAGGATTCTCTTCCATACCTATGAATTAAGCTCCTGCAGTTTATTACAGTTTGTCTCCATCTTCAGCTTCGATCAGTAGGAGGACTCGGCGCTAGGCCTAAGTCGCCTCATACTTCTTACGCGCCCGCATCGAGTACACTTGTATAAGACGCGTCCACGAGGATTATACGTGGCTTTGTCGCTGTCAAGTATCTCGTGCTCCGTCCGCATAAAGCAGCGATTACAGTAACGTGTCTCCTTCAACACAATCTGGGTAGGATATCTTACGATGATAAGTATTACGGGCTGGTTCCGCCTTAACCTAGTTTTAAACAGCCTAGATGTCGATCAAGAGCAACGGGCCCGCAGGGATTCGAACCCCGGATCTCTGGCTCCGAAGGCTTACGCACCCTCTCTCCCATTCTTCCTTGTTTCGAGAGAAGGCTCAGCGCCTTATCCTGGCTGGGCTACGGGCCCAATATCGCTGGGAGGAGGCGGGTTCTAAAAGATGTCGCTTCACTTAGCTTAGGGTCGGATTGCTTCGGGGATAGTCTTCTCATATGGTGCTTGTAGAACGCCTTTTTCGGTGATGATAGCAGTTACTAGTTCTGGTGGTGTAGTGTCGAAGGCGGGGTTGAAGATGCGGATGCCTTTGGGGGCGATGCGCTGGTCCCCGATGTTTGTGACTTCGCTGAAGCTTCTCTCCTCGATCACCACGTTTCTCCAGTCGGTCTCCAAGTCGAAGGTTGACGCGGGAGCTGCGCAGTAGAACGGTATCTTATGCCTCTCTGCAAGCACGGCTACTTGATAGGTTCCGATTTTGTTGAACACGTGGCCGGTGCGAGTGATACGATCCGCGCCTACCAGAACCTTGTTAACTTTGCCGCGGCCCATTACTGATCCTACCATAGTGTCGGAGATGAGGGTGACTGGAAAACCATCCTCATGCAACTCATAGGCGGTTAGCCTTGCACCTTGCAGTGCTGGCCGCGTCTCGGTCGCTATCACTGAGATGCATTTTCTTGCTTCAGAGGCTGCCCTAATCACTCCCAGCGCTGTTCCGTATCCGACGGTTGCCAGTGCACCCGCATTCTGCTGACTATTTCACGTCTCAGGGTCATTTACAGTGGGTGAGCACTACGTCGCCGTCTTCCAGTAGGGGGGCTCCGTTTCGACCGATCGACCGGTTCACATCCACGTCCTCATCAGCCATTCTTTGAGCTTCGTCAACAACTATCTGTTTGATGACTTCAACGGCGCCTTCAGCCTCGAAGGCGCGGCGGTAGATCCGGTTTACGCCCCAGACGAGGTTTACGGCGGTGGGCCGTGTTTCAACAAGGTCGCGGCGGGCTCCCTGCATTTCGTCGAGGAGTTGTTGTTTGCTCTCAGCTTTGCTGTTGTTTGCTGCGAGGGCTAGGCCCATTGCTGCAGCTACTCCGATGGCTGGTGCTCCCCGGACGTTCATGTCGAGGATTGCCTTTGCGACCTGCTGGTGATCGGTGCAGCGGAGGTAGGTGAGATGGTTTGGGAGCTGTCGCTGATCGATCAGCACGACAGTACTGTCCTCCCACCGAACGGTTCTTTCAGTGAAGAAGTTGACCAATTATGTTGCTGCTCCATCCTTCTCAAAGTAAATTCCGTAATTAAAAGTAGTGGCAGACAGGTAGCTCTCTTTAGCATGGTTTAAATTGGAACCGTGTGAGAGGCGTTCGGTTTGTCTGAAGAGATAGCGGTTGTCTCCGGGAAGCTGGACGCCAACGGAGTTTTCGTGGATGATGTTGAAGCTATGGCTCAGCTTGAGGAGCGGGGCTTCGGAGATAAGTCGGATAAGCGGCTTTACCTGAAGGATTACGAGGCGCTTTTCCTAATGTATGCTAGTAAGATGAATGTGCTGAAGGGCAAGTCGCAGATTCAGCTGGATGATTTAGTTGAGTTTGCGTTAAACAGGGATCCTGATGCTTGGACGAAGTTTCTGATTTACAGGGATCTCAGGAGTCGAGGGTATGTGGCGAAGGAGGGCTTTGGCTTCGGTGTTGACTTCAGGGTCTACGGGCGCGGTGAGTTCGGAGACAAGGCTGCGAAGTACGTTGTGTTCGGACTGGATCAAGGAAGGGAGATACAGGTTCGGAAAATGTGGAACTTCGTCGATCAGATATCTCGGATGAGAAAGGAATCAATCGTCGCTGTCATTGAGAGCCGTGGCGAAGTAATTTACTACCGATTGGCTCGAGCTAGGCTTGAAAACCTTAAAGCCGATCTAAACTCCGCATAGTCAAACGAGACTCGGAAGAGGAATAGAACGGGATGGGTAGTACCTCGACAGACCTCCTGAAGCTTACTCGACCTGTGAACTCCATAATGGTAGGCTTCGCTGTCGTGGTCGGAGTAGCAGTAACCTCGCCACTAGCGGTGTTCAGTGTCTCCGCCGCCCTAGGCTTCCTCACAGGCTTCTTCATCTCAAGCTACTCAATGGTCGTCAACGACTATTACGATCTTGAAGTTGACAAGATTAACACGCCTCACCGACCCTTAGCCAGCGGCAGAATCACCCCTCGAATCGCTGCAGCCTACGCAGCAATTCTTCTCATACTCGGAATCGCTGCGGCGCTCCCTGTTGGACGAGACAACCTGATTATAGCGGCCACGTTCGCCGCGGTCGCCTGGATCTATAATGCTTGGGGAAAGAAGCAGATGCTTCTCGGAAACATGATGGTGGCAGCCTCAGTTGCGATACCCTACATTTACGGGGGAGCAGCTGTAGGAAACGCAGACAGTCTCATTCTCTGGTTCCTCGCGCTCACCTCTTTTTTAGCTGCAACAGGCCGAGAGGTTGTTAAGACAATCAGCGACACTGAAGGTGACGAGGTGCGTGGAGTCAGGTCGATTGCACGGGTTCACGGTGGTCGTGCAGCTGCGTTGGTTGGGGCGATGCTTTTCCTCGGCGCAGTGGTTTCCACGGCGTTACCGGTACTGTTTAGGGAGACGGGTATGCTCTTTGCTGGGCTGATCCTTATTCCTGATGCGCTCTTCATTTACGCAGCCGCCAAAGTTCTGCAGGACAGCTCCGGAGTTAATGCGTTGAAGATAAAGAAGCTAACACTCATAGGTATGGTTATCGGGATGTTTATGTTCATTATCGGCGGAGTATACCGAGGTTAGGGAGCAAGAGTAGCAGTAAAAGTAGGTGGTAGTGGAGCGTATGTGGGTTGAGAAGCATCGGCCGCGAAACCCGAACACAATGATCGGGAATGAAGAGGTACGCCTAGCGTTCCTGAAATGGCTTAAGAACTGGGGCAAAAAGAGCAAGCCTGCTCTTCTCTTAGGCCCTCCCGGTATCGGTAAGACAACGCTCGTCCATGCGGCAGCTGACACTCTCGGTTACAGCGTGTTGGAGCTGAACGCGAGTGATGTCCGAACCAAGACTAAGCTGGAGGAGCGTCTTGCGCCGTCGATGCTTCATTCAAGTCTCATCGAGGAGAAGCTCCTGATCTTTCTTGATGAGGTGGATGGGATTTACGGCAGGCAGGATAAGGGGGGCGTCGAGTTTGTTCAAGATCTTGTTAAGGGCAGCAGGCACCCGATTGTAATGGCCGCTAACGTTGAGGATGATAAGAAGATACAGAAGCTGGTGAAGAGCGCTCAGGTCTTCAAGTTCCAGCGGCTTCCCCCTAAGCTAATTGAGATGGCGGTCAAGAATATTCTTCACAGAGAAGGGTTGAGCCTCGACCAGGAGACCTTGGAGAAGATTGTGCGGAGCGCCAAAGGCGACATCAGAGCCGCGGTGAACAGTGCGCAGGTAGCTGTAGGCGCCGGCGAAGATGTAGTAACCGATATGCGTGACACATCCATTGGCGTCGTTGATGCTCTGAAGCTCTTCTTCAACGCATCCTCAAGCCGTGAAGCGCTGATGGCGATGCGTGGATGCGGCGCGCAGCCACGGGATAAGATCCGGGCAATCTTCCAGAGCATCATGGCTAGCGGCTTACAGGGTGAAAAGCTGGTTAAGGCGTTGGAGGCGCTTTCTAAAGCAGATGAGATCGTAGAAGAGATCGGTGAGACGCAGAACTACCGGCTCCTAAGATACTTCGACACCATACTAGCTACGAAGGTCTTTGAAGCACTGAAAGGATCTGATGTCCATTACAAGGAGGAGAGTTTGCCTTGGCCGCTTCAAATCCGCATCTGGAATGAAGGAAAACTGCTGGGAGAAATTTCGCAGCGGTTGGCGGCTCAGCACCACACCTCATCTAAACAGGCTGCACTTATCTATCTGCCCTATGTGGCGCTGCTCAGCAAGAACTCTAAGAGCAGAGAAGACGTTGTTATCGCTAGGCTGCGGCTAGACGAGTCTCAGGTAAAGGTTCTTAGAAAGGAGGAGCTGAGAGTCTCACAGGAGGTCTACAAACGGTGAAGATTGTTGTCGGCGAATGGTTCAGAATGCCTCCTGTAGGCACCGACATCTTCAAGAAACTGGTAAACGAAGCGGCGTTGAAATACGACAAATCCAACGGGTTTCAGGCCACCCCCGAGACCAACCTCCCTTTGGTCGCATCGATCCTGAAAGAGGCCTTGCATGAAAACGTGGAGATGCTGTTGAACTGCTTTATCTGCGGAGGCGCAGTTGAGTGCAGCCAATGCAGATACAACGACATCTGCGGAGGCTCATCAGCATTCGCGAGCTGCATCTGCGACGACTGCGAGAACAGCGAAGAAACACCCAGCATCTACGCAATACGCTTCGCGCAGATAGCGGATTAAGAAAAGAAAAAGAGAAGGAAAAATTCAGCCTTCACGACTTCGCCATGTGGACTGCGTGAGGGATCTCTGGAAGTATCATCTTTAGAGCCGTTTCGACCGCGTTAGGTGATCCTGGGAGACAGTAGACTAGGCGATGGTTGATGACTCCGGCTGCGGCGCGAGAGAGGTGGGCTGGTGCGCCGACCTGCTGGTAACTGAGGTTTCGGAAGACGTCGCCGAAGCCGTCGAGCTCCTTCTCGAAGAGAGGTCGCAGCGCCTCTATAGTTACATCTCGACCGGTGATTCCAGTTCCGCCTGTGAGTATTACAGCATCAGCACCGGCTTCGTAGATGTTCTTCAGAACCGTTAAACGGATCATACCGACATCGTCGTCTATCAGCTCTTGAGAAACAATGGTATAGCCCGCCTGCTCAGCGAGGCGGCGGATAGTATCTCCTGAGAGGTCGCTGACCTGCGTCTTCCCCTCTTGCGTTTCACGGTATTTTGACGTACTTACGGTGACAACAGCCACTTTCACTTCTTTTGGCGCAGCATGCCTGTGCTGCTCATGGGGCTTCACTTTACCGCTTCACCTTTTCAACTACTTTGATATTCAGTATCTGGGTGGTAGGGTACTGCCCAGCCTCGTTCTTCTCGTACATTTTGACGACGTCCCAAATGTTCAGGAGAGCTGTGGCTAAAGCAGTTAACGCCTCCATCTCTACACCTGTCTTAGCGGTTGCAACAACCTTCGCAGTGGCCTTTACCCCTGAGTCTGTAAGCTCAAACTGTACGCTGGTGTTCTCTATCGGGATCGGGTGGCATAATGGGATAATCGTGGGGGTCATTTTCGCGCCCTGAATCCCGGCGAGCGTCGCAATCTGGAGAGGATCCCCTTTCTCCACTTTACCGTCACGAATACGGTTAACAGTCTCAGGCTTCAGCTGGATCTCTCCAGAAGCAGTCGCTTCACGGTACTGCGGAGTCTTCGCATGAACATCGACCATACGGACGCCCATTTCTCAGATTCATTCTCCTGTATCTTCGATAACGCGGAGCGGCTGAATTTATGTATTGCAGAACCTTTTGCAGAAGTTCACAAACTAGCTGCTCTCGTTATTTACCTGGAAATTAGGTATGATGAGAGCGTTTACTGCTTAGCATCGCGAGTCTACCGTCTTTTGCGCGAGGTTAGGACGATGAGACCTGATGTGGCTTGGAATCCGGAGCAAAGGTAGAAGAGGAATTGGAAGCCGAAGCTGGCTACAATTAAGACTGAAACTAGTGAAGAAACTGCGCCAGCAAGGTCATCGACGGAGTCGAACATACCCATTTGGCGGCCGCGTTTTTTAGAGCTAGTCACGTCGGTGAGAAGAACTAGGAAGGCGGGTCGCTGGAGCGCATAGGCAACGCCGTTGAGTATCTCCAGCATGTATAGCTGAGTTATGTTGAAGTTCAGTGTATATGCGAGGGTGCAGGCAGCACTGATGGATCCACCTATCAGGAAGATAGGTACTTTGCCAAATTTATCGACTAATCTCCCGGTGAAGAGTTTTAGGCCTGCTGAAGTGATGTAAAATGTGGCGTAAAGCAGCCCAATATCAGTTATTGCGCCTGAGAACTTTTGGAGGACGAATATGGGGTACACTGGTCCGACCAGCCCCGCGTACAGGGAGCTGAATACGCTTGCAGCTATAATCGTGGCCAATGCTCTGTTCATACTCATTCTCCCTACTTGATTCTAGGAGAGATGCAGCACCATCGGTTCTATAGAGGTGCTTGATCATCTTCTTGCTTAGATTCCCTCCGAGATATTATTGGTTAAGGCAATGATATAGGGGTTCCGTAAATGGTACATGTTCGTCTGGAGAGCACATTACGTCCTCGCTTAATAACTTGCCCTGAATCCCTTTTTTCGTGTCGACGAGCGAAAATATAGTAAGGTCCCGCGGGTCGGAGTACCATGGGGTTCGACGCCCCATTTTGAACTCGCCGAACTGAAGCGTTAACTCCAGTTCACCGACGACACTCCGGTATCTGTATGCTCGACAGGCTGGGTGAGGTCAGCCTCTGGCCGTCCTCTACAGCGTCTCCCCCTTCCTATTAGGGAAGAGTCGGAAGCTCTGCCAAGCTGAGCTACCGCGGGACATGTTAGCCTTCCGCTAGGTTCACTATATATTCTTTGATCAGTCCTTCAGCCTTTCTCGTGCTATGATGTCAGACTGTTGACTAACTGGGCGGCGTTAAGCTGCGCCTATTAGTGATGAGACAGCTAGTCTGGCGAACTCGTAGATTGGTGCTGGGTAGATGCCGGTGGCGACAATTACTATAGTTGCAGCCATCAGGACGATGGTGAACGGCTTTGGTTCATAGATGTGTGTCGTTGATGTTCCTTCGTCGAGATACATTCTCTTCACTATCCAAGCGTAGTATCCGAGAGAGAAGGCGCTGTTCAACACACCCGCTACAGCTAGCCAAGTGAGATCTCCGCCTATGGCTGATGTGAAGAGCACAAGCTTGCTCCAGAAGCCGTTCAGCGGCGGCACACCGGCCAGCGCTAGGAGCGCGACGGTCATTGTGAAGGCGGTTACAGGCATCCGTGCACCTATGCCGTTGTACGAGTCTAGGTCGGTATGACCGGTCTTCTTAGCGATGAGCGCTGCGGCTAAGAAGGCGGTTGTCTGCATAACCGCGTGTGTGAAGACGTGGAAGAGTACTCCGATGAGCCCTAGCTCAGTCTGCAAAGCGACTGTGAGCCCGATGAGAATGTAGCCCGCTTGAGCGATGCTAGAATAAGCGAGAAGTCGTGTAATCGTTTTCTGGGTCAGGGCGGCGATGTTGCCGAGCGTCATCGTGATAAGTGCGAGTATAGCAAAGGTTAGCTGCCAGTCCAGATGGAGAACTGGTAGAGCAATAACGAAGATTCTGATTGCGACTACGAAGGCAGCTTTCTTGGTTCCTGCGGATAGGAGTGCGCTGATTGTGGTAGGTGCTCCTTCATAGGCGTCAGGGATCCACATGTGGAACGGAACCAGAGACATTTTGAAGCCGAGACCCGCCACCAGTAGAAGCATCGCTAGGATGGCGAGGGATTGGAAGCTATCTGGGATACCTGTTGACGCTCTGAGTATCTGGAAGATGTTAGTGGAGCCGGTGAGGCCGTAGATGAGTGAGATGCCGTAGAGGATGGTTCCTGAGGAGAGTGCTCCTAGGATGAAGTACTTTAACGCGGCCTCATTCGACTTTGCGTCATGCTTCCAAAAGCCTGTTAAAACATAGGTTGGGATACTCATCAGTTCCCAAGCGACCAGTATCATGATCAGGTCTACTGAGAAGGCCAGCAGCGACATTCCGAGGGCCGTGAAGAGTAGGAGAGAGTAGTAGATCGGCTCGTTCGGTCTCCCCTTCATGTAGTCTAGTGAAGAAGTGGCGACTAGCAGTGCTACCAGCAGGACAACTAGACTGAAGAAAAGCCCCATCAGATCGTTCCGGAAGAGACCGCTCGATGAAGCTGTAAGTTCTAGTGGGGAGGTTAACGGCTGGTAAATCACTACCGCCAAAGCAACCAGCAGAGCCGCTACAGCTAGGTGGCTGGAGAACTTGCCCCTCATCTCTCCTTTGAAGATCACCTCAAGAAGCGGCATGAACACAGCTACGCCGCCCAGCAGCGGTATGAGAATTAGTGGAGTATCCATGTTCTTCTCATCACCTTACTAGACGAAGGCCCTCCGCGAAGAGATTAGTCATATTCAGCATCAGCGACGGAAATATCAGCAGGAGCAGTAGCGGGATGAGATATATCGTTAGGTGAACCACATCAAAGTTCTTCATGTCATGGTAGTGTAAGCTACGCTCGTCAGGCGGCGACAGCACTGTTCTTTTGAGCATCCATAGGAAGTAGCCTACAGTTATAACCGGGATAAGCATCGCTACAGCCAGCCCGGTGTTAACAGAGATCGCCCCGAGTATCACCATGTATTCACTTAGGAACGGTGAGAATATGGGGACACCCATGCCGGCCATCGAGCCGAGCACCACTAAAGTGGCGGTCTTAGGCATCTTAACCTTCATGCCTTTTAGAAGCTGGATTTCTCTGGTGCCGGTCTGCTCATGGATGTATCCTGTGAGCATGAAGAGCAGGCCAACTGCGGCGGCGTGGTTGAACATCTGGAAGATGGCGCCTGAGACACCGTAGATATTCATTGTGAAGGCGCCGAGAAGCACGAAACCCATGTGGTTGACGCTGGTTAAGGCGATAAGCCGCTTCATATCCTTCTGCGTCATCGCTACAATCGCTCCGTAGAACATTGTGATCAGACCGATCGCCATGAATATCCAGCCGTAAGTGACTGATGCATCGTGTAGTATGGTCAGGTTAACTCTGATGAAGCCGTATCCGCCCATCTTCAGGAGTACGCCTGCGAGGAATACGGAGATAGGTGCAGGAGCCTCTGTGTGAGCATCGGGAAGCCACGTGTGGAACGGCACCACTGGAAGCTTGACGCCGAAGCCGACGAAGGTCGCGATTGAGACAAGTGTTTGAAGCCAGAAAGGTATCTGGGCGAGTTGGTTGAGATTCTGTAGCTCCAGTATGTCAAAGGTTGGGGCGGCGTATATGTAGAGCGCCAAGAAGCCTAGGAGCATAATGATGCTTGCAACGTATGTGAAGAGGAAGAACTTCATTGCCGCGTATTTTCTTCGCGGGCCACCCCAGATGCCTATGAAGAAGAACATTGGGATGAGCACGCTCTCCCAGAAGAAGTAGAAGAGCAGAAGGTTCAGGGATGTAAAGACACCTATGATGGCTCCTTCGAAGAGCAGGATTAGGGCGTAGTAGAGGGGCTGCCTTGTCGTGATTAGCGCCCAAGAGCCCAAGACAACTAGGACGGTGAGGAACGCAGAGACTAGGACTAGAGGAGCGCCTAGACCGTCGACACCAACGTGGTAATCTACTCCTCTAAACGTGGGTATCCATGGTAACGGTCCTTCCTCAAAGCTCATCTTGTCTCCAGTGTTGCTGATCAAGATGGATGCATAGGAGAAGACAGCCATTCCGAGGATAGCCACCGAGATCAGTAAGGCGAAGATCCTGACCGCCCGATCACTGCGTCGTCCGATGAGGTAAGCGAATACTGACGCTACGATCGGGAGGAAGATCATTAGAGAGATTATTGGGAGACTCATTGTTACCATTTTCTCACTTACTCACACACTAACTCCTGTAAGCAGAATGTAGAGGAAGAGCAGTATCAGAAGCACCGCGCCCATTACGTAGGCGAAAACGTACTCCTCAGTTACCCCGGTCTGAATCCGCCTTGAAACTCCTGATAGGACTTTACCTGCGCTCGCGATACCGTTAGATACTCCGTCCACCACGTTGATATCAACCCATCGGCCGATGGTGGAGAAAGTTATTGTCGATGTGGCAACTGAAGTGCTGATCTTGTCGATTACGCCTAGCTCCAGATTCTTGAAGGTGATTCTGCTGAAACCCTCAACCGACTTTACGAAGACCCAGTAGTATATCGCGTTCATGTACCAGCGGTTGTAGAAGAACTGGTAGAGCCCTCTGGCGAAGCTGTTGTTTTGAGTGATCTTGGTTGGATCTGCTTTTCTCGCAATATAGTAGTAGTATGCGATGAAGCCGCCTATTCCGACTGCAGCTAAGGAGCTTACCAGCGCAGTAGGGTTGATTCCGCCAGACGCCTCCACTATATGGATGTTGGCAAACTCATGCTCAAGGTTGCGACTGAGCATCTCATGCAGGCCTTCTTCGAAGAAGAAGCCTACGATGCCTATGGCTAGTGTAGCGCCTGCGAGAATAGTGTAAGGTATCAACATAATCTTCGGTGCTTCATGAACATGGTGGCCTTCTCTCTCGCGTTCCTCAAGGTGTTCACTGGGCTTGCCGAAGAACACTAGCCCTATCATCTTGAATGTGTAGAAGGCGGTCATCACCGCGGTCACCACCGCTAAAGCGTAGATGATGCTCATTGAGCTGGTTTCGCTGGCGCCAAGGGTTGCTGCCAATATTGCGTCTTTGCTCCAAAAGCCGCTGAGGAAGGGAACACCTGCAAGTGAGCCGGCGACTATCAACATTGAGATGTAGGTGTACTTCATGTGTTTTCTGAGCCCGCCCATATCGTGAAGGTATTTGCTTCCGGTGGCGTGGATGAGTGCCCCGGCGCCCATGAAGAGTGCTGCCTTGAATATGGCGTGACTGGTTAGATGGAAAAGGCCGGCAGTGTAGCCTAATGCGAAGTCAGTCGAGAGTCCTGCGACACCCAGTGCCAGCATCATATAGCCGATTTGTGAAACGGTAGAGTAGGCGAGAAGCTTCTTGATCTCTTTCGCGACTACAGCTTGGGTCGCAGCTAGGAACGCTGTGAAAACCCCGATCCATGCGATGGTGATGAAGAGCGGGGTGACCTGCGAAGTTACTTCCGCCGCGTTATAGAAGATGGGGCCAACTCTGGCCACTAGGAAGACACCTGCCTTGACCATTGTTGCAGCATGGATGAGTGCGGATACCGCGGTTGGACCGGCCATAGCGTCGGGGAGCCACTCGTGGAGTGGGAACTGGGCTGATTTGCCGACAGCTCCTCCAAAGATCAGGATAGCTGCGGGGATGAAGAGACCTGCGGATACGAGTTCTTTGCTCCAACCTGTCTTCTCGGCTAGCTCGGTGAAGCTGAAGGTTCCGGAGTAGTAGTAGAGAATGAGGAGACCGATTAGGAAGCTGATGTCTCCCACCCTAGTCATCATAAAGGCCTTCATTCCGGCTTGGCTAGGCGAGTATGCTTGAGGCAGGCCCAGCACAGTGTGACCGCGTGTACCAACATAGTCCTTCAACTCATCTTTGTTCCAGAAGCCGATTAATCCGTAGGAGCAGAGGCCGACACCCTCCCAGCCGAAGAACATCTGGAGGAAGTTATCTGAGAGAACTATGAGAAGCATGTTGCCGATGAAGAAGTTCATGAAGAACCAGTAGCGGGTGAGGTTTGGATCACCGTGCATGTAGCCGATGCTGTAAACCATGATGAGGAAGCATATCCACGCGACCACCGTTGCTATGAAGATGCTGAGAGGATCAGCTAAGACACCTGCGTTGATGTTTAGCGAAGGTATCCAGGGAATCTCGCTGTGAATAGTCTCTCCGCTCAGTGCAGTCGGTAGGAGAAGCGTAGCTGAAACTGCGCCGCCTAAAGCGAAGACCGCGGCCATAATGTCGCGTATCTTACCGTTGATGTGGGCGAAGACCGGGGTCAGCAACGCGCCGATTAGTGGAATTACCCAGACAAGCCATGGCAGCACCTGAACCAAGTCAGCCATCTTCTAGCTAGCACCTCCTCCTAGAACACTCGCAATTACTGGCAGCAACCTCTCTGTAACTAAGCCTGGGTATATGCCCAACAGTATCGTTATGAAGGCAAGAGCGAGCAGCGGGATGGTGACAGTTAGCCCAGCCTCCTTCACATGCTGGAGGTGCTCAGGTGTTTCGCCGTAGAAAACCCGCTTCATCATTACCAGAGTATAGCCTGCGGTCAAGGCTGTAGCAACGAGTGCGGCGGCTGTGATGAACAGCTTTGCAGTGGAGCCTGTTTTGAGGGCGCCGGCGAAGGAGCCGTAGAAGAGCATCCACTCAGATTGGAAGCCGTTCATCGGAGGAACCCCGATGATCGCGAGGAACCCTACCATTGCGGCTATTGCGGTTATCGGTAGGCGTCGGCTAAGCCCGCCGAGATTGCTTATGCTTCTAATGCCATGAGTCTGCATGATTATGGAGCCGGCGGCCATGAAGAGCAGGGCCTTTCCGGTGCCGTGACTCACATATTGGAAGACGGAGCCTGAAACTCCGACATAGTAGGCGGATGAAATGCCGAAGATGATGTAGCCCATCTGGCTGACACTGGAGTAGGCGAGGAAACGCTTGATATCATCTTGGTTCAACGCCATTAATCCGCCGTAAATTATCGTGATCAGTCCCCAGATACTCGTAGCGAAGGTGATAATCTCGTACTGGGCTGGCAGCAGAAAGAGGAGAAGCCGGATTACCGCGTATCCTCCGATGCCGATCATCGCTGGGGAGAGCAGCGCCGATATTGGGGTTGGAGCTTCAGCGTGAGCGTAGGGCAGCCAGATGTGGAGACCGAACGCGGCGAGCTTAACGAAGAGCCCGACTGTGATTGCAACCGCAATCCAGATCAGCACAGACTGATTCATTGAGGCGGTGTTGATCAGCGACATATCAAAGTGGCCGGACAGGAAGCCCAGCGCCAAGAGACCAGCTAATAGCAAGAGTGCACCGACGTGTGTCCAGAGGAAGTACATCAGCGAGATCTTGACTCTGTCACCGTAGCCGAACTGCGCTATCAGGAAGAAGGATGGGATAAGCATCAGTTCGAAGAAGATGTAGAACTGGATCAAGTTGGTGGCTAGAACCGTTCCCAGCATTCCCGCCGCGTAGGCGAGGTAGTAAGTGAAGTAGAGACCAATCTTATGGTTGAACAAGCGGTGCCGCTCCGCCTTATCTTGGATCTCCTCAACCTCCTCCTCGATCCTGTGAGTCATGTACGGAATCGAATAGACCGCCAAGACTGTGGAGAGGATGTATATCGTGGCGGCGAAAGGAACGCTTAACCCGTCAAGGCGAAGGCCGAAAGTTCCTATAGGCTGCCAGTCGTAATTTTCAAGATAGTCTGGGCTGGAGCCTGCTGCTAAGAGGATCAGCAGGGTTGAGTAAAGAAGCGCCGCGAAGGCGAACCAGCCTGCACGGGCACCGATTTTTCTCCCCAGCACATAAACTACAGGTGACAGTATTATCGGTAGGAAGACTGCTTGAATTAGTATTGGCTGCATAATGCTTCCTTACTCCTTCAGCTCCCTCATTTCGAGCACGTCTATGTCTTCACGGATGCGGTACGCTACAAGTATCAGAGCTAATCCTACAGCCGCTTCAGCCGCCAGCAAAGCAATCCCGAATAGTGCGAAGACCTGTCCTATTACATTGGTCGCCGGCAGGAAACGGGAGAAGACCACGAGGTTTAGAACACCAGCGTTAGCAAGTATCTCAACTGAGAAAAGCAGCCGAATGGCGTTCCGCTTTGAGACCAGTCCGTAGACACCGATTGCGAAGAGCGCAACTGAAATCATCAGGTATTGAAGCAACGACTCCATTTCTTTCTACTCCTCCCCGTCAACCCGCGCCAGCATCAGCGCTCCGATGAGCGAAGCAGCTAGTAGAAGCGCCAACACTTCAAGCGCCGCTCCATAATCATTAATCATCACTATACCAATCTGGGCATAGGAAGCAGCCTCACCTGACGCGATCACTGAGCCTAGGGTCGTGTTCAACATCAGCAGGCCAAAGGCAACACCTACAGCTAAACCACCTATGACTCCGATTCTTTGAAGCATGCCAGACTCCACCTTCAACCACTTTTCCTCCCTCACCAGCATCACTGTGAAGATGATCAGGACCGCAACTGCGCCAACGTAGACGATAACCTGGAACATTGCTACGAAAGGCGCGTCAAGAAGAATGAAGAAGCCGGCCATCGAAAGCAGCATAATGGCGAGTGAAATGGCTCCGTACACTACTTCCTTAGACTCTAGGGCGAAGATAGCGGTAGTGACCGCTAGAACAGTCAGAGCGACGAAGGCCAGTTCAGGCACGATGATGTGCGCCTCCTTCGTACTCGATATCGTATGTTCCCTTCGGGGTCTTAGGCGGGATTGCCAGCTGCTCTGGAGTGAAGATGAGGCTCTCCCGGTCGTAGGCGTCTATTTCATACTCGTTTGACTCAACTAGCGCGTAGAATGGGCAGGCGTCGACGCAGAAGCCGCAGTAGACGCATTTAGTGTAATCTATCTGTGGGAAGTTCGACTTTTTGTTAACCGGTACCTGGATATTCTCTAGGTGGATCATCTCAATTGCTGTTGAGATGCCTTGACACATTATGAAGCAAAGGCTGCAGCCGGTGCACTTGTCTGTGAATAGGATGTGTCGTCCCCGGTAGCCGGCAATTCCGACGCCTTCTTTCGGATCATACTTGTAACCGTCCCCGTAGAGCACGGATCTCTGCTGAGGATATCTGAGCGTAAACCGTTTCACTAGGAAAACATGCTTTAGGCCTGAGCCGATCGCGACCAGTACCTTGTTGACGAAACTCATTCTACTATCTACACACCCACCTTAATTGGGAACCATCCCATCTGGATTATGAGGAGCACCAGAAAGAGGTTGACGAAGGCGAGTACAAGCAGCCTTGCCCAACCCATCCTTAGGAGAAGATCCATACGGTAGCGCGGAGCAACCCCTCTTAGAATTATGACTAACACCATCACCGCCAGTGTCTTAATCGTGAACCACTCTACCTGCTGCGCAATCTCGAAGCCCGCAGGGAGAATTTGAGGACCATGCCAACCCCCGAGGAAGAGAGTTGTGAAGATGCCTGCCATCGCGTAAAACCGGATGTAAGCTGCTAACCCCTGTAAGTTCCCAAACGCCATGCTGCTGTACTCAGTCATGTAGCCTACTACAATCTCAGACTCCGCCTCCGGCATATCGAATGGGAGACGCTCAAGCTCAGCAAGCATACAGCAGAAGAACGCGATCGCGCCGAGAGGCATCAAAACAACAAACCAAACGCTTGATTGGGCCTGCACAACATTGACCATGTCAAGCGTTCCTGCGGCAAGCACAATGCCTAGAACCGAGACCAACATCGGGATTTCAAACGCAACCAACTGGTGAAGCCCTCTGAGCCCCCCGATGAACGGGTACTTGCTGTTACTCGCCCAACCCGCCAGCAGGACAACCAGTGGCCCGAACCCGGCGACTGCGAAGATAGCCAGCACACTGACGTCTGACCGCATAATCAGCCACGCTTCGCTGACCGGTATAATGGCGAGAAGGGCTGAGCCGATAGCCATTAGCAGAACAGGGACAGAGTAGTAGATGAGTTTGTCAGAGCGAGCGGGTGAAATCATTTCTTTGAAGAGGAGCTTAATCACATCCGCGATCGGTTGCAGAAGCCCTGCGATTTTGCCTGCGTAAAGTGGCCCAACTCGGACCTGCATCTTCGCTAGGAACTTCCGCTCGAACCAGATGACTTCTGCCGCAATTAATGCGGCCCAGGTGAAGCCGGGGAAGACTACGACCCGGAAGAGTAGAGAGTTGAAGCCGACTCCGTGTCGGTCTAGAAAGTCCAGCATCAAACGCGGGTTGCTGAAAGAGGCCAAAAGCAGGTTGTTGAATGCCTTAACCTGCGGCACAGTAAAAACTAGGATGCCGAAGATAACGGCTAGGATGACAACAAGTGCGCCGACAACAATTGCGATTCTCTTCAAAAAGTCGTTGAACGTTCGGATCTGAGACATCTAACGATCCGCCTCCACGGGCCAATAGTCTAAGCTCCAGTAAGAAGGCGGCATATCCGCCAGCACCATCCCCTTCAACACGTACGGCATCGCGATCATGTTTCTGAAAGATGGTGTTATTACTCGCAGCCGATATGGAAAGCGTCCGCCGTCGCTGACTAAGTAGTAGGATATCTCGCCCCTGGACGCTTCAGCTCTGCCGAACGACTCACCAGGAGGTACTCGAACTTGGCCTCGCAGGTTCACCTTTACCGGCCCAGTCGGTATCTGCTTCAACGCCTGTCTAATTATCCGCATGCTCTGCTTCATCTCCTCCATATGAACCCACACTCGAGCCCAAGTGTCACCGTCATTTGAGACAGGGATATCGAAATCTAAACGATCATAAACTGAGTAAGGATCATTCCGTCTTACGTCAAACTTTACACCAGAGGCGCGTAGCGCTGGTCCCACGACTCCAAGTCTAATTGCGTCCTGCTTAGTCAGGATGCCGACCCCTTTGGCTCTTCGCTCGAACAGTGGGTTATTCATTAAGAGCTTGTCATACTCAACTAGCCGCTTCTCAAAGTAATCGCATGCCTTCTCGGCCTTCTTCTTCACTTCCTCCGGCATGTCGTTCCTTACGCCGCCGGGAAGGATGAATGCGTAGCTCACCCGTTGGCCGGCGATCATCTGCGCTAGATCGATGAAGAGTTCACGATCGCCTACCGGCCACATGAACATTGTCGAGTGACCCACGAAGATGCCGGTTATCGCGGTGTAGTAGAGGTGGGCAATTAATCGGTTCAGCTCAGCCATTATGACTCGGATGTAATCAGCACGCTCGGGAACCTTCAGATCCATCAGGTGCTCGACGGCGTTGACGTAGGCAAACATCATGTTGTTTGCATCATGCAGGCCCATCCGCTCGAAATGCGGAATGTTCTGGATGTAGTTCCGATACTCTGCTAGTTTCTCCTCACCCCTGTGCACGTATCCAGGATCAGGTATAGCATCTACGATGCGGTCTCCGTCCAGCGTCACGATCAGTCTGAAGTGACCGGAACCTGGATGCTGAGGACCTACGCTGATTGTTAATGTCGACAAACCTGCTCACTCACTTATCTCCCGGGGTTCCTGTAGTCCTTTCTTAGTGGCGGTATTTCATGCCAATCCTCCGGCAGGATTAGCCGCTCCATCTTAGGGTGACCTTCAAACACTATACCGACCATCTCAAATGTCTCCCGCTCAGCGTATTCGGCGCTTGGCCAGACGGCGATTAGGCTGGGTGTCTTCGGGTTGTCTCGGGGCAGTCGGGCGGCGAGCGCGATTACAAGATCGCTAAGCTCAGCGTTACCGTATGTTGCTGCGTGGTATACGACCTCCATCTCGTTATCCTTGAGGTAGTCGACACCTGAGACTGAGATTACATGGTCGTAGCCAAAGTTATCGTTGAGGTAGCTGGCCGCATCCATAATTCGGTTCGCCTTGACCTTCATCTTGATTCGTCTAAGCTTGACATCTATTGATACTAGGTCTCCACCGAACTTTGCTGTGATATCCTCAGCGATTTTCTTTCCTCGTTCGGGTAGCTTCGGCTCTACTTTCGGGGTTTCTGTCAATGCTAATTTCACCTAATGTTCGATGATAGTATCTTGTTCTGCAGCATCACTAGACCCTGTATGAACTGTTCTGGCCGTGGCGGGCAACCGGTGACGTAGATATCGACTGGTAGAATAGTGTCGACTCCAGGAAGGACGCTGTAAGAGTCAAAGTATAATCCTCCGCTACATGCACATGCGCCGATCGCAATCACGTATTTTGGCTCGGGCATCTGGTCATAAATCATTCTGACTCGCGGAGCCATTTTCCGGTTAATTGTTCCGAGGATAATGAGAACATCACACTGTCTCAAGGAGCCGAAGGCGCCTAGCATTCCCCATCGTTCAATATCAAACCTGGGGCCTGAGACTGCGCCCCATTCAACACTGCAGCAGGCGGTTTCGAGGTGCACCGGCCACAGAGAGTAGATGCGACCCCAATTGATAACGTACTTCAGCGGATCCTTCACGGAGTACTGAAGAATATCTTTCAGCTTCCCGACTAAGACACCGGGTTCTGCGTCGCCTACCATAACTCTCTCTTCCCCGCGAGATACAGTGCATAACCCATTGGAACAAAGAGAGTAGCTAAAAAGAGCGTGATTATCAATGCTCCTTGAATACCTGTCGCGAAGTATGTTGCACCCCAAGCGAAGATGAACATTGACATAACGTCAAAAACAACGAACATCAACAGATAAGAGTAGTACTGCATCATGAAACTCAGACGACCTTTGCCGGTAGGAACCTGACCACATTCGAAGGGCTCCGCCTTTACGGGATGCCGTTTGCTAGGAGCAAGTACAGCCGGGATTATCAGTGTTAACACTGCGGCGACGGCTCCGAACCCTGCAAGGGCGATCAGGGGAAGGAAGTCGCTACTCAACCCATCCGGATGCAGTATAGTTTGTTATTTAGCTTTACTATACAATTGTAGACATAGCACATATAATAATTTGCTAAACATATCTTCGGAAAATTCCAGTGTCTCCATCTGTACATTTTCTGTCTTCCCGTAGTTGAAAAGCTTATTACGCCTCAGCCGAGCTCATCGTACCCGATTACTCGCTAGGAAAGGTGCATCTGACAGTTGAAGATAGCTATTGTAGGGCTTGGGGTCGCCGGCTCCTACCTCGCCTCTAGACTCGGTAAAGAGAATGAAGTTGTTGTCTTCGACCGGCTTTCAAAGGATGGCTTTGACGCCGTCTGCGCTTGGGGTACCGCTAAAGGCGGAATCTCGAAGTTCGCTAAGGACTGCGGGCTGAACTTCGAGAATTATGTTGTGCATAATGGTCGAGAGATGCAGGTGAACGTAAACGGTGGTACTGTGAGGATCGGTTTGAAGGGTCTCTGCTGTTTCGATAAGAAGCGCTTCATCACCGATTTAGCTGAGGGTCAAGATGTCCGTTTCGGCCAGTACGTTACCAAGGAGAGTTTGGCGCCGGATTACGACATGGTGATTGATGCGACCGGTCTGATACGTCCGCTCCTCCCAAAGATCAAGGATGATCTCTTGATTCCCTGCGTTCAGTACCGGGTGAAGTATAAGGAACTGCCGTTTGACGATTTTTACGTCAAGACCTTTCCCACTCTCTCAGGATACTTCTGGTACTTCCCTCTCGGCGACGGAACCTGTCATATTGGAGCCGGTGACTACAACCATAAACACAATGAAGAGATTGACAGCTTCCTTAAACGGTATCCCGGAGAAATCGTCAAAAAGAATGGTAGACCAGTAAGAATTACTCCACCCAGTCTCTGTCAACCGTTCTACGACGGGAAAATTGTCGGGGTGGGTGAAAGCATTGGCACAGTGTACCCGATGCTCGGAGAAGGAATTATCCCGAGTTTACAGTGTGCTGAACTGCTGGTTGAGAACCTTCAAGACCTTCCAAGATATCGGGAGGAGGTGCTGAAGCATTTCAAGGTTTACGATCTCGTCTACAGGTTCATCAAATCAAAAATCGACGGAAACTTCTCGCTGCCGCTGCACGCTAAATCGCTTTGGACAATCTACCGCTACATGAGGACGCGAGAAGACCGGTACGGCATGGAGATTAGGATGCTGAAAATTATGAAGATCGTGCTAGGAGCCTAACTAACTAGTGAACCAACCATGACAGAGCCCTACACCGGCATCAAAGGAAGCCGCGGAGATGAGCTGGCAGGACGACGAATTGGGCTCTGCATAACGGGAAGCGTCGCAGCCTTCCACGCGCCAGAGATTGCTCGGGAGCTAATCCGCCACGGCGCCGAAGTAGTTTCTGTATTATCGAATGGGGCTCAGAGCCTCATCCAGCCGGAGCTGATGCGGTGGGCTACACAGAATGATCCGATCACCGTAATCACCGGCAAGATGGAGCACATTAGGCTCACTGAAGAGGAGCCGGAGCGGCTGAGCCTTGTTCTAATAGCGCCGGCTAGCGCTAATACTCTCAGCAAAATCGCTTCAGGCGTCTCTGATACGCCGGTTACTCTGCTGGCTTCCTGCGCCATCGGTGCAGGCATCCCGATTATAGCGGCGCCCAGCATGCATACCTCTCTCTGGGCTAACCCTGTTGTCCAGTCGAATCTTGAGCGGCTGCGTGGCTTGGGAGTTGAGACGCTGTCCCCGTTAGTATCAGAGGGAAAGGCGAAGATGGCTTCTGTCACTGATATTGTGGAGGCGGTGATTCGACGTCTCACCCCGAAGGATATGGAGGGGCTCCGAATCATGGTTACGGCGGGGCCGACTTATGAGCCGATTGACCCGGTGAGGTTGATTACGAACAGGAGCTCGGGGAAGATGGGTTTCGCGCTAGCTCAGGATGCTTTGCGGCGCGGAGCGAACGTGACTCTTGTTTCAGGACCCTCGGCGCTTGCTCCTCCAGCTTCAGCTGAGATAATCCCGGTTGAGACAACCCGCGAGATGGCTGATACAGTTGCTGAGCAGTTGAAGGAAACCGAGTTTAATCTGTTCCTTGCCGCAGCTGCGCCAAGTGATTTCAGACCTGTAGAGCCCAGCTCAGCGAAGATATCGAGCAGGATTGAGCGGCCGTTAGACTTGAAGTTGGAGGCAACTGAGAAAGTAATCGGGCAGATAAAACATCTTCAGCCTAACATCTTTTTAATAGCCTTCAAGGCTGAGTGGGATAAGAACCGCATTGAAATGATCGAGCAAGCCAAGGTTTTGATCCAGGAAAGCGGAGCTGACATGGTGGCGGTGAACAATGTTGCGGTTAAGGGCGCCGGGTTCGGAGCCGATGAGAATCAAGTGATCCTAGTCAAGAAGGACGGCGCCACAATAGATATCGCTCTAGATCTGAAACAGGTGGTAGCGCATAAGATCCTCGACGCTTATCTTGAAGCCTCGCATAAGAAACCGTAGATAACGAGCGCTCATCCACTGGTTGCTCTAAAGTTTAAGCGATACCTATGATATCTCTCTAGACTAATGGAGTTTCAGATCAGTATCGCATCTACTCCTATTGATGTAGGCTACACGCTTGACTGTGGACAGGTCTTCCGTTGGCAGCTTAATTATGATGGATGGTGGCTTGGTGTTGTCAAGGGGTATGTCCTGAAGATAAAGCGGTTAGGCGATTCGTTGATGGTGAAGACAAGCTCAGAAGATGCTGATGAACAGTTCGTTCGACGCTATCTTAGGCTAGACGATGCTCTCCCGAAGATTCTTTATGAGATTCGAAAAGATGAGCTAATCAGCAACGCAGTTTCTCGACTCAATGGACTACGCCTTATCAGGCAGGATCCGTGGGAGTGCACTGCATCCTTCATCTGCGCCACCTACAAGAACATCAACGCCATTCAGCAGATGATCTTCAGCCTCAGTAGAAGCCTAGGTGAACCTATCAAATTTGAGGATGCAACTTACTACTCCTTCCCTACAGCAGAAACCATCGCGAAGATAGATGATGAGTTGATCAAGGCATGTGGTCTTGGGTACCGAGCTGAGTTTCTAATCGAGACAGCCCGAAACATCGCCTCCGGCGACGTTGTGCTAGAGAATCTCGCGAAGACAAGCTATGAGAATGCTCGAAGTGTTCTCCTGTCAGAGCAATCTAAAGGAAAGAAGAAGCTGCTACCCGGTGTCGGCCTCAAGGTGGCTGACTGTATCCTGCTCTTCTCTCTGGAGCATCTAGAGGCCTTCCCTATAGATGTGTGGATCCGCCGAGCCGTTCTCCGATTCTACCTACACCTGTTTGATGAGGCGAAGGTAAGCAAAATGATTTCGAATGTTGAGCAAAATGGATCCATAGGGCCTGCTGAGTACCGTCAGGTATCAGAAGTTATGCGGAGATACTTCGGAGCATACGCAGGGTATGCGCAGGAGTATCTTTACCATTATACGCGTGTCTATGAGCCGCTACTGCTCAGCCGGGGCCTCTGAGACCTCTTCAGCCTTACCACTACTGCTGCCGCCGCTCTTTTTCTTTGGGGCTGCAGCGGTGGGGGTGATCCAGCTCTTCAACGCCTCTACGTTTTGGCTTAGCTCGGTTCCTCTTCTAGTATCTACTCTGAGACCTAGTTTCCTGCCTTTGCCGGCATCGAGACCGACTGTTCGTAGCTCTGGTAAGGAGAATCCTCTTGCTTGACGAGGTGTCTCCACAATGCCACGAGCGGTTGAAACAGTTGCAATAGGGGTTGCTCCGTGCGTCACGATCTTAGGTTTCTCAGTCTTCTTAGCTTCGGTTTTAGCGGCTCCTTCCTTCTTAGCCTTCTTCTCTACAGTCTTTTCCGCTTCTGTAGATTTAGTGATCTTCTCGACTTTAGGCTGTTCCTCAGCCTCCTTGGGCTCGGTCTTAGCTGCAGATGCTTTCTTTTCTCGGCTCTTGGGCTGCTTTGACAAATTCTCGATCCGCTTGGTCTAAGAGGCTCTATGTTTAAGACTTTCTGGCGAAATTGGTTAAGCATGACTCGTCGCAGAAGAAGCGCGCCTGACCGTCAATTGTTCTAACAAAGCCTTCTCCGTTCTGTATATCGTCGCCGCAGCCGTCGCATCTTATCTTGAAGCCGAATCCTGGTCGTAGAACTGGGCCTACAAAGCTCTTCGCGGTCTCGATTACGAAACTGCTGCTGGCAGTTTCGACGCCTTCTATTACACCTAGTCTCTTAGTTACTAGTTGGTCAAGCGCCTCCATGTTTGGCGCATGCACCTTCAAAACGATGTCATGCTGCCCGGTAGTTACGTAAGCCTCGCTTACCTCGTCAAGCCCCTTAAGCCGCTCTATCGCAGCCTTCACATCTGGTAGTCTAGTCCTGAGGGTGATGAAGGCGGTTACACAGTTAGTTACTGATCGGAGGTCGACATCCACGGTCAGCCGCTTAATCACACCCGTATCTTTCAGCTTCAGAATTCGTGATCTGGCTGTTGGGATGCTGACACCCGCAGCCTCTGCTAGTTCCTTCAACGATGTCCTAGAATCTTCGCGTAGAAGAGAAATAATCCGGTAGTCTACCCTGTCTAAAGTTAATTGGAATCACCTACCCAGAGAATGCTATACCGTAATTTAAGTTTGAATGCCATATACTTACCGTCTCTTCACTCCCGCCTTTCTTCACCTTCGCCTCCACTTGAGCGGAACCAAGCTCCTATGCGGCTCGAGAACAGGTAAAGAGCAACCAGCATAGCAATCCATACTCCGCCGATTACGAGTGGGCTCAACGTGCTTCGAGGAAGAATTGATTCGCCGCCTTCGTAGGGCGCGCCTGTAACAGGGTTCAGCAGGCTCTGGGCTGGAGCGTAATCATCGGTGAGGATCGGTACATCCTTTGCGTTGACTTCAGAGTCATAGACAGTTGCAACGTATTTTGCTAGGACATCACCCCTTTTCGGCGCATCTAGGGCACGGTTAACCAACTCTGTTTTGTTGTAATGGTCGTTGCTCTTCTGCGCTACGAGAACAATGTTCTGCACCTGTGAGAGGCTATTGCTGGTGGTCGTGAAGAGATAGATTGTTTTCGGATAGGTTTGATTGACAGTCTTGTACTCAGCTCGCAGCAGGTCGGAGGTGTCGCCGACCAAGGACGATATCATGTTTGAAGCTACCAAGCCGTTTGGGTTCAAGTGTTGATCAATCAGTTTGAAGAACTCCTCAGTCATAAGGTGAAACGGAACATAGGTCTTCGAATACGCATCTAGAACGATAAGATCATATTTTTCGCTGCTTTGACTGAGGAAGCGGCGGCCATCCTCGTTAAAGATACGTAGGCGCAGATCATCATGTACAGAGAAGTACTGCTTAGCGGTCTTCACCACGTCAGGATCAATCTCAACTACGTCTACAGTTACTTGGGGATAATCTTCAAGGAACTTCTTTGGAGCGGAGAAGCCGCCTCCTCCGATGAAGAGCACACTTCGAATGTCAGGATTGAAGGCGAAGGCTATGTGGAAGTAATCAATGTAGAGAAAAACTGAGTTGCTGGAACCGTTGAGGTACATTGCGCTGTGAGGCATGCTGTTCAACCAGAGCGTCCGAACACCGCGGTTGGCATCGTCCACCACATTCAAACTGTTGTACGGCGTATCTTTCTGATAGACAAGATTGCCGCTGTACAGCGTGAGCGTTCCCAGCAGAACATTGGAGGAAGGCATCATAAGAGTCGCTGCGATGAAGATGACGAAGATCCGTTCCATTCGGGTGAAGCCGATTATTGAGATTGCTACCAGCACTATACCGATAGAGAAGAAGATCGAACGGACGCCGAACTCTGGAATGAGAACAAAGACCGTGAAGAAGGTTCCGAAGATACTTCCACCTGTAGAGATAGAGTAAAGGCTGCCTGAGATACCGCCTACAGTAACAAGATTCTTGGCCGCAAGCCTGATCGAGTAAGGCGATATCATTCCAAGAAGCGTCGTGGGCACCGCGAGCAGAAGAGCGGTTGCGAGAAGAGGGCCGTAGCGATCACCAAGCCCAGAGTGAATTACAAGCTCAAGCACGATAGGTGAAGAAATCGGGATCAGAACTGTGAAGATACCGGCCGCCAAAATTATCAGAGAGAAATTTCGGAAGCTAGGCTGCCTATCCGCCATATTACCACCAAGATAGTAGCCGAGTGCCAGCGAAGTCATCACAACACCTATGATGCTGCCCCAGACGAACACGCTGTCCCCGAATACAGGTGCGAGAAGCCGGCTACCCATAATCTCAAGCGCCATAGTAGCTGCGCCGCAGACGAACAGGTTAAACCGAATACTCCATATAGACTTCGTGAACTCCATTGACTGTATCGCGGCCTTCCTTGATCTTCAACTTAAGATGCTTATTTATGGCTATTACCATCCAGGCGAGCGAAGCGAATTCTTATCTTACATCAATTCGCTCCACGTAGCGAGTCGGAGGAAGAATATGTTTTGTGGAAAGCCGAGCAGGTTGTTCTAACAGAGACTCAAATCCGGCGGCTGGAGAAAATTGCGAAGGATGCTATGCCCTTCGAAAGCTGCGCTTTACTCTTAGGATCTGTGGAGAACAGCAAAGTGACAGTAAGTGATATTCTGCAGGCGAAGAATCGTGAGCGCTCCACAGTGACCTTCCAAATTGATCCAGCATTCATCTTCAAAGCGTATCAACAGGCTGATCGAGAAGGGAAAGAGCTTGTTGTGATCTTTCACTCACACCCAGCGCCACCTCGACCCTCACCTACCGACTTACATTACATGGAGGTTAACCCAGTCGTCTGGCTCATCCTGTCCACGATCACGAATAAAATCGAAGGTCACCAGCTGCTGGAAGGCGAAACACGAAGTGTCAAAGTGCTTATTGAGAACAATGCGACGGATTAACTAACTAGATTGGGCGGGAGACTGTAAAGTCTGCCAGCTGGAAGAGATGGTTTCTTGCAGGTGAGTCTGGGAGTCCTTTTAGATCTTTCTTAGCCTTGTCGGCGTATTGCTGCGTCATCTTCTTCAGGTAGTTCAACATGTCTTCTTCAGGCGGGTTGATTTCAAGGGCCCTTGTGATTTTTCCATCATCGCCCCAGTCGAGGATGTCGTCCTGAGTTTGGTATGCGATGCCTAGGTGTAAACCGTAGTTTGAGAGAGAGTTGACCTGTTCCTTATCTCCTCCACCGATGATCGCGCCGATTTTAGCTGAGGTCTGGAAGAGAGATGCGGTCTTCTGTGAGATGATGCTCACATACTCTTCGCATCCGATTCTGTAGCTGTTAGGATCTATTTTCAATTCTCTGAACTCGCCTTCGCACATGCGGAGAGCGGCGGATGAGAGTTCGCGCGCTACTTCAGGGTCTCTATATCTAGAGGCTATTTCAAGGATCATTCCGAAGACGAAGTCAGCAGTCAGAACAGAGGCGCTATATCCATATTTTACGTGGAAGGACATGCGTTCACGTCTCGATATCTCTTGATCTATGATATCGTCGTGAATGATGGACTCGGTGTGGAGAAGCTCAACAGCGACTGCTGCCGCGTAAGGATCCTCGCTTTGCTTCCCGATCGCTTCCGCTGCGAGAAGTAGGATAACGGGGCGAACACGTTTTCCACCGTCTACCGCGTAGCGCATAGGATCGTGGAAGCTTGACCATGAGTAGTGGGAGATCTCTTTCTTAAGAGCCTCCTCGATGCTATCTGTATAATCCTTGGTCTTGCCCATCAGCTCGTTGATCGAGCTGCTATCGTAGCTCTTCAAAGACCCCAACCCGCATCACTTAACCCACTATATATTCATACATATGCGACTACCGATTTAAAAATGATCAGCAACAGTCCAGCCAATAATCTCCAACTGCAAAGGAGACATCACGTTAAGATCAATTTAGCGAAAAAAGAAAAGAGAGGAGACGATCCCTTGGGATCGTCTATACTCGTCTACGTGTAGCTAGTACCACCGCTGCGATAATAGCTATGATCGCTATTGCGATTGCGGCGTAGGTGACTTCTACTGGGAGACCACCTGCTTGTGGGGATGTGATGGTTGTTACACCGCCGGGTATAGTTGTTGTGATGGTTTGAGCGGGTATAGTGCTTGTGATTGTGGTTGTTTGGCCTCCTGGGAGCGTAGATATAATGGTGGTTGTGGTTGCAGGCACAGTAGATGTAATTGTCGTAGCGGCAGCAGTGGTAGTTGAAACAGACACAGAAGTAGTTGTTGACGTTATTGTGGTGGCTGACGTGGTTGTAACTGTAGTTGTGGCGGTAGCATTGGCTGCCGCTTGCTTTGATAATCCGATTGCGACAAGAGTACCTGGAGTTGATGGTGCGAAGGTGCTGGATACTCCGAGTAGCCCGAATATCTTCTGGTCGCCTTTAGAGTCTTGGCCTGTGGTGAACTGTATTTGTAGGTTTGAGCCTAGGTTCATTTCGCGCAAAAGCTGACCATTGCTCTTGTCGAAGAATCTTAGGTAGCCGTCTGTGAAGCCTGCGAAGACCAGCTCAGGTGTGATAACCATTGCTGCGCGTTGTTGTGAGAACGGATAGTAGTATTTCCATGTGATGTTGCCGGTCTTTACATCTCGTGCAACGATGGTGGTGTTAGTTGGGAAGTTGCCTGTCGTGATGGCTGTATTGACTCCTGGAGCTGCTGGGAGTGATCGCACAATAATTGTCTGGAGAGCTGTTGCGTAGTGGTATAGAATACCGGTTTCAGGATCATATGACATGTCTGTGCCGAATACGCCGTTGAAGAAGTTCGGGAACAATGGGCAGGGTCTTCCACAGTAGGTGCTGTTGTCTGGAGAGACCATTTCGCGTATGTCGTAGTGACTGGTTATGTTGGTGAGGTGGTATCTGACGCCGCCTTGGTAAGGCTCCTTAAGGGCGGATGAGCCAATCTGGCCGAAGGATACCATCTCGTTGACCACGTCGTTTACGTAAAGTGGCTTGCCGTTCGTCGCATTCATTACATATAGTCGTCCTTCCTTGCAGCCCTTCATGTAGACTTTACCTAGCCCCTGAACATCAGCTAGTACTCCGCTCCAGTTGCAGTCATAGTCATATGGATCACGTGGGAATGGCTGTAGCCACCAAGCACGTTGACCCTTGTTCAGGTCAATAGCCATGATGGTGCTTCCGTAGAGTCTGGGTCCAGGTGTTGTTCCTACGTACGTGTAGGGTCCTTGGTTACCTGTTTGAGTGTAGGCCATTCCTGTGTCCTCGTCTACTACTACTTCACCCCAGTTGGCGGTGACACCACCATACTGGTTGGGCGGCTCGTTGGGTTGAGCCCAGTCCCATTCTAGGTTTGCAGGAGCTTTAGCTTGTGCTTCTGTGCAAGGCATTGTCTGGAAGTATCCTATATCACATTCTTGTGTTGCCCAGTCTTTAGTAGCCTTGTCTTGTGGTGGGTAGCTGAATATTCTCCATACAATGTTGTATGGTGCATCCATGCTTACACCGGTTGTTGTGTGTCTAGCATCTCCGCCATAGATGTAGCTGTGCATGGCACCGGGTTGCACTGTGATGAATTGGCGTCCCTTCTCGTAGGTGCCGATGTTGGTTGTGCTGACTGCGCCCTGCCTGTACTTGTAGATGTTTCCAGGGATGTTTGCGCAGAGGTTCTGAACCCAGAAGGATTGTTTGCCAGTGTTGGCATCTATACCGTAGACATCGCATGCCAGCCCGTTAAGTAGGACTGCATTTCCTTTCTCCCAGAATCTGAATCCGTGCATATGTGCGGTAAGGCCTATTCCAGGCAGAATTCCTGCGTATTCAATCGGTAGCTTTCCCGCAGTTGCGTTGAGGTCGATGACGTAGTCGTATTTCCAGCGAAGCGCGCCTGTCTCCGCGTCTATTGCGTAGGTTCGCCCATACTGGGTAGCGACGTAGACCGTCCCGTTTCTGACAATCGGCGGAGTTGTTGAGCCTTCTAGTGCGACACCTTGAATCGCGGCTTGCGCCGTGGATTTGCTTTCGATCGGGAATAGCCACTTTACTTCTAGGCTATTCACATTGCTCTTAGTGATCTGTGTCTCAGGGGTGTAGTTCTGAGCCCATGAGTCGCCGTCAGTGTACATCCAGTCTTTGCCGTTGTTTGTTCCGGTCGGCACGGCGTAGACGAATGCAGGCAGAATTGTGCTGAACGATAAGATTACTATGATCGATAATAGACTTAGTCTAATTTTAGATGTAGATGACATCGTCTTTCGGTTCCTTTATGTGTTTAGATAATAATAAGTGTTTCTGAGTAATTTCTAATTAACGTTGTAAATAATAGACGGTGCGAGATAATAATCTATATATTAATAATATATTCTCGTGAAAAGGTGCTCCGGGCGGGATTCGAACCCGCGATCACCGACTCGAAAGGCCGGTATGCTTATCCGGGCTACACCACCGGAGCTCCGATAAGGCGTCAATAAGACAATATTTCTGCGTTGTGGAGCAAACTGCCCTAAGAATACGGAAACAGGTTCTGTTGCGTTGGCTGGACAAGGGGTTAATTAGATAGATGAAGCGTCTAGGTTCTAACGTGCAGGTCTTCAAGGCTGTCAAGCAGAGATATGTCCCTTCAGAGCAAACTCTGAATCTACTGAACGACTTCAGGCTGATGATGAACGACTGCATCCGAATAGGATTAAGAGAAAATGTCACTTCGATGAAATCACTTTCACTGAAATGTTACCATGCGCTGAACACCTATGATGTTTACTCAAAATTCAGGTTAACAGCTATCTCTAAAGCCTCTGGAATACTTCGTAACTATCGAAAGGCTCTGCGAAAGAACCCGAATACAAAGAAGAAGATACCTTACGTTAAGAAGATACAGCTAGTGGATTGCTATGGGTTCAGGATACAGGGCAAACGCTTGCGGCTGGCTTTGCGAGCGCATGAATACGTGTATGTTGATTTGAACCTGCATACGCTTGCGGCTATCTCCGGTTTCACTGTTCGCTCAGTCACCTTAACAACCAGCACAATCGTCTTGTCCTTCTCGAAAGAGGC
>JACPRH010000037.1 GCA_016190055.1 Nitrososphaerota archaeon | reverse complement strand
GAAGAGTCAAGCTAAGTGAAGATAAACCAACCACATACTGTCCTGATTGCTGTATCCTAACTCGACCAAAATTTAAGGGACAGTTTTGAGCAGTTTTTCACCACGCCTAGCGTTCAGCATCAAGGCTAACGGTATAGCTAGCAAGCTTAAGTTCCAGATCAAGTCAAGACTCTGCTGGTTTATGAAAGGGTTTGGCACACTGTATATGGGGAACGCTAGGTTGATGTCATGATGCATAGTTAGATCCCAGCCTAGATGTAAGAACGCTCCAAGTAGCGCTGAAAAATAGATTGACCTGATTGAGCGATTAACCCAAACAGCATCATGGAAAACAGTTAGCCAGAAGCTCTTCATCCGCTCCAAAGCCTTAGCCAGAATAGTCATAGATGGGGCTACGAGAATAATTATTGCAAACGGATTGTGCGTGATCGCATGCACTCCTGTCGACTCGCCACCAAGTAGGAGAGGAATCTTCGGCACTGGCACTCCGAACAGCAGGTATAGCATTGGCTCAACATCAATGAGCAGCGCTGCTGAGAAGAAAGCGAAAAGGTGAACCCGCTTAGAGACTAGAAGGTAAGCTGCTAGAGTCGGCAAGACGTGGAGCGGTGTAACAGGCATCCTCAAGACCATCGGCGAATTAACCTGCTAGCCTAAAATACTTGTAGCCCCGCCCTGTCCTAACTGTCGATCGACCGACAAAGATTAAAACTGCTATTATTCCACGTGTGCTGATAACCGGTTTGGAACGAACTGAACTTACGGAGAACATCTCCTTCATACTTTACCTGATACCTCTCGTAGCTAGCGCAGTGTACGCGCTGTCAATCTGGGCTGCACAGGGACTATCAGCCGCCCTGCCTCCGACTGTATACTTCACAGTCACAAAGGATCCCTATCTCTTCCTAATCGGCTTCGCAGCCGTCTGCGCCGCAGTGCTAATCGAGATTTTTGGTTCTCCAACTGAAGCCAAACCTAGCAAGCTCGCCGAAAACGTCCAGCAAATCCAGCTGCTGGCAATCATCTGCCTCGTCACGGCGGTAATCGCCTCAGCATGGAGTGCCGTTGGCTATGCTCCCAGCTTCGGAGGCATCATAGGCGTGCTTCTTGAAGGAAGATACGCTTTAATTTTCCCGCTGCTTCTCTTCATATTATCTCTACTCCTAAACCCCTCATCTGGGTTCACCTTTCTCACACCAGCGAACCTGCTGAGAAACGGCTCCCTAATCCTCCTAATCGCTTCGCCGCTTATCTTCTACGGACTCTGGCGCATACACATGCCGTGGATGTTAATCATCGGCCCAACACTCGTCGTAGTCGTAGCGGGCGTCGCCCTCCTAATCTACAGCGGAACCGGTAGAGCAAGCAGAACCACCGAAGCATCCTCTGCTTAAATAAAAGCCGGCTACCCTCTATCTCATGAGCGAGCCTAAGGTGGGCGCATCACCCCTGTCTCTTGAACTTGAAGAAATCGCAAGCAAAGTCAGAGTCTGCACCCTCTGCCCACTGTCCAAAAGCCGAACCGTAGCAGTACCCGGAGAAGGACCCGTAGACGCTAAACTGATGTTCGTCGGCGAAGCCCCGGGCGCAGAAGAAGACAAGCAGGGCCGCCCATTCGTCGGCGCAGCAGGAAAGAACCTCAACTCACTGCTGAACCTAATCGGGTTGAACCGAGAAGATATCTTCATCACAAACATCGTGAAATGCCGCCCCCCCGAAAACCGCGTCCCAACCTGGGATGAGCGTAACGCCTGCTCACCCTACCTGAAGGGCCAAATCAGAATAATCAAACCCGCCCTAATCTGCACACTCGGGAACACCGCGCTCGAAACCCTGACAGGCGCAACGTCAATCTCACGAGTTCACGGCCAAACAATGAAGAAAGAAGACATGCTCATCTTCCCACTGTACCATCCCGCCGCCGCACTCCACAACCCCAAGTTGAAATCAGTCCTAGAATCCGATATGCAGAAGCTAAACGAAGCGTTGAAGCAGCTTCAACTCCCAAGCTCAACCCCTAAACGCAGCGGCTCCCCGAAACTCGACGACTTCATGCCTTGATTAAACCAAACAATAATTATATCACGTCTACTTCGATGGTCTGGTTGAAGCAGAATGACGACTATCAAGGAAGCACAGCAAGCAGTTCGTGACCTTGAACGTGAGAAGGGTTTCAGCAACGCGATTTCAGACAAGATTCTCTGGATGGGTGAAGAGTACGGCGAGCTTTGCCACGCCTACAAGCATAACGATCGCGAGAAGATGGCTGAAGAGGCTGTTGACGTCTTCTTCTTCGTCGCCTCAATCCTTGAGAAACTTAACGTGGACGGCGATAAAATCTTTGAAGAGAAGCTTCGCCGCAACCGTAGTCGAGTAGCTATCTCCAAGGGACAAGAACAGCACTTCGACCCACAATAGTTAATCATCATCTATCGCTACTACCACTATCACTCTACGACTCCGGTTCCACTGTCCACGGGAACCATCGACCCAAGACTTTACCCCAATCTAGCTTCATCATCGCATACACTGTTACTGCGATTGCTGCAACGAAAGCTGACCCTATGAGCACCGCTCCCACAGGATCTGTGGATCCATCGATCAGAAACTTGACTGAGTCGTAGGAGAGCCTTACGCCCCACGATATCGCTGCTGTGAGCAAGATTTTTCCTAGGAGGGTCGCTAATATGAATCTTGGCAGACTATACCGGGCTAATCCAAGCGGGATGTAGATTAGATCGTCAGGTATAGGGGTCGCAGCTGCTAAGAAGGCCGCTATACCCCCATATCTCGACACTAGCTTCATGAACGGTTTCATCCTCTTCTCAGTGTTACTGCTCATCAGTTTGCCTCCTGTGTAGCTGACTTGGAAGATAATGACCTTCGCAGCTGTCGCACCTAATGCGCTGCTAATCCCAATTAACGTGGGATCAAAGACTGGGTCGGCGCTTGCTGCAGCTATAACTAGGAAGTAAGGCACCGGAACAAAGATGATCAGGCTTCCGAGGAAGCTAGCTAGAAGGATCACTAGATACCCGTAGGTTTGCAGGGTAGCCGGATCGGTGAACCACCGCCATACCTGATCAAACACAGCGAGGACAGGATCCATTCACCGATCATAATCCTTCTTCAAACAAACACATGAGTAACTGCCTCAGTAAGCATCCTAGATTGCTTAGTATGATTTGGCGAAGTAGACCACCTTCTTAGCCTCTTCTCCGCAGTAGATGCAGCGACCGAATATCTCCTCATCTTTGAAGGGGATGACTCGAATATCCGCCCCAGTCTCCTCCTTAATCTTGTCCTCGCATTCCCTCTTGAGACAGAAGCTTGTTCGGACGAAGCCGCCCTCCTCCTTAATCCGCTTCTTGAACTCCTCGTAATTCTCCGTGGTGAAGGTGTAGCGTTTCTGCATCTCTTTAGCTCTTTCGAAGAGGCTACGCTGAATATCCTCCAGCAGCCCAGAAGCCTTCTCCACAGCCTCACCGTCCTTAATGAAGACCTTTTCACCGGTGTCGCGGCGCACAAACATAGCTCCGCCTCCGCTTACATCTCTCGGCCCAACCTCGATCCTCAACGGGATGCCTTTAAGCTCCCAATCATGGAACTTCCAGCCCGGTGTATACTGATCCCTGTCGTCGATGTGAACCGTCAGGCCAGCCTGCTTCAGCCGCCCAGCCAGATCCTTCACCTTCCCAACCACAGGCTCGATATCCTCAGTCTTGTAGTGAATAGGGACAATAACAACATGGATCGGTGTGACTCTAGGCGGCAGAATCAACCCCTTATCGTCACCGTGAACCATAATTACCGCGCCGATTAGTCTCCATGAGACACCCCAGCTAGCCTGCCAAACAAACTGCTCCTGCTTCTCACGCCCAATGAACCTGATCTCGAAAGGCCTCGAGAAGTTCTGGCCCAAGTTATGTGATGTCCCCATCTGCAGCGCCATCCCATCAGGCATCATCCCCTCAAGTGTGGTGGTGTAGACCGCTCCGACGAACTTCTCCTTATCAGACTTGAACCCAGTTATAACAGGTATAGCGAGCTCCTCCTCAATCAGCTGCCGATACATCTCCAAGATGCTGCGAACCTCCTTCTCAGCCTCCTCCTGAGTCTCATGAGCTGTGTGACCTTCCTGCCACAGAAACTCGGATGTCCGAATAAATGGCTTAGTGGACTTGATCTCAGCCCTCATCACGCTGTTCCAGAAGTTCAGAAGCAGAGGAAGATCTCTCCAACTCCTAATCCACTTGCTGTAAGAGTCGTAAGCAATCGTCTCAGAGGTGGGTCGCAACGCAAGCTTGTCACCGATCTTTCGATCACCCGCCTGCGTCACCCAGAACACTTCAGGGATGAAGCCTTGGAAATGCTCACCCTCCTTCTTGAGAAGACTTTCAGGGATCAAGGCGGGGAAGTACGCGTTCCTGTGACCTGTCTCCTTAATCCTGCGGTCAATGTAATCTTTAATCTTCTCCCAAATAGCGTATCCATGAGGCCTCAAAACAATGAAGCCCTTGGCACTCGCATAATCAATCAACTCACTCTTCAAAACAACCTGCGTATACCATTCAGAAAAATCCTCATTCTTCTTGACAGTTATCCCAATCTCTTTACTCATCCAAACAACACCAACAATACTCTATCTAACAGAGGTCAGGTTCGGGTTGCCGATTGGTCAACATAAAAATCTTCACCCAGAAACACCACCACCACCACCAACAACAACTACACATCACTATTCTTGACCTTCTCAACATTCTTCGCGGTCTCTTCAGCTAAACCAGTCACCGCGTCAATACCCGCAACCTTCGACAACCCAACCTTGTCCAGACCAGCGGAGGCCGCCGCAACCGCTACACAGCCAGACCACACCGGATCACCGCCTTCAAGATAGGTGGTGACGAACGCTCCCGCGAAAATATCTCCAGCCCCAGTAGTATCCAGAACATCGATCTGCCTGACAACCGGGATACGGAAGAGCCCTTTACTGCAGTGAAGCAGCGCCCCCCCAGTCCCATTAGTGTAAATAGCGACCTCAACACCGCTTCTCCTCACCTCCTCCAACGCTTGAAGCGGATCACGTAGGCCAGTAATCATCAAAGCCTCCTCCCCATCCATCTTCACAATACCAGCGTACTTCAGAACGCGACGATCAATGTTTGTGAGATAGCAGCGTCCATCTTGTTCGAACTTTCTGATGAAGCCTTGAGGATCGATGTAGACAGTCTTGAACTGCTTCCGTATATGGTCAAGCAGGGCAAAATCAACCTCGCCAGCCACCGGACTAACAATCGCAACATCACCCTCCGGCAGCTCCCAGTCAGCCTTAAGATCCTCGCAGCGAGCCTCCAGATACAGCTCCCTCCCTTCAGGCTTCTGCACTATGCGAAAACGAGTAGTCACATTAGTTGAAGAGCGAGCGTACCGGTTAATCTTGAGCTGATTCCAGCTCAGCCAGAGAAGATAATCATCAGGAAAATCCGCACCAAACTTTGTAAAGAGACTAACATCCTCCGCACCTAGATTCCTAGCGGTTAAACCAGCGTAGCTAGGAGGCCCACCTAAAGTCGTAGTCCTAATTTGCCCAGACACCACATTATCAATCACGAGGTGTCCAACAACAGTCACTCTCAACCTTCAAAACACCCACTCTCAAAGCGCCCACTCATAATAACTCGAACCATGCTAACACACTTCAAGGCCAAATAATCAGTTATTAGAGCTACCGCTTCAGAGTCAAAACAGTGGAAATTATCTTATGATGAAAGAGGTAACGATAAGCAAAAACACGATTTTTCCTCTCGAATACTCCGCCAAGTTATCAAAAAATTATGCGATACTTTTTATTCTGGGATAGTTATGTGAATACACGATTGAAGAGGCGTGGAAACGCATCTAAGACTGCTGCAGTGGCCCTAACCCTACTGCTACTAATCGTAAACATGGCTAGCGTCTTTGCTTTAGGTCCACCCGGCCCTACATTCTTCATCAATGTAAACCAGCTTACTCAGAAGATCACTGCTGGGGAGCCTGCAACCTACAATGTGGACTTGACTGCATGGGCCGGACAATTCAATGTAACTGTTGGATTAGCAGAGCGGCGCAGAGCGGACTGGCAACAACTATCACCGTTGCCAACAGGCGTAGAGGCGGTTTACCCTAAGCAAATCTACATCAAAACTGGCAGTGAGGATTACCGATTTCCTGTTGTGGTTAAGACCTCGCCAGATATGAAAGAGTCCACAGTAGACATCGAGATACTTGTCGTAGGCAGATATGTGGGTGAACCTATTGGCGTAGTCGCTAACATTAGGTTATACGTGGTTCCGCGGATCACTTCTCTAAGCGCCGCGTCTACAGTCTTCTACGAGGGTTTTGACAAATGGAGTGAGCGTGGAGACAGCTGGATTGTGAATAGTAAAGGAGGCTCCGTGGGAATGTACGATCTAAATGATCCCGGCATAGACTATCCGGGAACCCCAGACCTAGGCTGGTCAATGTATCACCCTTATGCTTCGCTTAGAATGACCAAGAACTTTCTAGATTATGCAGTTGGAGCCGAACGCCCAATCCCCAGATTAAACGGCTCATTCGTTCTAGAATTCGCTATGCGACCTGATGAGAAGCGAATTAACTTCACCTTCGACTTGACCGATACGCTTCAAAACACAGGGATTTACGCAGAACTTTTAGACGGAAACCTTATGGTGCAAGGCCGATCATACGGAACATACAGTACTGCTCAATGGTACAAATTTAGGTTCGAAAATAATGCGACCAGCCGCACCATCCAATGGTACCTGAATGGCAAATACATGGACTCGCTGCCATTCACAGGTGCTCCCGACCGAATAAAGACCGAGATATCCGGTTCAGGAGTAGGCACCGGCTACATTGACGATATCTTCCTGCAGAAGGTAGAAGGCGGTCAGCTAACATTAACAACCGTGATCTCGAACAACACCGCCTCAACCGCCTCATGGCTTCCGGGATGGAACTACAGAAAATCACACATAGTTAACAGCGCACCAGCCGCTGGAAACAACTACCAAGTTGAAATCACTGTTCACAGAGCAAACGGAGTGGATTACGGCAAGGATGTTTACCTAAACTATCGATCTCTGAACTGGCCTAACGATATTCGGTTCACAGGTAAAGACGGAGTCACCGAGCTAAATTACTGGCTAGAGGACGCCTCTACCGATACCGCTACATTCTGGGTTAAAGTGAACGATGACCTATCTTACTCAAGCACAACCATCTACGTCTACTACGGCAGGTCCAACGTCTCCTCTGCCAGTAACGGAGACAACACCTTCGCTTTCTTCGACGACTTCTCCGGTGGAGCGATCGATCGTAACAAGTGGACAGTAGTGGGAAAAGGCACTTGGTCAATCGATAACGGATCTATGAAGGGCGAGGCACCTATGCCTCATACTTACGCTGACTACTTAGAAGGATCGTACTCCCCAACCACCGATCAACTTTTACACGTAAAGGTAAAGGTGAGCTCTATTAATACAAACAGCCTTGTCTACTATAGATTCCAAAATATCGATAACTTCATCACAGGTTACCTCCAAATACCCAATCTCTTCTACATGTCTGAGCGCTCGTCAGGGTATTGGAACGAAGGGCGCACAAGCTGCAACTGGTCACCAGATACTTGGTACACAGTAGAAGTGATAGAGACTCCTGCAAACAGCTTCACAGCAACACTAAACGGCGCATGTAAATCTACTAACGTCGCTGAGCCAATAACTGGGAAACTCGGATTGTTCCCCGCCACCCTTGCTCCCGTTACCTCATGGTTCGATGACGTCTATGTTCGGAAATACGTTACACCTGAACCTCAACACGGAAGCTGGGGCGGCGAGCAACCAGCTAATTCACTACCTCCTCCTGAGCGTCCTGTAACGATGCTTTCCGGATGGAGCTACAGAAAGTCACACGTGATTAATAACGCACCGGGAGCTGGGACTGGTTATCAAATTCGAATCGTTGTCCATAAGGGCAGTGGCATTGATCAAGGTGAGAACGTCTATCTGAACAATCACGCTTTGACTTGGCCGAATGATATACGATTCATAGACAGTGATGGCTTAACTCAGCTAAGTTACTGGCTAGAGAGCTCTGATAGTAACTCTGCTACATTCTGGGTCAGGGTTAAAGATGATTTGTCTGCCAGAAGTGCAACGATATACGTTTACTACGGCAGACCTTATGCCTTATCAGTTAGTAACGGTGGAGAAACATTCGAGTTTTTCGATGATTTCAGCGGCTCCACCTTAGACACTAGCAAGTGGAGTATTCAGAGCGCTTCAACAAGTCTCTCGAACAGCATTCTAACGGTCACCAATCCATCAAGTACATTTTCAGGCATCCGAAGCGCAAACAGCATCGATCTCTCTAACTGGAGAGCAGTCGAAGCTAGAGTAAAGTGGGACCCCGTGTCAGAAACTAACCACTTCTCATTCGGCTTATTCGATACTGCGGGGCCAACAATATGGTGGAACGGCTACAGCACGCACTACTATGCTTACCCCGGTAGTCCAGACAACAATGTATACGCATACGTGTGCGATGGTAATTGTGATGCTAGAGCCACAATTGTCGGCGGCTACGACAATAGCTGGCATCGATTGAAGATCACGGCCAGAGTAGCTTATGAGCCTACTCTATGGTGGGATGGCTCACCCTATCATATAGACAGAAATCTTGCCGGCACAATCTTCTATTTCTGGCCAGCCAAAGCCTATGACGAGCTTAACAAACAGATACAGATTGACTGGGTCTTCATCAGGAAGATCGCCCCCACTGAACCTAGCCAAGGAAGCTGGGGAAGAGAAGAAACAACTGGAGTACAGCAGCCTCCTAACTATTCATCAGAGCTACTTTCAGAATGGGGTTACAGAAAGTCACATGTAGTAACTCATGCGTCAGACGCGGGTCTAGGTTATCAAATCAAAATCACAGTACATAAAGGAAGCGGAACTGATTCAGGTGCAGACGTCTATCTTAACAACCATGCCTTGAACTGGCCTAACGACATCAGATTCACAGATAAGGATGGGGTGACCGAACTAAACTATTGGTTAGAAGACTCGGACAGTTCTGTAGCCACATTCTGGGTTAAGGTGAAGGATGATTTATCTTTCAAAGACACAACTGTCTACATCTACTACGGTCAAGCCGACGCACAATCTGCAAGCAACGGGAACAATGTTTTCGCCTTCTTCGATGACTTCTCAGGAAGCAGCATAGACACTAGTAAATGGAAAGTAATTGGGACTGGCGAATGGTCTATTGATAACGGCGCTGTCAGGGGAACAAGAGGCACGCAGCCTGGCCATACAAGCTGGGATGACATTATAGAAGGATCGTATTCACCAGGGGTTCATGAGCTTCTACACGCAAAAATCAAGTTGAACGCCGGAGACAACAACGGCTTCGTCTACTATAGGTTCAAAGATGCTGACAACATTATTACAGGCTATCTCCAGATACCTAATCTCCTTTACATGTCTGAGCGCATATCAGGATACTGGGAAGAGGCGCCGTCAAACTGCGATTGGTCACCGAACACATGGTATACTATAGAAGTAGCAGAAACAACCCAGAACACCTTCACGGCAACGCTAAACGGTGCGTGTGCAGTTAGCAACACTCTTGAGCCCGTAACTGGAAACTTAGGGTTATTCCCCGGCGGTCTTTCTGAATACATCACATGGTGGGATAACGTCTACGTGCGAAAATACGCTTCACCTGAGCCCAGCCAAGGAATTTGGGGAAGTGAAGAGCAGTTGTCAGAACAACAAGTAACAACAACCAGCGTAACATCAATCAGGACAGTAATAGAAACAACTGCAGTCACTTCGACTCAAATTAACATCGCCACAATCACTCAATCAACTACTCTCACAAGCGCAGTTACCGCAAGACCAGCGGAGCAAGCTGCAGAACCGTTGACCAGCGCTTGGGCTATAGGGGCCACAATCATTGCATTAGCTTTAACTGAAGTGTTGCTTCTGAAAAGAACTAGATAAGATATGCCGTTGACGACTTGTTTCGTAACTCCGTAATGTGTCTCTAAAGCCAAGTTTCAAATATTTTCCCATAATCTTTTAAAGTGGGGTCTTGCCCCGAGGGGTTGGCGTTCGTTTTGACTAAGAAACGTAAGAGTAGAGGACGATCTAAGGGCGGAAAGGGCAGCACCGACCATATTCAATGCAGTAAGTGCGGAACCCTTGTACCGCGGGATAAGGCTAAGCGAGTTACCTCTAGAGTTACACTTGTAGAGCCTATGTTGGCTAAGGAATTACGTGAAGCAGGCGCATACATAGCAGCACCCAAGACAATCCGGTTCTACTGCGTATCCTGCGCAGTTCACTACGGATACGTCAAGGTGCGATCGCGAGAAGATCGCCGAAAGCTGCATTAACCAGCAACTAACCGAGCTGGTTAACACCGGTTCGGCTATTATCTTGTACTCCTAATGCCCTTATCGTGTAGACTAACCTATGCAGAAATGTTATTGCCGCCACCACTAGAACCAGTAGAACACCGTAGTATGGGTAGCCTGCGATGCTGGCTAAGGCTAGGATGAATATTCTTTCAGCCCGTTCACCTATGCCGATTCCTGATAGCTTCACGTTAAGCGATTCTCCTCGGGCGCGTGAATAGCTCACAAGAATCGATGCTGACAGCGCTGCAAAGACGATAACGGGTTGCCCAATCCCTCCGACTAAAACTCCGCCGTAAACTAATATCTCTGCGATTCTGTCAAAGTTCGAATCAATGAAGGCTCCACGCTTAGAAACTGATCTAGTGGCTCTCGCCACCGCCCCATCAACAATATCGAAGAAGCCTGATCCCAGAAGAAGCAGCCCGCCTAAGAGCCATCCACTCGCTCCCAGCAGACCTGCGTAAGCTGCTCCGGAAAGCGCCGCTAAGATTAGACTGAAAACACTCCATCCGGTAGCTGAGATGCCTGTTTTAGCGAAGGCACCGCCAGCCTTGTTCAGAAAGGGTGTAACCGCTTCTCGAACTCTGTTAAGCAAGAGTCTGTCTCCTCCCCTCTTCTTATCTCTCCTTTTTTCTCTTTGCACCTTCAGCCGAGGAAGTTATATATCCGCTACGTCGCAATCCGAGGGTGATCTCTTTTGGGGAAAGTAGCTAAAGGTGTTAGCTGCTCAGTCACAGGGTGCGATCAATCCGCGGTGCGCTCTCTAAGCAAAGCGCAGCTCTCAGGAAGCGATCTCAAAGTATCCGGAGACAGACGAGTCTACCTATGCCATGAGCATTACAAGCAGTGGAAGAAGACTAACAAGAAAAGCGACGACATGGAACGTATCCGCTGGAAAGGCTAAACAAACAAGCAATCAAGTACTAGAGCAGTAAGTTAACCGCTCGCCTCTTTTTTACCTAGGCTAGTCTCTTCTGCCTCGGATCTAAGCTTTGGATATTTTCTTCCACTCGGCGACGATCGGTTCACGAAGATGTATAGGTTCATCTAGACGATTCTTCGCAAGCTCCACGTATTCGGATTGAGCGTCAACGCCGATGTAGTGTCTGCCGAGATACCGGGCGACCTTGGTGGTTTGGCCGCTGCCGTTAAACGGATCTAGAACTGTGTCTCCACGGTTACTGTAGAGCAGAGTGAGCCGGAACGGTATCTCCTCTGGGAAAGGGCATGGGTGCGGTATCAGTCTCGGTGGCACAGGTGGGATGTTCCAAACGCTGTTGCTAGTATCTTTCTTCATAACTTCATCGATAATCAGCTTGCTGTCCTCGTCCCTTCTGTGTACCATCTTTCCCTTTCTGAAGACGAGAATATGCTCATGCATAATGTTCGCCCGATAATAAGATGGATAGGGATGCTGAATAGTGACCCCGAACCGATCTAAACCGCCTGTTACCTTACTCCAAATGATATCTTCATGAAACGCCCAGCTTCTGCAAAGCTGCTCAGTCAACATGTGAGGCAGCGGAATCAAGTTCCCATTCGCAACCTCATTCCCTATGATGATACAGCAGAAACCACCTTCTCTCGTAACCCGGAAAACCTCCGAGAAGACCTTTGCCATCTCAGAGAAATACAGGTCAAGCGGCTTATCGAGGTTACCTCTATACCACTTCTTCTCAAGATGCCTGTCATAATTAATCGCATTATGATATGGTGGAGACGTGACAGTCAACGCTACCGATTCATCATCGATAAACGAGAGATCGCTCGAATCACTGCAGACAATGCTATCGAGCATTACTAACAACTCAACTGACACGCACTCACAAGTAGATAAAAACTTGCCTAAACCATTGATAAATATACAGTATCACCTGACGACCCAGTAACCAATGTAATAAATGACCATTATGCGAGTGTAAAATACACTTTTTTCGTGATATTCGTAGATAATGAAATAGTAATGCATGAGTTCGAGCTAAACAACATCCTTTTTAGTCAGGTCACATCTTTACTCCCGAGAAAGGTGAGAAAGGGAAAGCATGAAAATAAGTAAAGAAGCCGTAATAGTAACTACCCTTCTTTTAGTCATCGTCCCAACCGCCTTCGGACTCGCAGTGACACCACCATCACTATTCTTCGGCATCGACCCTTCATCGCAAGATGTTCAAGCAGGAGGCTCCGCCACATTCACCGTAAACATATACCCGCAGGGAGACTGGAAAACTGGAACCGTCACCCTAAGTCTAGTGGATCCGCCTCAAGGAGTAACTGCAATCTTCGACCCTGAGAAGATGGAGAACATTGAGATCGACGGCGCCGCCGCAAAGATGACCGTGAAAGTCGGAGCGGACGTGCCTCAAGGGAAGGTAACGTTGACAGTAGAAGGCACAGGAACCGCGTTACCTCAGGCAGGACAGCAAGGCGCAGATCTTGAGAGCAAATCCGATGTCACACTCAACATAGTCTCCTCTTCACAGAAAACCACAAACACCAGTACCACCACAACCGCAAACAAAACTACAACCACCACTATTGGAAACGTAACTTCTTCCACTACAAGCTCCTCAACCGCTGCTACAGCAACAGTAACATCGCTAGTAACCACAACCGTAGTCACCACAACCACATCAACCTTCACTATCATAAGCACAGAAAGAACTCCAGGAGCAGCTCCGATACCGAAAATAGCAGCAAACGGCGATACAACTCTCGCTATCGCGGCACTCGGTGTAGCCGCACTACTGTTCATCGCAGGTCTACTACTGCTTCAGCAAAAAACCGGCAAAGCGCATTAAGGCGCAAATCCGTTCATCCGGTGCTCCGACGCCTTGTGCGCCGCGTACGTAGCGCTAGCTTCGCCTCTAAAGCACTCCAGCTCTAACAAGAACAAGCCCGAAACTGTCAGTATTGTGAATAATCGAAAGAGAAATACAAGCGGCAAAACCCCAGCAGCTGGGTGTAGATGTGCAGAGTAGCAGAGTGGTCGGTATAGTTCTGATTGTTCTCGGCGTAGTCATTCTTTTTCTCTTACGCGGAGTGCTGCTCCGCTTATTCATCTTTATTCTAGAGTTTCTGGGTGTGCTTCTCGGCTTTCTGTTAGTTGCGGTTGGATTAGCACTGCTTCTTGGAGGATTCTGGATTGGTCGGCGACGCTACTCAATATGATGGGTAGTTGATCTCGGGACGTTTCCAACAGGTTCAGTTCTGCTTGGATTAAATAAAAAGGCATAATAGCTAGGAATGCCCTATAATATCCAATTAATATGTCAAGTGTATATAATATATTTGAAATAGTTATAGAAGACTTTTCTAAACTGAAAATCTCCTCGATAAAAAAAACCGTGAAAATCGCTCTAATTTTTCTATCCTCAGTTATGCTACTACTATCCGGGATAAACCCCTATTTCCTAGTCCAGCCCGCCTCAGCCGTAACACCGACACCATCGCCACTGGGCACCTTATTCGGGCCTAACATCTACAAAATCATGGTGCATGTTAACGGTGCAGACAAAGGCAGCGTCAGCCCATACTACCACACATATGTTTCCGGCTACAAGGAAAACGGATACGACCAAGTCTTATACAATATGGATCACAACCTTTTAGAAATAACAAGCGAAGAGCCATACTTCGGCAGTTTCGAAAACCTCACCCCATGGATAAAAAAGTCCACTTCCTCAACCGTTCCAGGCCAATACCTAATTGAACAGAGCACCGCACAACACATAGACGGAAACAATTCTCTACATGCCAAAGCATCTGCTCTAGGCGCAGCATTCGGCTCAGCCGGCATGTTCCAGAACATGCTTTGGGCGATAGCGCCTGTAGCAGCAAACCTCAACCTCAAATTCTCAATTTACCCAGTCTCACTGCAAAGCACCACGGCATCCCCAGACTCCTTGATAATGGTGGAGCTGGACTTCAACTACTACGACTCAGCCACAACAGTACCTAAGATGTTCCTTGTGCTGCAAGATAACCCTGCAGAGCTACTAGCAAGCGGAACCGCCTTTACAAACAGCACAGACAACGTCTATTATGTTCTCAACAGACAAGCACTGTTGCAGTCAGGAGCATGGAACAACTTCAACCTCAACATAACTGATCTGGCTGCACGATACTACGGGCAAAACAAAGCACTGAATTTGAAGATAAACGGGCTCCACATCAATGCTTACAGCAGGAATAATGCTCCCTCAGAGTTCTACTCTGACGCCGTGCAGCTCACCAGCAGTAACACGGCTGAGCAGACCTATTCTATTCTATCTAACTTGATTAAGAGTTACGATACGCCGGAACTTAGAACAGCGTCAGGCGAAAAGCTTGATCTGCCAAGCGCCCTATTGTACTTCAACGTCAGCACCTACCTGCGCCCATCAGGCTCCGGCATAGCCGGCGAGCACCAAGTAATAGAAACTATTCACAGTAAAGGAGACTACGTGTTTCTCTCAAAGCCTGATGAAGGCAGTTACCGTGACTACGCGTTGAACAACCTATGGAATGTTGACGGTATCGCAGTGTACTCCACGCACAATAAGAAAATGGGTTTCGCAATGGACATCTGGGACTACTACCTCTCCAAAGGCGTTCTCGCAATGGGAATAGCGGAGGAGCACCCCATGAACACAACAGACGTCCAGTTCTCCGCGACAACAGCCCCAACCCAATACGTATACACAGACAGCAGCTCCACAACCACCACCGTAGAAGCCATGGCGCAAGGACGTGGCTTCGTAGAAGCAGGATACATCAGACCCACCATGCCCATATTCCTCTCAGCAGAAAACCAGCAGATACCAATGGGCAAATTCCCCATCTACGTTGACACAGGCAGAAACACAGCAACACTCAACATCAACCTGCAGAACATACCCTCCGTAGCCAAGACACTTAGAGTAATAAGAAACGGAACAACAATCAACACAATATCACTGCAAGGACTAACCTCCTACAACACCACCTTGACACCCACTCTACCTGACAAATCCAACTACTTCAGACTCGAAGTGCTAAACGCAAACGGAATCATCATAGCCTTCAGCAACCCCATAATCTACGTAAAGACATCTATCAGCTCAGATATGTGGCTAGCACTATCACCATCACTACAGTACGGCTCAGCAACATCATCCATCAGCTCAATAAAGTATGGAAGCAGCACACTCAGCTTCACAGCAACCTCAAAAGATACGATACAAGTAACCACTAAGGTGTTCACGTCAAAAGCACCGTTAAACGTCACAGGCGCACAAAACTGGAGCTACGACCCAACCTCAAACATCCTAACCATAAAAACCAAAGGCACAGCACAAATAACCGTAACCTTCACAGCAACCACCACCACAACCACTAAAACAACCCCAATAAACACACCTGCTACCCCCAAAAACCAGCATCCTGATGACCACAAACCCGGCAAAGACAACAACGATGACCATGAAGACCACAATGACCACGGCAAAGACGCTAAAGACAACCACGATGACAATGACCATGGAAACAAAGGCAAACACAAAGGCTGGGACAAAGACAAAGACAAAGACGACAAAAAAGATGATGATGAACACGAAGACGAGCACAGCTAAATCAAAGCCCGATCAAACCAACCCAAGCCCACCTGTCCAGCCCTGCATAAACCCCACCAATCCAATACAGTAATCGGTACTTCAGCTCACAACACAAGCAATTCTAACACACTTTTCAACCAAAAACTTCGGGGATAATCTTGCAAGCAAAAACATTGTTTTTGGCAAGCACTGCAGATCCGGAGCCTCGCTCAAAACAGATCCATTAGAACCATAGCTGGATTCTTATGCCTACTTCATTGCTTTATAACCTCCCCCCCTAGGCCGAGGCAAGCCAGCGTAATAGTATACACCGTGAAGGAATACAAGTATTGCTAAGCAACCAATATCTAATAGTAAAATAACAGGGCCGTTTACAACTGCTTTAAGTATTTTACAGAGTCTACACCTGGCTTCAAGCAAATTGTTGACCTCTTGGATTCTGGAAAGATTTAATTCGAGACGGGTGATCACGCCTGCTCGATGAAGATACTTCAACTCCACTCAGACTTCCTTGAGTACCAGCCTACCCGCAAAGAGATCCAGAGTGCTGAGGAGACTGAGAAGAAATCAGTTCGTCTAGAAGATATTGTTGTGCTTCTTACCTGCGTAGAGAAAGGCGATACTGAAAATACTGCGCGCCGCGCAGTCGAAGAGGTCACCAAGTCGCTGAAGAACTTGGGCTCTAACCGAATTATCATCTACCCTTATGCTCACCTGAGCACAAACCTAGCGCCTCCACGAGAAGCTCTGAACATTATGAAGAAGATGGAGTCAAATGCTCGAACCGCTGGTCTTGAAGTCTACCGCGCACCCTTCGGGTGGACCAAGGCCTTCAACATCAAGGTGAAAGGCCACCCGTTAGCCGAGCAGTCCAAGGTCATCACCGAAACCGAGGACGTTACAGGCAAAGCGGCCGAAACCGGTAAGGCGGAAGAAGGAAAGAAGAAAGAAGAAGGTGAAGAGAAGGGTGTGACCTCGCAGGCCTTGAAGGCTGAGGAGAAGCTTGTCTCTCACTGGTTCATCTTCCAGACTGACGGTCAACTCACCCCAGTTGAGAAGTACCGCTTCACCAGCAGCGACACCGGGCTTCAGAAGTTCAAGAACTACGAGATCAGCAAGGTACGCGCCTCTCCACAAATACCGCCGCACGTCACCTTGATGAAACGACTGAATATTGCCGATTACGAACCAGGCTCAGACTCCGGCAACATGCGGTACTACCCAAAGGGACGATTAATCAAGAGCCTGCTGGAGCAGTACGTCACCCAGCGGGTACGCGAATACGGCGGCGTCGAAGTTGAAACCCCGATAATGTACGACTTCGAGCACCCCGCCCTCGCCAGCTACCTAAACCGCTTCCCAGCCCGCCAATATGTCGTGAAATCTGAGGACAAGGAGCTTTTCCTAAGGTTCAGCGCCTGCTTCGGCCAGTTCCTAATGGCTAAAGATCTGCAGATCTCGTACAGGCAGCTCCCCTTCCGCATCTACGAGCTGACACGCTACAGCTTCAGACGAGAGAAGAGTGGAGAAGTCTCAGGCCTCAGACGGCTACGCGCCTTCACAATGCCTGACTGCCACGCCATCTGCCGAAACCTTGATCAGGCGAAGGAGGAGGCTTTGAAACGGTTCAATCTCTCACTCAGCGTCTTAGAAGGCGTCGGGCTGAGCAAAGACGACTTCGAGTATGCTCTACGCTTCACAAAGCAGTTCTACAATGAGAACAAGGAGTTCCTCGAATCGCTTGTCCAGCAATTCGGAAGGCCCGCGTTAGCCGAGATGTGGGATGAACGGTTCTTCTACTTTGTCTTCAAATGGGAGTTCAACTTTGTAGATAACTTAGACAAAGCCTCAGCGCTCTCAACAGATCAAATAGATGTCGAAAACGCTGAGCGATACGGCATCACCTACATCGACGAAGATGACACCAGACGCTACCCGATCATTCTCCACAACTCCCCCAGCGGCGCAATCGAAAGATGCATCTACGCTCTTCTCGAAAAAGCCCACAGAGTTCAGACCAAAGGCGGAACCCCAACACTCCCTCTCTGGCTTTCACCGGCCCAAGTCCGACTGCTCCCACTCAACCCGACCTTCGAAGAACATGCCGAGAAACTCGCTGACGAACTAGAGAAAGCAGGCATCCGCGTAGACGTAGACGATAGAGACGAAACCGTATCAAAACGCATCAGAACAGCCGAAACCGAATGGATCCCCTACATAGCCGTCATAGGCGAAAAGGAAGTCTCATCAGGCGTCCTCCAAATACGAGACCGAGAATCAGGCGGCATGAGAAACCTCACATCACAAGAGCTACTAGAAGAAATCAAGCGAAAAACGGAAGGAAAACCCTACCTACCACTCCCACTACCCAGAAGCATAAAGAAACGACCACAATTCCCAGGCTAACCCAATTAACTAGATGGGCGGCCTGAAAGAAACGGGGCTAGCTAGGCCTGCTTACCTACTTTTTGGTCTTGCCTAGATGTGCTAGACAGGTGAGCTCAAGCAGGCATTTAGAGGCTGCAGCCGCAGCTGCACCGGTATCATATGCTGGGCAAAGCTCAACTATGTCGAAGCCAAGTATCTCCTTTCCCTCCAGGATATAGAGGAATTCAAGGAGCTGCGCAGTCGATATGCCCGCCGCCTCAGGGTTGCCGACTCCCGGTGCATACGCCGGGTCAAGAATGTCTAGGTCAAGCGAGACGTAGACTCGGTTAAAGTCCTTCAAAAGATCTGCTAGAAGCATCTCGGCCCTCTGGGTAGCGAGGATTGTCCGAGTAGGTATCGTAGCCACCCCAACCTCGTTCAAGTAGGTAACCTCGTCTTTAGCAGCGGCTCTGCTACCTATGTGAATAACATTCTTAGCTCCTCTCTCCTCTATGAATCTTCTCAGCCAAGTGGTGTGGCTGAACCTTAACCCCGCGAACTCATCTCGCAGATCTAGATGCGCGTCAAAGACGATCAGCGCGGCATCCTTAGGCGCAGCTTTGAAGGTAGCATATGAAAGCGTGTGTTCACCGCCGAGAACGGCTGGAGTCTGCTCACCCTCCGATATCTCCAAGACCACCTTACCTAGTGCATCAGTCATCTGAGCAGCGTCACCCATCTGACTCATATTCCCCAGATCTTCAACCGAGAGCTCCTCAAGATCAACATTCAGCCGACTCGAGAAAATCTCAATGTTGAGGAAGCTTTCGCGGAGCGCCTCAGGCCCGAACTTTGAGCCGAGTCTATAGGTTGAGGTTGCGTCGAAAGGGACTCCGAGGATCTCGACGATAGGCGGTTTTCCCTCTTTTATGCTGGTTACTCGCGGCGCCGGTGTAAGATAGAGGTCTCTGTAGCTCATCCTTGTTTTACAGCCTTCCTTCCTGTGGTTCGGGGTCTCAAGTCGTCTCATTGATAACATTATCTGATAACGGGGTAATCGTGAACCTGACCTGCTGAATATCCTTCAACGCCCTTATCCTGCCGATGAAATCCATAACCTCATCCACATCACCCTTCGTGATAAACACCTCTAGGCAGTGATGCTCACTAAGATGAAGATGCATATTCCCAGTAACTATGTTGTTATGCTCATGCCTGAGACGAATCAGCTTCTCATCAATATCATGCACCTCATGCTCAGAGATCACCGTGATAGTCGCAGTTATGTTTCCTCGAGTAAACTTGCTTAGATCGTAGTCGGACAGATACTGTCGAACCGAGTCCCGTATCGCCTCGGAGCGGCTTGAATACCCCTTCTCTGAAACCAGTTTATCTAACCGGTTCAAAAGATCCCTTGTAAGCGACATGCTGATTACAGTCATCCAAAACCTATTAACAACACAACAGACAGTTAATAAAGATTATTAAAAAACAATCGATTCTTAGCATAGCGTTAATAAGACGATGGATTCCGTGGTATAGCGAGCGTCTTGGAAGACCACCACACGCATATGGTGACGCAAGGCGACCGCAGAACCCTCAGCCTCGTCCTAATTCTAACCGCGACATACCTAAGCGTCGAAGTAGTAGGGGGCTTACTAACCAACAGTTTAGCCCTTCTCTCAGATGCAGGACACATGGTCTCAGACGTCGGGGGACTCGCAATCAGCCTAATCGCAGTCACCCTCGCATGTCGACCGTCAACGCCTGAGCGACCATTCGGACTCCGCCGCGTTGAAATACTCGCCGCACTAGTCAACGGCGTCATCCTCATCGGCATCGACATCTTCATCGTATACGAAGCCTATCAAAGGGTCCTATCACCGCAACCTGTTCACAGCTTAGGAATGCTCAGCGTAGCCGTCGGAGGTCTCGTAATCAACGCTATCAGCGCGAGAATCCTCAGCCGAGCCTCGAAGCGGAGCCTGAACGTCCGAAGCGCCTTTCTCCACGTAGTATCTGACGCGCTCGGCTCAATGGGCGCAATCGTCGCAGGTATCCTGATGTTCTTCACAGGCATCTATGTGTTTGACGCTTTAGCCGGACTTCTTATCGGTATCATAATGATCCCCAGCATCTGGGCTGTTCTGAAAGAGTCCTCTAACATTCTCCTAGAATCCTGTCCCAGCGGCGTAGGAATCTACATGGTGAAGAATGAGCTTAAGAACGTGCAGGGTGTCAAAGATGTGCACGACCTCCACGTCTGGTCAATCTCCTCCGGCATATACTCACTCAGCGTCCACCTTGTCGTGGATAGCCTCACACAAGGCACAGAAGTGCTACGCAACGCCAAACAAATGCTCGAAGACCAATTCAAGATAAACCACGCAACAATCCAGATTGAAGAGCACTGCATAGACGAAATAGTCCACTAACTAGCTAGATATTTTCCTACTCTACCAATCCAGCCAGGTACTTCACATTTTTTGCTAACAGTCAGCTCGAGTTAACCGCATCTCCAAAATGAAACTATAAATATGGATCCGCGGTCACCAGCAATTGAAGCGGTGGCTTCGGCGGGTGAGTGGAGCCTCCATCCGTTCCGCCTGAGAAACCCCGGTGTAGGAGGTAAATGCAAGTGTCGAATACAGATACAGCGAGCCAAGGACGGCTTCTAAGATTAGCTGAAGAGCCCTACTTATCGATAGAAGGCGAAGGTATCCACATCGGTAAACCGATGACCTTTATCCGACTAGCCGAATGCAATCTTCGCTGCAAATGGTGCGACACCAAATTCTCCTGGAGCAAAGGCGTCGAGTGGAGCCACAAAGCAATCCTTGACAGAGTCAAGAAGCTCAGCTGCGTCAACATCAGCGTCACAGGAGGAGAACCTCTCCTACAGGCCGCGGAACTACAGATACTGCTTGACCAACTAGTAAGCCGCATCACGTATCTTAACACAAGCGGAACTGTGTGGAGCGCACCGGTTTTCGATAAAGTGGACTGGATCAATTGCGATTTGAAGATGCCGTCTTCTCAGATGAAGTCAGATCTAACAGTAGTACATAGGTTAGCTGAAACATATCCGGAAAAACTGCAGTTCAAAATCGTGGTATCCCCTGAAGATATTCCGCATCTCCTCAAGACCGTAAAGGAGATCCCGCTGAGCATCCCGATCACTATCCAGCCTGAGTACAACTCCTACGGTGCAGAAGGCGCGGTTGACCTCTCCGAATGGGTCAAAACCCATCTCCAGAACCACATTAACATCAGGGTTCTGCCACAGCTACACCGCTTAATCTGGCCCAGCCGCGATCGAGGAGTATGAAGGAGTGAATGAGTAACCTATGTGCTGCAGTATAAGCGGCTGTATCCTGTTCAAGAAAAACAGGCGTCCCGAGGAGCTGAAAATCATTGAAGACAGGGTCAAGCGGCTCATTATTCAAGGCGAGGATCGGGGACGCGACTCCTACGGCATAGTCTCGTTCACCTCAGACGGACAAGTTACGGAGATCAAGAAGGTTGGTCGTCCCAGCGAATCTTTGAGTGAGACCGACGACCATTTCATTACGGCGAACACAACTATCGTGATAAACAACGATCGAGCTGAACCTACCACCGAACACGTATCTGAGAAGCATCCTGAAGATATTCAGCCGACAGGCACAATGATCTATGTGGCTCACAACGGCACAATAGCTAACGACAAGGAACTTGAAGAAACATACCGTTTAAAGAGACACAGCAGAGTCGACACCGCAGTAATTCCTCCTCTACTGGAAACATTCTGGAACGGCTCCCTTGAAAACCTGCAGAAAATCCTTCGCGACCTACTCATCGGAAGCTACGCGCTAGCCATCGTTGATCGCCGCAGCCCAGAAACACTCTACCTAGCATGCAACTACAAACCTCTATACCTAGAGTACGATCACACACACGACGTGCTCTTCTTCACCTCTCTAGAAAACTATCTCCAACAGGAGCACAAACCAATCTGGCACTCCAACCCCGTTAGACAGATGAAGCCGTACTCACTGATGACAATATCCACTGACAGAACATCAGGAGAGCTCACCCTCTGGAAAAGCGACACAAACATCCCGGCGAGACGCAGAGCACTAGTTGTCTGCAGCGGCGGACTCGACAGCACAGTCGCTGCAAAAGTAATGATAGATCAAGGATTCGAGGTGACTCTGCTCCACTTCAGATACCGACACCGAGCAGAAAGAAGAGAAGCTGAGTGCGTGAAACGGATCGCGAACCACCTCGGCTGCAACCTGAAAATCGTGGACACCGATATTTTCAGAGATGTAATCGGCCACTCACGATTAATAGAGTCCAGCGACGATGAAATCATTCGGGACGGTGACGGCGAAGCTGGGGCTGAATTCGCCTACGAATGGGTTCCCGCGAGAAACCTCATCTTCCTCTCAATCGCAGTAGGCATCGCCGAGGCCCAAGGCTTCGGCACAGTCGCTTTGGGAAATAACCTTGAGGAGGCTGGCGCCTATCCTGATAACGAGATGATATTTATCGAGAAACTCAACGACGTGCTCCCGTACGCAACCAACTATCAGAAGCGAGTCAAGCTCGCGATGCCTGTAGGTAACCTCATGAAGCATGAAATAGTGAAGCTCGGCGTCGAAATAGGTGCTCCTCTCAAAGAAACCTGGAGCTGCTACGAAGGCGAAAAAACACACTGCGGAACCTGCGGACCCTGCTACATGAGACGCAAAGCCTTCAAAATCAACGGACTAAACGATCTAGTAAAGTATCAACAGGCCGAGGAAGCACTCAACCCCGTCAGACGACCTGATGACCGATAAAGTATTCAACACACCCCTCTCTCGATTATGGCGCCCTTGAGCAAAATGATCCGGCTTACAGTAACAACTGAAAAGAACAGTCCAAGAGAGTTCGATTTCACAGTTAGACAGTTGTTCTGCGGCGGCTTCACTGGGAGAAACCAGGAGGCTGTGAAAAAACACATCGAAGAGATGGCGAGCGTGGGCATCCCTGCGCCTGAACGGACACCAGCGCTCTACCACATATCTCCCTCACTAATCACGACTGACAGCGAAATTGAGGTGGTGGGTGACAAAACCTCTGGAGAAGTTGAGCCTGTCCTGCTCATCGGTGCTGAGGAGACCTATCTAACTGTTGGAAGCGACCAGACCGATAGAGAAGTTGAGCGGCTTAGCTACCCGAAGTCAAAGCAGATATGCGGCAAAGCTGTGGCTAAAGATGTCTGGCGTTTCAGCGAAGTCAAGAACCACTTCGACAATCTGATACTTCGCTCCGAAGTGGAGAAGGACGGAAAGACTTACCTGTACCAGGAAGGGCCAGCTGGTCTCTTAACGAAGCCCTTCGACCTACTCAGTATGTACAGCGTCGGCGACGAAGGAACAGCACTCTTCTCAGGCACAATCCCAACAAAAACCGGGCAACTCATTTACGCGGATCTCTACAAAATTGAGCTGATAGACCCCGTTCTAAACCGGCGAATCACACACACATACCAAGTCAAGACCCTCTAGCGAAGCAAACAACACCGTTTATGCGCGCACCTACCTGTCTGTCTATCTATCTGGTTGGGTTCTGGATTTTGACGAAGTGGCCGCATTCGGGGCAGCGGGCGTAATTTTTCTGTTTACCCATGTATGTCCATTCATGCCCACAGTTATCGCACTTCAAAGACCTGCACCGAGCCGTCTTGATTAGCTTGGTAAAGGACGTCGCACTCGTTCAGGAAGATGCCTGCTTCGATGACTCCTGCGATGCTTATAATCTCGGATAGTAGTGTTTCAGGCTTCTCGATGATCCCGAAGTCGGTGTCGAAGATGACGTTACCGTTCTCGGTGATGAACGGATACCCCTTCTCTAGGAGTCTAAGCTTAGGTTTACCGCCTATCTTCAGCAGCGCGGACTCAACAAAGTCACGAGCAAAGAACGAGGTTTCAACTGGAACAGACCTGTAGAGCTGCCTAACATGCTTCGTTTCATCACCCATAATCACCCGTTTACTCGCAGCCTGGAGCAGCACTCTTTCACGGTAAAGCGCTCCTCCACCACCCTTAATCATACGAAACTTCTCATCGATCTGATCAACACCGTCAACAGTAATATCGATATCGGGAATCATCGTGCTGGGAACGACCATAAAGCCGGGCCACTCCTCAGCGACAAGCTGAATTTGAAGAGAAGACGGAATCACTGAGACGAGAAGTTCCTCCTCCTCAGCCCGTCGACCCAGCCTTCTAGCAAACGCCGCAACGGTTGCACCGCTGCCTAAACCAATGAGCGAGCCGTCCTGAATCTCTAAAGCGAGTTTCTCCACCATCGCTTCAAGAGCTTTCCCTGAATTGGCGTTCTCAGCCTTCAATATCCATCTGCTCCAGCCGCGCCAAGGCCTCTAACACTTCTTCACGGAGCTCCTTCACCTTATCATCCACCTCAGCTCCCTCACTTCTGCTGACGGCTCGGCTGCGTTTCGGCAGAGGCTTCTGCTGCTCCCTCTGCTCATCCTTCTCCTTCCTCTCCCCTTTCTCAACCTCCTCCTCAACCTCTTCAAGCTCCTCAACTGCTGGTCGAAGCTGTAGCTGATGAACAGGCCCCTTGATGTGATCAAGCTTTGTATGCGCTTCACGAAGCCGATCCTCTATCTGCCGCATCTTTCCCTCGAAGAGCCCCATAAGCTCCTCTCGAAGCCGCTCCAGCTCCCCAACCTCAATCGTAACCTCTGCGCTACCAAACTTATCGTCAACTTCCTTCAAACGCTTCTTATAACGGGCTGCGAGCTCCTCACGCTCAGACTTGGTAATCCTCTTCTCAACCTCCGCCTCATAGACCCGCGTAAGAGCGCTGCTGATGAGATCCTTCTCAAGAAGAATAGCGTTCAACTCCCTCCTCGCCTTCTCAATCTCAACCCGATCAACCCGTCTAGCAGCAACCGGCCTGATAGGCGTAGTTCTACCGATAGATGAGCTAACAGACGCACCCTTATGCTCTACAACCGGCGCGCTGGAACGCATTCTGAAGTAGACAACTACAGCTCCAGCACCAGCGCCGATCACTCCACCGATGGCGATGGTCAGCGGATCCATTCAACAACCTGCCTTACTGTGGAACCGTTTCTAAGAAACGTGTAGTTAAACCTTTACGAGCCCCTACGCTCCGCTACCTGAATTAGATAGACCGATGCAGATACTACTACCTTCTCTTAGCCCAGGTGTACTGCCGAATCTTCGGTGAAGCACCGAAGCCGCAGTAAGAGCATTTTTTCTTGTTAACGTGGAAGGAGTGTCTGCCGCATCTCCGACATCTGATGTGGGTATGTCCTTTACTTCTCTTACCGAATGATGATGTTCCTTTTGTCAATCCTGTTCAAACCCTCTCATTGATGTAACTGCTTAGCTCGGTGGAGGTGAGATAATCACAACATTATCTCCTCTCACCACAATCGTTCCTAACCTCTTAGGCCCCTCTTCGACGATTTCCTCTGACTCTCTCAGCACGAGATTCATGTGCTGATCGAACCCTTGGAGAACACCGCGAATAATCTTGCCTCCCTTCAGCTTAATCAGAACTATCTTTCCTACACTTTCGTCAAGTACACGAATCGCCATATCTACAGACACGTTTGTACACCGAGCCTTAACAACACCCCTGCGTGAGGGCTATATAAGTTAACTACTTCGACGCGCGATTCTGTCCCATTATCGGGTGATCACGCAAAGTCAGCAAGCATACATCACCCGAAGATGGGACAGAAGTACCAGTTCCGCTTCTCTGCCTACCTACTAGGATCTAATCATAGTCAGCATCATCTTGAACCTATGTACTGCTTTCAACGCATGCGGTTCATTAGCTGGCATAATGACCGCTTCACCCTCCTTCAGCTTGACGGCTTCACCCGAAATGATTACCACCGCCTCCCCGTCAAGAATGTAGACTAGCGCATCAAACGGCGCGGTATGTTCGCTTAACCCTTGATGTTCGTCAAAAGCGAACAGCGTCACAGTTCCAGTCTTCTTCTCAACGACGGTTCTGCTCACAACAGATCCTTCTTGGTAATCAATCAACTCTACCAGTCTAGATGCCTTCCGCGGATCAAGACCCATCCCTAATCATCTTCCCTCCACAACAACCTAACATAACTTAAAGATACTGCCAACTAAGTTATCCCAACTACGTTGCCTGAGAGCAACTGCTGGTTGAAACTCTTTTAGGTCGAACATTGTAGGAGATGTTGAGCGTCATCAATGCGGTTCACAGGATCCAAAACAATAAGAATCTTGGCCGTCGTCGCGGTTATCGCTGCAGTTGTTGCTGCAGCTGGGCTAGGTGCGTTCCATTCAATATCAATACCCGGTTTTGTAAACTCGCGAGTCACAGTCTCCGGCTCACTGCAGCCGCCGAATAAGGTGGATATAGCCCCGACCCACGTTGAATTCATAAACACCTCGACTGAAGAAAAATTCTCTGCACCCGTTGAAAACGGGCACTACTCAATAGATCTACCGAACCACGCCTTCTACAGAATCCAAGTCACATGGACCTTGGTTCCCGGATCCCGCACAGGAACAAGCGACTCGGGAACATTAAACCTAAACACAGACACCAGCAGATACACCTACAACATACCATGGTAAGAACAAGGCGTATTCGACTGCTGCTTGTTACTGTTCTCGTTAGACACGAATTCTTCTGAAGGCCAATACGGCTATGGTGAATATCACAATTGTTTCGACGGTGAGCAAAGTGAGTTCGGTTGAGATAAAGGGTGTCATTGAGTCGAAGAGACCGGCTCTCAACAGGTCTGTCGCGTAGGTCAGAGGGTTAAGGAGGCTGACTGACTGAATCACTGGAGGAGCTTTGTTGGCGGGGTAGAAGACTGAGGAGGTGAAGAGGAAGATGAAGAAGGTGAATGTTGAAACAATGTTGAAGCTCTCTGACGATTTCAATGCGACAGAGAGGGCGAGCGCGAAGCTTCCAAAGAACATTGTTCCTAGAAACAGCGCCAACCCTGTGAGAAACACACTTTGAAGTGAAAGGTAGAGTGCGCCGCCTAGAACCGGCAGAGCTATGAGGAAGACTAGTAGCGAACTGGCGATCCCGATTATTAGGGTCGCTAAGATGATGCTCAGAATATACTGAAGTCTTGTGAAGGGCCCCATGAGAAGCTGCTCGAACATCCCGTTCTTCCTATCATACCAGAGCTGAGTCCCGGCGTTAGTACCTGAGTTGATGACAGTTAACGTGATGGCTCCTGCTGCGAGGAACAGCTGGTAGCTAATTACACGACCATTACCAATATCGAAGGGAGTAACCAATTCACTAAGTGCAAAGCCCTGTACAAAGATGAAGAACAGTGGGAAAACTAGTTCAAAGAACAGCGAGATCCGGTCGAGGTTAGCTCGTAGATTCCGGTAAACCAGCCTCACATAGATATTCACTACGCCTACTCAGCCTCCTTAAAGCTGCCTCTGGGAGGAGAGGCGGCGGCATAACTTTCACCGCTATGCACATGGCTTGAATCGTTTCCTGATCCGTTCTTAACTAGGCTGATGAAGGCGTCTTCAAGCGTGGTTTCAGCTATGTAGATGGAGGAGATGTGCAGGCTAAGCTTGTCAGCAAGCCTGTAGAGCTCAGGTATCACCAGCTCCGGCTTTGAGGTGGTTGCTCTGTAGGTACCGCTCAACTCATCCAAAACCAGCTTATTCACCACTTCGGATGAAGACAATGCTTTGACGAGATTCTTCGAGGCGCCTTCAAGCAGCCTAAACTCAACGGCCTTCGCGCTTCCAAACCTGCGCTTCAAATTCCCCGGGGTATCAATCTCAACTATTCTTCCCTCATTCATCACTGCGATCCTGTCGCAGAGATACTCAGCCTCCTCTATTATGTGGGTGGTGAAGAAGATGGTTAGTCCATCCTTCACCTTTTCCTTGAAGAAGTCTAGGAAGGCCCTTCTGGCAAGAGGATCCAAGCCGACAGTCGGCTCATCAAGGAAGAGCAGATCCATATCATGAATAAATTCTCGGGCAACTTGGAGCCTCCTCCGCTGCCCACCTGATAAGTCAACAACTTGTTTCTTCCTGAACTCCTGCATTTCAAACCTCTCAATAAGCTCGTCAATGCGTCTTCTCCGCTCCTGCTTCGGCACATCCCAGATCAAACCGTAGAGGTTCATGCTTGTCTCAACATTCAACCCCTGATCAAAACTATCCTGCTGCTGCACAACTCCAATGCGCTGCCGGATCTTCTTTCCTTCGCTCCTCAGATCTAACCCTAGAATCTTGGCTTGCCCAGACGTTGGAGGCAGCAATGTGGTAAGCATCTTTATTGTAGTAGTCTTGCCTGCACCGTTCGGGCCCAGAAACCCGAAGACCTCGGAGCGCTTAACCTCAAAGCTCACGCTGTCAACAGCAACCTTGTCCCCGAAACGCTTAGACAGATCCTTAACATTGACTGCAAAACTGCCGCTAGCCAAATCTACTTCCAATTAATATTCCGCTATCTAGTGATTTAAGAGTAGCAGATTCAAATCCTTCAGGTTAATGAATTAACAAAGGGGTGGACTGGCCTCTAGCTAGCCTTTCCATAAACCGAGTCCTAAACCTATTAGAAATCCTAGAGATGAGTACGGTAGAACATCTAGCTCGCTTCTACCGGTCTGTATTAACTTTGGCAGTATCTCTAAGGCTCTGCTGTAAACATCCTGAAACGTTAGACTAATCGCTCCAATAGTCACCAACACCGCTAACAAGACTGCGATTACAATAAGCAGCTTGAACGTCTTCTTAACTATCAACCCTACAAGTAGCCCAATCACTAAAGGTAGAACGGTTGGAATCAGCCAAGCTACTTCAGCAGGGATAACCATACAAATAGAAGTACGTTGTCCCAGTCTAAATAGTCATCCCTGAAAATAGATTTACTTGCCTGTGAAAAATCCTCATCACCTCAAAGAAAGACACCGGTCTATAGTCTTGCAGAACCACTTAACGTATCCAACTAACAAGCCTTGCGATTAAGAAGTAATTCTCAACCAAACCGCTCAAAACAACAACCCCTAACACACATTAGCTGTTTGTCCCTCTCCATGGGACGTGGTTGCAGGCGTTCCGCCTATGTCCGCGAGGAGGAAAGGTAGGTAAGCGATGCATTATCTACAGCCGTTTTTTTGACACAGTTTCGGATATTTCGAACAAAATGTGTTTAATACTGTTTCAAACATACCGGATGATTCGAGGTGGCCTAGCTTGGAGGATGAGGTCTCGCACTTCTTTACCATGATAGGTCATCCTTTGAGACGAAAAATCATAAAGTATCTTGGAGAGAATGGGCAGGGTGGCTTTACAGATCTAAAAGCATACCTGAATGTAAGCACCGGCACGCTGTATTACCAGATCGATTTTTTGACCGAGCTGATTGAGCAAGATGACGCTAAGAAGTACCGGTTGAACGAGAAAGGCAAGTTCGCATACCAGCTTCTATCTGAAAGCTACGAGAAGCTAACGTCAAGCCGCTTCGTCAAACGAGACCAGACTGTTGCAGGCTACATCACTCTCTGGTTGATCGGTTGGCGGTTCATCTCCAACCTGTATGCGAGACCAAGACTCGCCTCCCTCTTCGCTGCAATGGTGCTCCTCTACGGCACACTAATAGCGTACCTGTCGGGGTTATACCCGTTAATCTTCATCTACGTGAACCGCCTGCCTATCTCGCCGCTCTACATACCTTTACTCTTCATACTGGGTTATCTGCTGATTAATGCTCTTGCAAACCTCCTGTCCTTCGTCGCTTATAGAACACAGGGCGGCGCAAAACCTCTACTGCTAGGATCCGCCTTCGCGCTTGCACCCAGCCTTATTGCACCAACTGTGTACGTTATCGCTGAAGGTTTCCAGACTCACCTGACAAGCCTTCAGATACAGATACTCATGCTCATCGGAGTAGGCTACTCCCTAGGCTTCCTCACCTCCGCAATATCTCTCTCCAAGGGACTAGCTACCGAGAAGGCTGCTCTACTCGCCTCGATCACCCTCTACGTATCCTTAGGACTAGCCTACTTCTTCACAACACTTTGACGGCCTTAACCATCATCATCGCTATCCAGATGTACAAACCATGTTTTTCGATTCGGAAATTCCGAATATACCGTACTTCTAGGAGTTCGGAAAAACCGAAAGACAAACCTCAAAAATCGCTTTTTCCTTGCTAAACTCTGGGAAAGATGGGCATGCACCGCAAAATCCTACTTCTTTCGGTGGTCATCGCAGTAATAGCAGGTTCAATCCTAGCCGCGAATATCACATTCACAGCCGCCGCAGCGGCTGCAACCACAGGATCAACAACAATAGCCGCGTCTACAGGTAGAAGCGCAGGTTCACCACACATGTATAGTCAATCAAGGGAGAGATACGCCAACCCATCCGGGCAAGCTATAATGCCTCTGATGAATGGTTGGAACCAAATGTTAACATTCGGCAAGAACCTCTTCACACATGGAAACTACAGGTTTTCGCATTGGGGACCGGGAATGTCTGAAAACGTAACCATCACCTCAGCACAAGCAAAGTCAGCGGTTGAAGCGGATATCCCTAACCTGAAGGTAGGCACACCAAGCTCCTTCCGGCTAAGCTGGATAGTCCCAATCGAGGATGGAGAAGGCATAGTGACAATGATACGTGTAAGCCACGTAACCGCCAACACAACAGATCAAGCCAAAACCGTCGTAACCGATTCATTGGCTAAAGGCTGGACAGCCGGAACGCCTAAGCTGGTAAGAACAGTGTACTACGTTCCACTGCTTGACTCTAGCAATAAAACAATAAGCTACGTGCGTGTAGACAGTAGGAGTGGAAATATTATGCTGACATCATCCTCACCCACTCTCGCCGTAACCAGCGCACAGGTCAAGACAACGGTAAGCAACGCTATCAAGAACTTCACGGTGGGCGCAGTTAAGGAAAGAGTCGGCACCTGGATCGTGAGCATTAAAGACGGTAACAAGACAGTCATGACAGTGATTCTAGGAAAGATCAACACCCCCAAGTCTGAAGACGCTGTTAACGCTGTGAAAAGCTCTCTAGAGAAAGGTTGGACAGCAGGAGAGCCGAAGCAGCAGAGGTCAGTCTATAACGTGCCAATCATTGACTCAAACGGCGACACCATCGGCAACATCAGAGTAAACGGCAGAACCGGCGACATACTCGGATTTTCATCGATGCATAGGTAGGTGTAACGAGAAGTGTCGTTGAGGAGAGCGCTACTGACCCTGATGCTTACGGTAGTACTCTCCGATCCTCTTTTTTTGACTCAGGTTTACGCTGAAGAGGGTCCTTCAGTAACTTACGCTCAAGCAGGCTACAACAACTCTCTACACACCGGCTTCAACGTCACTACCCCTACTGAAGACGGCGGCAACGTCCAAATCCTCTTCGCGTGGCAGATAGCAGCCCCAGCCCCGCAGAGGGGGTGGAGAGACCGAGATTTCCAAGGAGTTTACGATACTTACCCTATTCTTCAAATGTTGAAAAACTCAAAAGATGGTACGCTAAACTACTCGGTAACATACATCCCGCTCTACCTCATACAGTACGAGGATGCAAACGGGAACGGCATCTTTGATGTACAGACAAGGAGAAACTCGGTGAATGAATTCTCCGATCAAAACGTGAACTGGAACTTGAGTGACAGAATCCTAAGAATATACTCCTTAGCACCTATGTATAATCACTTCGAGCAAAACGGGCAGTCCGGAACCTGGTCTTGGAACATCGGTAACCTCACCAAAGTTAACAGCGAAGGTGCTCCTGAGTACGATTGGAACCTGTCAGCGTCGGTGAAGAGCTTCAACTGGCGCCTCATAGATGAACGATTTAGACTCGAACAGGACAACGTTAGCGTACACTTCGGCTACAGGCTGACCATCAAACATGAGGGGCCTACGATTAAGCTTGGATACGGTATCGACGGTTTAACTTGGGCTCAAGGTCAAAACGTAAAGCTCGCAGTAATCTCAGCTGTGATATACCAAGGTAAAGATGAAGTTGTAGTCAAGACGGAGGGTCAATACGAAGGCCTATCCGGAGTAACCGTCAGAGACCAGAGAGTAGCTTTGGTGGAGAATGCGACTAAATCTACGAGATCTATGATAACCTACAGCCCAGTCGCAGTAGTAGACGGAGTCAGCCGAACTGACGCCGTGAAATCTGCGCTGCAACCAGTTTTCGTGGTATCAACACCCACTGCGGTGCCTCAGGGCGTTAATGTCCAAGGCCTGAACCCAGGCTTCGGTGACCAAGTGTCTTGGCGGTACTCTGTAGCATTCGCTAATCAACTCTCCTTCTCCCGCTTCAACAACAGCGTCTACCAAGACCCAGAGATCTCCCTAGCAGCGCCGCTTCTCCTAACCCTACCAGTGACTCTCGTCAACCCACAATGGTTCATCGTAATCGCCGTAACAATCTTCATCGCATACGCCGTAGTCAGAGTAGCGCTTCGCAGATGGATACGTGAGCCCTTCGCATTTGGCAACAATGCGAATACAGCCAGTAAATACGAGCTGATTAAGACTGAGGTAGCGAAGATGAAGCACAACACGCTTACTGCTATCTACAAACTGGCTTCAGGGAAAGGAAGAATCGGATTAAGCGAATTGATGATGCCTATCTCTCAAACCAAGAATAAAAGTGAAAAACAATGCGTAAAATAATAGTAGTAACTGGACTAGTATTAATCATAGCGTCCCTAGCTGTTTTAATGGCTCTGGACACCTCAATAGAAGCAATCCTCTTCGGCTCAGCACAAGCTGCAAGACAGTTCCAGAACGGACAGTTCCCAAGGGGCAACTTTACCCCCGGCGCCGGAAACTTCAACTTCACAAGAGGCGATGGAGGCTTTATGGCCGGCATGGGCGACAGAAATTTCATGTCCGGCATGTCAGAGTCCCAATCTATGTTTGCTACAGTCTACTACCGGTTCTCCGCCTATCTTGTAGGCGTAGTGGGCATAGTGGTTACCGCTTTAGGCACTCTCTTGAATCCAAAGTCAAAAGAGACGCATGCGAAAGACGAAGAAGGATAATAGGTAAGGCGGGAAAGAACAATGCGTAAAAGAATAGTAATTACAGGGCTAATACTAGTTGCAGTAGCCTTCACGACTCTGATGGTTTTTGACCCAAGTTTCAACATGGTGATCTCAGGTTCCACACCGGCTGCCCGGCAGCTCCGAGGTGGACAATTCCAAGGCGGTCAATTCGCGGCAGGAAATTTCAGCTTCCCGAGAGGCAACGGTGGAGGTTTCATGTCCGGCATGTCAGGGTCCCAATCTATGTTTGCTACAGTCTATTACCGGTTCTCCGCCTATCTTGTAGGCGTAGTCGGGGTAGTCATAACCTCACTCGGCATCCTTCTCAGAACGCCGTCCGCAGGAGACGGAGACGATTATGGGAAGAGCAGTAGCGCTGATACTCCAGATAACGGAGAAGCTGATGTAGCACATAGTACAGAAACTGTAGCTCCCTTCACAGGAACTAAGTCCGCCTCTCAACCTTCTTCTCAAACCCATGGTGAAAGGTCGGATAGGACTGTGGTGATACGTCTTGACTCGGTGGTTAAGACCTATTCAGGAAACGGTGTCGCGACCCCGGCGCTTAGAGGAGTCTCCCTTGACATTGCTGAAGGCGAATTTGTAGCTATAGTTGGCCCCTCTGGAAGCGGAAAATCTACTTTGATGAATATGGTGGGCGCCTTGGATAAGCCGACTTCAGGCAAAGTCTTGATCGACGGTGTAGACATATCGAAGCTGAATGATAGAGAGCTCGCCGAGCTAAGGAACAAGAAGATCGGGCTAATTTTTCAATCCTTCAACTTGATTCATCGAATGAACGCTCTTCAGAACGTAGAATTCCCTTTAGAGGCTAGGAATGTGCCCCCAAAATACCGGAGTTACAAAGCCCTAAAGGCGCTCCAAATAGTGGGCCTCGGCGACAAAGCTAACCGGGTTCCATCAAAGCTTAGTGGCGGAGAACAGCAGCGCGTAGCTGTAGCCAGAGCCCTAGTAACCGAGCCCCCGATACTCCTGGGTGATGAGCCTACAGGGAACTTGGACACGAAGAACACCAAGTCGATAACCGATCTTTTGCACCATTTGAACAGGACAATAGGTAAAACTGTGGTGATAATTACGCATAACATGGAGATTGCAAATGAAGCGGATAGAATCATCCAAATTAGAGACGGGCAAATCGCACGTGACGAATACACTTCCGTCGGAGGTGTAGCATAATGAGCAAATATGCCGTAATCCTTCTCGTGTTACTTCTAGCCTACTTGCCGCTCGCCGCTTATAGTCCAGCGCTAGCCTCCGGTGTGCAGAAAGCCGGATCCTCACCTACCACCGCCTTACAGTTAACATCTGGAAGATATTCTGTTGACTTTACAACTCCACCGCACTGGTTCAAAATGGATGCGCAGACTGGGCAGACCATCAGTGTCCAACTCAACGTCCCTGATACATCGATCCTGAACCTCTACCTCTTCTCTCCAAATGTCGACTCAGGAGGTAACGTAGGAAAGGTAGCATCATCAGAGAGCCTGAGTAGTGGAGGAAACAGAAGCATATCTTATGTAGTCAGTAATCCAGGCTTCTACTATATTGAAGTCACAGGCATAAAGTTCACCCCTACGCCATCCACATATGAATTGAAGGTGTTCGTCACCGATTTCGCTATTTCGTCATCATACTGGGGTGACACTGCTTCAAAGCTGTCAGTAGCGCCTGGAGACCTGTCTGTGCCGCTAACAGTAACAATGAGCCACAACGCGAACTATACCATCACTGGTCTAACCGCATCACTTGTACTGGCTCCTCCGTTCTCCTCTAGACTAAACACCAATGAAATCACATCAACATATGGCTCGGACGTAGCCACCGGCAAGACCGCCACCTTCACCTTCAACCTTGACGTAGATCCTACCGCCCAAGTCGGAACCTACAGCATGAACATGATAGTTGATTACTATCTAAACACAGGCGCAGGGCTCATCCACGCAGTTCCTGTTAAGTTACCCTTCCAAATTCCGCTCTTAGGTAAGCCGAACATATATATTCAACTCAGTCAGGATCAGCTTGTTGCAGGTACCACCAACAATTTTATCTTAACATTCAATAATCTTGGGAGCAGTGCGGCTTCAAACTTCGCTGCAACACTAACTCTCCCAACAGGCGTAGTGTCACTGACAGGCAATAACCAGATAACCGCCGCCTCGATAGCTGCTGGTGCAAACCTATCTACACCTCTCACCTTAGATGTATCCGATAACGCTGCGTCAAACACTCAGATAACCATCGCAGCGTCATACAGAGACGCCTATGGCCTTACCCAGACCATCAACAGAATCGTTGGACTCAGGGTTCTTCCACCAGACAAAGAAACCCTTGAGCTGACAGCCAGTAATACTGTCCTCACCTCAGGATCAACAAACAACATCGCCCTATCGCTAAAGAACCAGGGAAGCAACGCGGTAAGCAACTTACAGATCAGCTTCACCCTCCCTACAGGTTCAGCGTTAGCCGGAGGCAGCAGCCAAATCAACATCCCAACTATCGCCGGAGGCAGCAGCGTAAACATCTCCATCTCCATCTACGTTCCACCAGCACAAGCCGCGGGCGTAATGCAGCTTCAAACCTCCATTTCATACTACAACTCTCGCGGCTCAGCACAGTCTTACAGTGGCGCAATAGGGTTCCAAGTTCTCCCCCATAAAGGGCAAGTAATCGACGTGACCACAACTCCTTCAACCCTAACTCCCGGAGTAGCTAACAACGTTACCTTTACAATACGAAACCTAGGCGGCTCTCCAATAAGTGATCTGAACATTGAGCTAACGCCGCCTACCGGTACAACATTGGTTGGCGGCAGCAATCTTCTCTACCTCAAGAGGCTGAGTGGAGGAGATGCTGCAGCAACCTCAATAACTCTCTATGTAGACCCATCACTTGGATCAAAAGTAATACAGATTGCCACCTCAATGTCGTATAATGATATTCAAGGCTCCGCTTGGTCCTCAAGCAGGACAGTAGGCTTTAACGTCCTACCTTACGAGAGCCCGATGATAGATATTACAGCCGATTCTTCACAACTTACACCAGGCGCCATCAACAGCGTCACACTATCAGTGAAGAACCTCGGCACCTCCACAGTAAGCAACCTGAATATCCAGCTAGCGCCACCTACCGGTACAACGTTGGTTGGCGGCAGCAACTTTATTCAAATCAAAAGCCTAGACGGAGGCAGCGTAGTCAAAAGCTCACTGCGCCTCTATGTTGAACCCTCAACTCAACCCAAGGTCATCCAGATTCCCGCATCCGTCTCATATCGCGATACTCATGGCTCAGCACAGTCTTCCAACATCGTAATTGGATTCAATACTGTCGTCGGCTCGCAAGGAATACTGAGCATCTCTCAAAACAAAGATTGGATAGTTGCAGATATGCCGAGTGACCTAGGTGTCTCGGTAACCAACGGTCGCAGCCAACCGATTTACAACCTCACTATAACCGCATCAGCGCAATCACCAGTAGCACTCCTCTCAGGAGGAAGCCAGATGCAGCAAGGTGCTCTTCAAAGTAACGCCAGCGTTCTCTTTTACATTCGCATTCGGGTTCCACAATCTCTTTCAGGCTCAACTGTTCAACTCCAACTGTCTCTCGCATACGTAGATGGGCAGCAGGTAGCTCAAACACAAAGCCAAACAATAAGCCTAGGAGTGAAAGACTACGTCTCTCCATTATCCATAATCACCAACTCTAGCAGCTTAGCAGCAGGTTACACGAATAAGCCCGCCATAACGATTAGAAACACTGGTGACAACCCACTTTCAACTGTTGAGGTGACGATCGCGCCTAGCACCAGCTCTTCTAGTGCGCTCTCAATCGCATCTGGCACAGATAACTGGGTCTTCGACTCAATAAAACCTCACGCAGGAATAACGGTTGTACCCACAGTCTCAACATCACTTAGCTCAGCTGACACATTGCAGGGATTAACATTGACTTTAACCTACCTAGACAGTTCGGGTAACTGGCACAAAGAGGCTAGAAGCATAGCGTACACGGTGAAAGGAACAATCAGCCCGCTCTACCAAAGAGTACAAGCTAGCCCATCACAAATTCCAATAGGCGGCAACTTCACAGTAACCGGAAACATCCTCAACATAGGCAACACCGATGCCCTTTTCGCAAATGTAACTCTAAAGACGGACTCAAGATTCCGATCTAACGGCGAGGGCAGCCAATACATTGGAGATATCGCGTCTAACACACCGATCCCGTTCAGCCTAGCAGCCACCGCTAATAGGAACCTGAGGAACGGCTCTTACCCCGTCACTGTAGTACTAACTTACCAGGACAGCTACGGTCAGAAGTATGTCAAGGAAACCAGTGTTCAAGTATCCATATCCCAAAACGCTATTCAGCAGGCTGCTCTGCAGATAACCAGTGAAACCCCGGCTGGTTTCGAAACCTTCCGAATCATATTCCTCGTAGGCCTAGCTTCAATCACTGTAGCTGGTGTCTTTCTGGGGCTAAGGGCGTATCGAAGAAGGAAACGAATGTAGGAGGTAAAGGCGACGCTAATACGGGACATACTTGCCTTCGCCTTCAGTGCTCTTCGATCCAGGAAGCTCCGGGCAACCTTAACAATTCTAGGGATAGCAATCGGACCAGCAGCTATTGTAGCTTTAGTTGCTGCCACACAGGGATTCAGCACAGGCGTATCCGCTCAGTTCGATAGATTAGGCGTGACCACAATGCAAGTTATGCCTATAGGCAGAGGCGTGACCATCACATCTAACGACGTAGAGACGATTCAAAAAATATCAGGGGTTCAATACGTGATACCCTTTTACAGGTTAACAGTCAGCTTGAAGAACGGAGGAACAACTACCCCCGCCACGGTAATAGCTTTAGACACCAGCAAACTAGGGACACTCTTCCCAGACATAGAAGTTTCTGATGGAAGAATCCCACAGGCTTCAGAAACCACCTCAGCGATAATAGGCTCGCAGCTTGCCGCACCATCAGATCCTACTGTGACTCCAATCCACATCAGTCAAGTAATCACCGCATCCACACAGTCCATCCAGAGAGGTCAGGCAAAGACAACTTCAAGATCCTTCTTAGTTACAGGAACACTGGCCACGTATGGTCAAGGACTCTTCATAAATCCCGATGACACCATCTTCATCCCAATCGAAGCGGGCAGATTCATAACCGGTTCAACATCATACTCAGGTCTCTATATTGCAGCAACAAGCCGAGACACTGTAAATCAAGTCTCGCAAGCAATCACAGACATCTACGGAAACAACGTACGGGTTATCACAATCTCCTCACTACTCTCATCAATACAGAGCATCACAGGCACCATAACCACAATGCTGACATCAATAGCATCCATCTCACTGGCCGTAGCATTCATGGGAATAACCACAACCATGTTCACCTCAGTCAACGAAAGAGTCAGAGAAATCGGGATTACAAAAGCGTTAGGATACAGCGGCAGAACCGTAATGCTCTTCTTCTTAACCGAGGCAGTTCTCACAGGCCTAATAGGAGGAGTAGTTGGAAGCCTATCAGGAGCCGTACTCTCCAACTTCATAGTAGGCTTCTTCGGAGGCGGAATAAGATTCGGAGGAATGGGAGGTGGAATGGGCGGTGGAGGGTTTGGCGGAGCTGGTTTCGGAGGCGGAGGAGCAGCAACCAGAGTAGCTCAAACGCCTCAAGCCTCAGCCATAACTATAACACCCGCCTTAACACCCGAACTTCTCATAGGTGCTATCCTCTTGGCTACCGCAATCGGGGCCCTAGCCGGAATCATCCCAGCGTGGAGAGCCTCACGACTAACCCCAGTAGAAGCACTAAGACACGAGTGAATGAGTAAGCGAGCAAAAAGAAGTAAGCTGGAACGGTCAAGTCAGCTACTATCTAGCCAACCAATTAGCGAACAGAGTAGACAGTAAAAAGAAAAGAAGTTTAAAAAAAGAAAGCGGCCGGTTATCCTGCGGGTTGAGGTCTTTCGCCTAGCACTAGGTTAACCGACATTTCTTTGCCGTCGCGAATAATCTTCAGAGTCACTGTGTCACCGGGACTCTTGTTGCGCTCAGTGTAGAGCGAGAGGTCGGAGAGTTTTCTGACGTTTGTATTGTCTATGTCTATGATTACGTCTCCTCCCAGCACGGCGGTCTGTCCAGCTATGGTTGTCTGAGTTGTTCCACCTTTTAGACCGGCTTTGTCAGCTGGTCCTCCCTGTGTGACCTGCATTAAGAGAAAGCCTTTGGCTTGACTTAGATTCATTGCGTCAGCTATCTGAGGTGTCACATCGGTACCTTGTACTCCTAAGTAGGCGTGCTTGTATTGGCCGGTAGATATCAGTGAGGTGGCTACGCGTTTCACGGTGTTGGATGGAATGGATAGGCCGACTCCTTCGAAGCCGCCTGACTGAGAGAAGATGAGTGTGTTAACTCCGACGACTTCGCCCCTCATGTTTAGGAGAGGTCCACCTGAGTTACCGGGGTTAACTACTGCATCTATCTGGATCAGATCTATAATCATGTAACCGCCTGTGCCCTGAGTTTCTCTGCCAAGCTGACTTACTATTCCCGCTGACATGCTACCGCTGAGGCCAAATGGGTTACCTATCGCCAAGATCTGGTCACCCACCTGCAGCTTATCGCTGTCACCTAAAGGCACAGGTTTCAACTGTCTAGAGCTTGTGTCAACCTGTATCACCGCCAAGTCCGCATATGCGTCTCTGCCAACAAGCTTCGCCGTAACGGTGTCTCCGTTCAAGAAGGTTACATCAATTGTTGTAGCTCCTTCAACCACATGGTTGTTGGTTACAATGTCACCTTTATTGTCGAACACGAAGCCCGATCCCTGTGCCTCTCCGCCCGGTAACGTTACGCCTATCGATACAACCGAGCCTTCGACGTTCTTGAAGATTTGAGGCGGTGTAAGATCCCCTAAGATGGCCTGTGTAGTAGTTGTGGTTGAAAGCGTCGTTGAAGAAACCGAGGACGAAGATGATGTTGTTGTGGTGCTGCTAGTACTAGCAATACCTGTAGCTATTGTTGACGAGGATGTTATGCTAGTCGCAGTTGGCGATTCTACTGCAGGTTTCAACCCGAGGTTCAACACCTGTCCGGCGAGAAGCCCTACTGAGAATATTACAGCTAATGCGACAACGATAATTACCTTGCTTACAGCCATATTTCGTCGAATCATTCTCTTCTCCACTGTCATTAACGAGGAAAAGGCGATTTTTGAGTTTTGTCTTTCGGTTTTCCCGAACTCCAAAAAAAACATCATTCTAAAATACCGAGTTTGCATCAGCGTAAGCAACGCCTAGACAAATTACTAGCCTAGATGCAGGTGATTGCAGACATACTTTATTTTGGCTCCTTTGCCAAAGGTTAATTATATTATGCGATCAGGCGAAAGAGACCATGAGCCTATCTGGGAAGAGCGATAAAGAATCTAAAGCCTCGGCGGTATCTATTCCAAAAACCCTTCTTGGGGGAGCAGAGCATCTAATGAAGGAGAAAGGCTTCGATTCCATTTCTGAATATGTGCTCTCTCGCCTACGCGAAGATATCTCCAGATATGAAGCAGATCAGCTAACCGAGTATATTACACCGGTTGAGCTGGAGTATATTAAACAGAGACTCAAGAGTTTAGGTTATCTCTAATAGAGGTTGAGTTTAATGGTTTCAAGAGTACATGGTGGAAAGCTAGTAAACCAGGTTGCTACAAGTAATAGGCTGAACGTTCTACTTGGGGAAGTTAACGAACTACCTATGGTAGAGCTGAGTTACGAGTCAGCGGTTGACGTCGAGAGCATCGCTCACGGCGTATACAGCCCTTTGGAAGGCTTCATGAATAATGAAGCATACAGATCTGTTCTAGATGAAATGAGGCTACCAAACGACCTACCTTGGACTATCCCAATCGTCCTAGATGTGTCAAGAGAGGCTGTTAAGGACGTAAAAGCGGGTGACACTATAGCTTTGAGCGCTCCGGGAAACGTGCCGCTGGCAGTGATGCATGTCGAAGATATTTACGGGTTTGATAAGCAAGAGTACTCTGAGAAGGTCTTCAGAACCACTGATCCAAAGCATCCAGGTGTAGCTAGAGTTCACCAACTAAAAGATCTGCTGATAGGGGGGCAGATTGAAATGTTCAAAGATGTGGAGAATCCCTTCGAACACTATACACTCAGCCCGGCAGAAACCCGTGTTCTCTTCAAAGAGAAGGGTTGGCGGACGATAGTGGGATTCCAGACTAGAAATGCTCCTCACATAGGGCATGAGTATATTCAAAAGTCAGCTCTAGCCTTCATAGACGGCGTGTTCGTAAATCCGGTCATAGGCAGAAAGAAGCAGGGCGACTTCAAGGATGAAGTGATAGTGGAGGCCTACAAGAGTCTAATCGACAACTACTACCAGAAAGACACAGCAGTCATGAGCATACTGCGCTACGAAATGAAATACGCCGGCCCGAGAGAAGCTATCTTACACGCGATAATTCGAAAGAACTTCGGATGCACACACTTCGCAGTGGGCAGGGATCATGCAGGCGTAGGTAATTATTACGGTCCATACGACGCTCAAGAAATCTTCAAGGAGTTCCCGGACCTCGGAGTAACTCCCGTGTTCTTCCGCGAGTTCTTCTACTGCAAAAGATGCGTCACCATAGTTAACGAGAGAATCTGCCCTCACACCGGACAAGACCGAGTAGGATTCAGCGGCACAAAAATGCGAGACATGATAGTACAAGGTCTCAGACCGCCGTCAGAAATAATGCGGCCAGAAGTAGCTGATGCGATACTAAAATTCAAGAATCCCTTCGTCGAATAGTCTAGGCTAAGCAACAGAGCTGACATAGGACGAGACGATTCTGTCCCATTATCGGGTGATCACGCAAAGTCAGCAAGCATACATCACCCGAAGATGGGACAGAAGTTTCCTGAGCGGTGGCGTTACCTTAAGGTCAGCACCTCTTTGACGGTGTCGATTAGCTGAAGGTATTAGGCCCGACTCAAACCCACAAAAACCAAATGATGGTATACATAATACAGAAGCTCCTCTCTCGGATAATCATCAAAACCACATATTGCTTGGGAGAGAACGCCCCTTAAGGTAAGAGCCCATAGGTATGCGGCGGAATCTTTTTCTATTAATCCATCGTAATTAATATTGATGAAATTGAAGAATTCACAAATATTTGAAGTTATTGCAGTAATCTCGATATCAGTGATTCTTATGGGTAGTTTGTTGAGCCAGCCGGTTTACGCCAGCCACTGCACTATCATTGTGAGCAGCACTCCTCCGGGAGCTAATGTATACTTAGATGGCGCCCTCGTGGGAAGCGCCCCAATAACCTACGTAATCGGGCATCCAGCGCTCATTAATGTAACAGTCATTCGGGAGGGGTACGAAAAGTGGAGTCAAACTGTTAATGTTCCGTTTGATGCTACAGTCCCCGTGGATGTAACCCTAAGCCCTCTGGCACAGAGCATAAACACAGTCACTACAACGGAGACAAAAACGATCACAACTATCCGCCCAACAACCATCACAACCACAACAACAGCCACAAGTGTGAGCACAAAAACTGAAACTGCTCCAACAACCACAACAACAATAACATCTACACTGACCCCGGCCACAACAACACTATCAACAATTATTACACAGACAGCGGAAACAATAGCTCCAATCACATACGCAGCCGCAGCGGTCGCAACGATTGCCATCATAGTAGCAGCAATATTGGCGACAAGACAAAAATCAAAATAGAGCAGAAGAGCGTCGTAATACTACTTCACGAGACGGTGTGCAAGCGAACAGCCTACTCAAGCAATATGCAAGGCAGCAGCGAGATATGTGCTTAACGCATAACCTTAAGTGGGTCACAGATTAGCTGTCTATACCACCTCAACGCTGATATGTAATGGTCTTTCGGCCAATAGTTCGACCGATATCCCATTAGCCAGCTGGAAGCGACTATGGGATAGAGTGGTATAATCTGTAAGTATGCGTTCCACTTAAGGTAATAGAGTCATTGGCACCTTTCCAAAGTGATATATAACGGCGTTATGCTCTCGGATGACGAACAAGATGTCATCCAAAACTACGTTTGCGAGAAGTCGAAGCAAATTCATCTTAGCAACGATTCTAATTCTCGCAATAGGGCTGGTATCACTATACCTTGCATCCCCTCCTCAACCGTCCCAAGATAAATCCAAAGGCACCACTAGCATCTCTAGTAACACCACTAGCGCACAACCTCTCGAAGAGCTTCAGGGGCAAGTTACATTGTCAGGTGCTTGGGCGTTATATCCGATGACCGTTGTTTGGGGCGAGGAGTTCCAGAAGCTGCATCCAAATGTTAAGGTGGAGGTTTCAGCCGGAGGCGCAGGAAAAGGTATGGCTGATGCATTAGGCGGCCTAGTTGATATCGGTATGGTCTCAAGAGATATTGATCCAGCTGAGGTAGCTAAAGGCGCTTATCCGATTGTTGTGACAAAGGACGCAGTAGTTGCTACAATTAACTCTAAAAACCCAGTATTGAATGACATCGAAACCAGAGGAGTTACCAGAGAGGTTTTCATCGGCATCTTCATCGACGGAACCATCAAAACTTGGGGTGAAGTGGTTGGGAGGCCGGAGATAAAAGACGAGATACACGTGTACACTAGGAGTGACGCGGCCGGCGCACCTGAAATCTGGGCGAAATATCTTGGAAAGAAACAGGAGAATCTGAAGGGCATAGGCGTATACGGCGATCCGGGAGTTCTAGCGGCCGTGCAGAAGGATCCTCTTGGTATTGGTTACAACAACTACAATTATGTGTTTGATATGAAGAGTGGGCTGCCCATCGCTGGCGTAAAGATCGCTCCGTTCGACGTAGATAAGAACGGTAAGGTTGATTCGAACGAGGATATCAGCACAAAGGCAAAAACTGTTCAGGCGATAAAGAGCGGCGTATTTCCACACCCACCTGCCAGAGTGGAATATTTCGTGACGAAAGACCGACCTTCGGGGCTTGAAAAGGAGTTCATTAAATGGGTGCTTATTGAGGGTCAGAGGTTTGTTGACGAGGCGGGTTACATCGAACTGCCCAAGGAAACCGTTGATGACTCACTGAGAAGGGTTGGGTAAAAATGAGATACTCGACGTTCAACAATGACGTGACTGGTCTGTGTAATGGTTATTTACCGCTTATAATGACGTTGCATCCCTGCAGGAAGTGACTACATGTCTAGAACATTAGATGTAGAAGGTTTGAATCGACGGCTTGAAGAAAAATCTCCTCAACAGGTTCTTGAATGGGCACTAAGTGAGTTCCATCCGAAGATCTCGCTTGCCTCTAGCTTCGGAGCCGAGGACATGGTATTGACCGACATGCTTAGGAAAATAAATCCTGACGCAAGAATTTTCGCTCTTGAAACAGGGAGGCTTCACCAAGAAACATACGATCTAATGGATAAGGCACAGGAAAAGTACGGCGACTTTGAGATATTCTATCCGGATACCGTTCGTCTGGAGGAGATGACTAGAAGCCACGGCCTAAACCTCTTCTACAAGAGTATGGCGCTGCGTAAACTATGCTGCGAAGTAAGGAAGGTTGAGCCGTTAAAGCGAGCGCTCTCAGATCTCGACGCTTGGATAACAGGTTTGAGAAGAGATCAGGCATCAACAAGAGTAGCAGTGCAGAAGGTAGAGGTTGACGCGCTTCACAACGGTATAATCAAGATTAACCCATTAGCCGATCAAACATCAGAAGACATCTGGAAATACATTCGAAACAACAATGTTCTCTACAATGCGCTTCACGACAACGGCTATCCGAGTATAGGCTGTGAACCCTGTACACGCGCAGTTAAACCCGGAGAAGATCCTCGTGCGGGCCGATGGTGGTGGGAGCCACGAGAAGCCAGCGAGTGCGGCCTACACAAGAAGTAATTGGTTGTTCGAGTCGGTTAGTTAGGCAGAGAGTAATTATTAATTAGCGTTCGAGCTGTCTCGTCACTTCTGTCCCATCTTCGGGTGATGTATGCTTGCTGACTTTGCGTGATCACCCGATAATGGGACAGAATCCTCAGGAACTAATAAATATTTATAACTCCGTTATATTTCAAGAGGGCGGGAAGAGCGAGCAGTGACGATAAGAGTGAATAGTGATTTACTTTGTTGACCAACTCTCACCCTCAACAAAACTAGTTCTCAAGGTTCTCACAGAAAAGGGGCAAATCACCCAAAAGGATCTCATAAAAGAAACATCGCTACCTAAAAGGACGGTTAACCACGCAGTTAGAAAACTGAAGAGCTGCAACCTACTAAAGGTAAAGCACAATTTCAATGATATGAGGCAAAAGTACTATGTATGTCTCTACTGCAACGAGGAATGCTCAATTAACCAGCGGAGTGAATAACAGTGCGGATTAGACGACTTAAGGATACCCTTTCAAGCAGTGTGATGCTGGTCGCCGCAGCCTTCGCGGGTAGTCTTGCATTCATAGTTATACTCGCGCTTTACCTGCGATCAAAACCTATTCTTGACACCAAGCCTCTTTCGGAATTACTTCTTAACAGCAGTTGGTTGCCCTCTCAAGGTAGCTTCGGGCTCTACCCGGCGATTCTAAGTACGCTTTACGTAACCGCTATAGCGATGATGATAGCTGTCCCGCTTAGCATTCTAAGCGCAATTTACCTTGCAGAGTACGCTAAGGAGAGTCTTAGACGAAGAGTTCTACCACTGGTAGATCTGCTCGCAGGAATACCGCCTGTGGTTTACGGCGTATGGGGTGTACTTACTATTGTTCCATTCGTCGCATATATCGCACCGGTTGTCGGAAGTCTCGGGATACCAGCTGCAGGCGCAGGAAGATATTCCACAGGTTTCAGCCTTCTGGCTGGTGGTATTGTGCTTGCAATAATGGTTTTCCCCGTTATTATTTCGATTACTGTGCAGGTGTTTAGGTCCGTGCCTTTTGAGGTCAGAGAGGCCTCTCTTTCCATGGGGGCTACTCAGTGGCAGACTGTGAAGCACGCTTTGATGCGAGTCGCTTTGCCCGGGATAGCTGCTGCAGTAATCTTAGGATTTTCACGTGCACTAGGGGAAACTATGGCTGTCCTTATGGTCGTGGGCAACGTGTTCATTGTACCATCATCGGTGTTTGACCCCGCGTACCCGTTGCCTGCGCTTATCGCCAATAATTATGGTGAGATGATGTCCATCCCATTGTACGACTCTGCACTTCTTCTAGCCGCTCTTATTCTGCTGCTTATCATCCTAATGTTCACGCTTGCGGCTCGACTGATACTGATAAGAATTGAGCGGAGGGTTACGGTTGGATAGGCTACTTGAAGAGCGACTCTTCAAGGTTCTGATGCTCTCTTCATTAACTATGGTCGTAGGAAGCCTCTTTGCAGTTGTAGCTGTAGTAGTTTTGAACGGAGCTCCAGCCCTAACACCATCCATGTTAACTCAGACACCTAAAGGCGGATACTATCTAGGAAAAGAAGGTGGAATCCTCAACGCAATCATAGGCTCAATCTACCTAGCCTTCGGAAGCGTCCTTCTAGCCTTACTGATCAGCATACCAGCCGCTCTTTCTTTACAGAGAGATTACATCAAGAAGACAAAGGTCGCATACTCTATCCGTCTCTCCCTTGATGTTTTATGGGGCACACCATCAATAGTATACGGCGCATTCGGCTTCACCGTGATGCTCTACCTAGGTATGAGGGCATCGCTGCTCGGAGGAATAATCGTTTTGACGCTCCTACAGATCCCTATAATGATTCGCGCAATAGATGAGACAGTAAAACTGGTTCCTGCGGAGCTGAAGGAAACATCTTACGCGTTGGGCACAACAAGATTCGAAACAACCTTCAAGATCGTGATAATACAGGTGCTACCGGGCATAGCAACAGCGGTACTCTTAGCCTTCGGCAGAAGCATCGGAGACGCTGCGTCAATACTCTTCACCGCAGGCTACACTGATAATATACCGGGATCACTTCTAGATCCAGCTGCATCCCTGCCACTAGCCATCTTCTTCCAGCTAGGCACACCCTTCCCTGAAGTACAACAACGCGCCTATGCCTCGGCGCTTGTATTGCTGGTAATCGTTCTTGTAGTAAGCGTTGCTTCGAGAGCACTGGGACAGAGGTTCTCTAAACATATCTTAAGATAGGTAGAGTATGGTAGGTGTTTGTGTAAGTTATGCCACATATCAGTATACGTAATCTAAAGGTGAGCTACGGAGCCCATAACGTGCTTAAGGACATAACAGTCGATATTCCAGATGGTCAAATCACCGCAATAATCGGCCCCTCGGGATGCGGTAAGACTACTCTTCTCAAGAGCCTGAACCGCCTCATTGAGCTACAGGAGGAGGTTAAAGTAAATGGAAAGGTTCTGATAGATGGTGACAACGTCTACGACCCCCAGGCCGATATTCTTTCTCTCAGGAAGAAAGTCGGCTTCCTCTCGCAGAAACCGTGCCCACTACCGATGTCAATCTATGATAATATTGCATTCGGCCCAAGAATTCACGGAGTCAAAGGTAAGCAAATTCTTGAACAGATAGAGGAGCTTGAGAAGCACTGCCCTAACAATGAAGTATGCCCTGCGAACACGCGTAACACGGCTCGAACACACAAGAACGGCGAGATGGATCTGCTTGTAGAATGCTACCTGCGCTTAGCAGGCTTATGGGACGAAGTTAAAGATAGACTGCGTATGCCAGCTTCAAAGCTATCAGTAGGACAACAACAGAGGCTAGCACTCGCCAGAACATTATCAGTCAAACCTGAAGTTATCCTCGCCGATGAACCTACCTCATCCCTAGATCCTGTATCAGCACGCCTCATTGAGGAGCAGTTCCAGATGCTGAAGCAAAACTACACAATCGTACTGGTGACCCACACTCTCCGCCAAGCTCGAAGAATAGCCGACCATGCCATCTTCCTCTACTTAGGTGAAATGATAGAGCAAGGCCCCGCCAGCAAAGTCCTCTGCGCTCCCTGCGAAGCAAAAACTTGTGCTTATATCTCCGGCGAAATTAGCTAAAAAAAAGGTACACGTTTAGCGTTTTGAAGTTCGTGCCTGATCATTCATACTTTTGGGCGAGAAAAATTACTCGCCGTGCGTAAAACTATGTCTAGGGGCTAGTTCACTTCAGAACGGTAAACATTCACAAAAAAAGAAACAAAGCGTTATTCTTGCCCAAGTCCTCAAGAAACTAGAAGTTTACCGAAACTTTGTCAAGCCTAGGAACATACTCGCGTAGACAACGCGCTATTCAGACAACTGGACAGATCCCGCATCTAACCAGACTACAAATGTATAAGTTGGTCGCAAGATGCGCCCTTTCCTAGGCAGCTTCGTCTTAGCTTCTTCCTGAGTGAGAACTTAACGCAAAACACATGTAACTGGCTGGCCATATAATCACTATATGATTTGTAATAAAGGAGGCAGCCTATCTAAAACAAGTTTGTTGAGCGAAATCAGATCACCAATGGGAAAGGAAGCAATCTCAGTTGAGGGCGGTAGTTGGTGCTGTAGTGCAGATGCGAGGTTCATCAACATGCTTTGGATTAGGGGCTGTTGAGAGATGCCCTGTGAAAATCTCAATGTGCTTTACATCACACCTTTCTTCGTGCCTGTAATAGGCGGAGTCGAATCCGTAGTATACGAAACATCAATCGGACTTGTGAAGAACGGCCATAACCCCACCGTTCTCACCAGCAGCGTCGCAAACCGCCCTGAGCGAGAGCATCTTCAAGGTGTAGAAGTGATTAGAACAAATCTGCTTGATGTCCCTGAAACAGGAGCCATCGACGCTAACCTATTCAAACCTAAGAACGTCTCAAAATTCTTTGAACAAATTATCAGCGAGTTAGATGTGGATGTCATCCATCTGCACAACTATCAGATGAAGCAGTACGCAATGTTCCTCATTAGCTTCCTACAAGGAGCTAATACAAGACAGCCTCCGATGATCGACACAATACATAACACCACCGAAGACCCCTTCGCCCACTACCTGCTATCGTATCTTCCCTTCTCGAAGGTAGTTGCCTTAACCTCTAAATCAGCATTCGACCTCATAAAAGGCGGCGTCCCAACCAGCAAAATCGAGGTCATCCCGAACACTCTTGACACAGACAAGTTCGCTAACGCAGACGGCAGCAATATACGAAAGATGCTCGGAGTGGACGATGACGAACCCATTATCCTATTCCCGTCTAGACTCGTAGGTAGAGAGAAAAACTCGTTCAAATACGAGGATGGGAAAGGCCTGCAGATACTGCTAAGAGCTTTGCCCTTAGTGAAGCGGGAGATACGTAACGTTAAGCTTCTCCTAATCGGAAATGATCCCGTTTACCCAGACGTCGTGCGCCAAATAAGGGAGGCCATCGTGCAAACAACCTCCACACTTGGCGCTAAAGACAGCGTTCTATTCTTAGACCGCGACTTACCTCAAGAACAGATACCGTCAGTATTCGCAGCCTCCGACATGGTTGTCAGCCTCGGCCCAACCGAATGCTTCGGCATGGTCTTCCTAGAAGGAATGGCAGCTGGGAAACCTGTCATCGGAGCTAACTCAATCGACAATGGTGTGCCGGAGGTTGTTCTTGACGGCAAAACCGGCGTCTTAGTGCCTGCGAACGATCCTTGGAGCACCGCAAAAAACATCATAAAGCTCCTCTCAGATAAGAAAAAGGCTCGACAGATGGGGCAGGCAGGAAGGAAATGGGTGAAACAAAACTTCGATGTAGACGCAGTTCTCCCACGGCTACTCGACCTATACAGCCGCTGCATCTAACTAGGAGCAAGCAGGTAAGTAAGTGAGTGAGCCGCTGCAGATGAATATCACGATAGCGCCCGACAACCCTAAAACTTTAATGGCCGAAATCCAACCCCAGTCCAGAAAAATTGACGTGAACTAACCGCAATGACTGTCCTCAGTCCACGCAATTACAACCATCATCACCACATACATAGAGAGTGACAATAGTTGGATTCAGACCATATAACGATAATAGAAGAGTCTGTCTTCGCGGTATCTAGCCGCGCTGGGAATATCAGGTCAAGGACCGTTGAAGGACTCTACGCCCACGATACTCGCTTCCTTTCAAACTTCGGACTAGCCTTGGAAGGGCTCAGTCTGGAGCCCGTAGGAGCGAATCAGCTTGACCATTCAATGGCCACCTTCTACGCAAGCTCAAGAAGAACACGAAAACTCCCCTCCTCAGCCTTCAGCGTCATACGGGACCGATACGTAAGCAACGGGTTATACGAAGACATCTACATAATGAACCACACCACTAAAACCAGTTCACTGCAGGTTTCGATAACATGTGACGCTGACTTCGCAGACGTGTTCGAAGTACGTTTAGGCCCCGCGCTCAGCAAAGAAGGAAAGGTAACCGTTGAGGAAAGAGACGGTCAAGATCTCTGTCTACACTACCAAAGAGGAGAGTTCACTAGGGAAACTTGGGTAAAGTTCTCAGCAGAGCCACAGGTACGCGGCAGAACCTCAATCTTCGACGTGAACCTTCCCCCAAAAGGAGTATGGAAAACCTGTGTAACCATCCTCCCCGTCGTAGGAGCTCCACCTAAACCGACGAGCTGCGTACAAGACATCTTAGGCTCCCCATTCAGCCCCTACAGGCCAAGCGAAGAAAACCGAATAGAATCGCTTAGACGGATTGTGCGTGAAGCACCGTTCGAATACAGTTTACCCAGACTGGAGACAGACTACATTGATCTCCGCCAAACATACCAGCAGGCTTTAGCGGATCTCAGAGCCCTCAGACTCGAATACCTACCGGGCTACTACATTTTGGCCGCCGGTGTCCCGTGGTTCATGACTCTCTTCGGCCGAGACTCCACTATCGCCGCGATACAGACAAAGATACTCGGACCCGAGTTTATGATAGGTACGCTATACACGCTTGCAAGCCTTCAAGCAGCGAAGTACGATGCTTTTCGTGAAGCTGAACCCGGCAAGATTCCTCACGAAGTACGCAAAGGCGAGCTATCTCTCCTCGAAGTTGTTCCGCACTCCAGCTACTACGGCAGCGTAGATGCGACACCTCTCTTCCTAGTACTCCTCTGGGAGGCATATCGATGGACAGGCAGCGTGAAGATGCTTCAACAACTCATGCCGCATGCAGAGAAAGCTCTCAACTGGATAGATCAGTACGGAGACATGGATGGCGATGGCTTCGTAGAGTATCAGCTCAGAACAAAGAACGGGTTGAGAAACCAAGGATGGAAGGACTCAAGAGACTCAATCTCCTTCGCTAACGGAAAGCTCGCGCCACCGCCTATTGCTCTATGCGAGGTTCAAGGCTACGTATACGATGCTAAACGAAAGATGGCTGATCTATACAAGGTTCTGGGAAACACCAGCCGAGCGGACGATCTGAGGCTTCAAGCTGAGCATCTGAAGAGGAGATTCAACGAAGTCTTCTGGATGCCTGAGAAACAGTTCTTCGCCGTGGCGCTGGATCAACATAAACACAGGGTGGACAGCATCACCTCCAACCCCGGCCACTGCCTCTGGAGCGGCATCATCGATGAAGTAAAAGCTCCTCAAGTAGTGAAGCGACTGATGGAGCCAGACATGTTCGGAGGCTGGGGCATAAGAACCCTCTCAACAGAAATGATTCGGTACAACCCACTCTCCTACCACAACGGAAGCGTTTGGCCACACGACAACTCACTAATCGCAGCCGGCATGGCTCAATACGGCTTCTACAACGAGGCGAAGACAATTGCGCTATCACTCTTCGAGGCCGCCTCAGCATTCCCACGCTACCGCCTGCCGGAACTGTTCGCAGGCTACCCTAGACGTGAATACGCCTTCCCAGCACCCTACCCCGCCGCCAACTCTCCCCAAGCTTGGGCCACTGGAGCAATAATCTACATGCTCGAAATGCTCCTCGGCATAGTACCTGAACGCGAACGCACAAACTGGGAAGCACACATAGACGGTATATCCATCTTCCTAAACGGCGTACGCTACAGAAACCCCAAACAAATCACCCAGCGGTAAGAAGAACCGCCTTCTAGCCCGTTAACACGCGGAATAGCAGCTGCTCCTATACAAATACACTTAGCAAACAGCTTAAACTGCTCTTTTAACGGTTCACTTTCAGGAAAAGGTTATTTCAAAGATTGTCGATAGTTATCTAATCTTTTTCAGGTGAGTCTCTACGGATACAGCATCTATCGCATTAAGCAATGAAGAGTTGATGCGACTCTTTATCGCAGTGGTTCTGCTTATCTTTTCAGGGCAAAGCTTAGGCTATCTCTTTGACAGGTTCGGGATGCCTAAGGTCATCGGCGAAATCTTCGGTGGACTCCTGTTAGGTCCAACTCTCCTCGGCTTCTTCGCCCCTAACCTCTACACTTGGATATTCAATGCGTTCGCAGTTGAAGGAAAACTCATCTCAATGGTTTCGTGGTTCGGCCTCATCCTGCTGATGTTTGTTTCCGGTCTTGAGATACAGGGCGGCTTCTCAAAAGCGGATCGGAGATTCGCCACATTAATCCTGTTATCAGCAACTGCTCTACCGTTTGTAGCCGGGGTCGCCGCCTCATCTCTCTACGACTTCTCGCCGTTCCTAGGCCCGAAAGGCAACCCGCTGTCCTTAGCTATCATCATCGGGATAGCTGTCGCAGTCACCTCTATCCCAGTAATTTCGAAGATCTTCATCGACCTCCGAATCATCGATACTCACTTCGCGAGAATTGTGTTAGCTGTAGCGACCGTCGAAGACATCATACTCTGGGCGGCCTTAGCGATAGCCACGGGTCTAGCAAATGAGTTGGCACCATCTTTTCTCGGCATTCTTTCCACTGTCGCAATCACTGTTGGCTTCTTAGCTGCGGCTATCTTTACTCTGCCAAGGCTGACTAAAACAGTCTATAACTCTAAGGCTAACGTCATCATCAAATCATCTCCAGCAAGGTATGCGCTCTTCCTATGCTTCTCCTCCGTTGCCGTAGCAAGCCTGCTTAACGTCAACATAGTGTTCGGAGCATTCCTACCCGGCATCGCAATTGCATCTATGTCCAGCGACGTGTTCGGAAAAGCGGCTAAGCAAATAAAGACAGTATCCCTAGCCTTCTTCACCCCAGTCTACTTCGCTGTAGTGGGGCTGCAGCTAGACCTAATCCATCAATTCAACCCACTCTTCTTTCTGGGTTTCCTGTTATTCTCAACAGCAATCAAAAGCGTCGCAACCCTAATAGCTGGAAAGATACTGCGAAAAGACTGGTTATCAACCATCAACCTCACAGTAGCATTGAACACCCGAGGAGGACCCGGAATCGTCTTAGCCACCGTCGCGTTCAACCTAGGCATAATTAACGAAACATTATTCACCACGCTAGTCATGACCGCAATAATCACCTCCCTCTTCGCAGGATACTGGCTAAGATATGTAGTCGCAAAAGGCTGGACACTCTTCCACGAATAATCAGCTAACTACCCAACTGACTATCTAGGTGGCAGGCTAAGCAGACGTCAAGATCCCTAGGAGCAGGATCGCTAAGACAAGCGAGGCGATACCTACATACTTTTTGTCTCGCTCGATCCCGAAAATTACAGCGGCCATTGCGACCCGCATTATCGGCGTAGCTATCAACATCACTAGACCAAGATCAATGACTGCGAAAGGCTTCAGTGAAAGCAGGCCTGACAAAATTGTATGTAGGTTTGTCGGGTAGAGCATTTCAGCAACCTCACTGTTATATTGAAGCAGCTTAACAATATCGAACCCTGCACCGTACCCGCTTTCCCCACTGGTTATCATCAGGACTACACCTAGAAGAATAACTATTGCACTTGCAATCACCCCCCATCTTAGAACTAGGCTTAACACCACCTCTATTCCGTGACCACTGTCATCACTACCTTTCTTACTGTTGCTAAGTTCTCCTATCTTTTCCCCCATCTAGATACCCACCGTTAAGCCTCGAACGATCATTTGAATAGCAACTCCAACCAGAACCAATGCGAATATCTTTCTGACCATGCTGCTCTTAACCTTCGGGAGCCACCGTGCACCAACTAATGCACCCAACAGAGCGCCCAGTGCAACAGGCGCGGCGACAAACGGGTTAACATCTCCCCTGAGAAAATAGATGCCGGCACTAGCCGCCGCTGTAACCCCAATCATGAAGTTGCTCGTGGTACTGGAAACCTTCATCGGAAGCCGCATAGCCAGATCCATGGCGAGAACCTTGAAGGGGCCGCTACCGACTCCTAGCAGAGCGGAGATTAAGCCGGCAAAATACATCATCCCGAAGCCTAACGGAGTTCGATCAGCTCTATACTCAACATCTCTCTTTAACACTGTATCGTAGTAATGGCCCTCCAGCTTCAGACTTCGAGACAACCTGTCTCCCTCTGACTTGGCTGGAACCTCTTCACCGATTCTCTTCACCATAGGTATTACAATGAGGATTAGGACGGTACCGAAAATGAGGAAGAGCAGTGATACTTGAACCAGCACTGCCAACATTGCTCCAGTCACTGCGCCAATAGTGGTGGCGATTTCAAGGAACATTCCTATCCTGATGTTCGTAATCTTCTCTCTAACATACGCGGAGGCGGCTCCGCTCGAAGTAGCTATGACTGAAACTATGCTAGCTCCGATCGCGAAGTGAATATCAACATGTAGGAGAAGCGTCAACGCAGGTACCACAATTACTCCGCCGCCTAACCCGAGTATTGCACCCAGCAGCCCAGCTGCAACCGAGATCAGGAGAACAATAAGGAGGAAAAGTAAAGGATCCATCTGTACCGCATCTCGATCCGGCTAGAAGATACTCCTACGAATGGGGTATTTACTTGAGTTGCAGGCAAGCAAGCAACGCTACCTTACGACCAGCACTGGTCGGTTAGCGTAGGTGACTACACCGACTGCTACGCTTCCAAGGATAACTCGTGTTAGGCTTCTGCCTTTTGTGCCCATAACGATGATATCAACATCTAGATCGTGTGCGATTTGGCAGATCGATTCTCTGACCGAGTAGGTTGTCCTGTAGAGTTGCGCTGAGGCGGTGACCTTATCTTTCTCGGCGGATTTAAGCGCGTTGTGCAGATAGTTTTTCGCTGAAGCAACGTCCTCCTCTTTCGATTTCTCCCAATCCTTCACTTCGAACGCGACGTTAGCCTCTTTTCGAGGCATCTGTGAAGCAGGCGTCCAGACTACATGGATGAACCTAATCTCACCGTTGAACTGCTTTGCTAGAGTAATCGCCATCTCTTCAGCCTTCAGCGACGTGGATGAGCCGTCTGTAGGCGCTAGAATCCTGCTAATCTGAACCATGATATCATGAATGAGCTCTAGCGTATTATCTGTTGCTCGGATACTTACTCTCAACAGATTCAGGTTCCGAAATGTTGGAAATCGTTATCTAATCGCTGCTCGCTTACCATGACTGTATGTCTTTGAAGATCGGCCGAGTAATAGGCGTGGAGATACGTATCCATTATACTTGGCTCCTCATCTTCATGCTGGTTAGCTTCAGCCTTGCTGAAGGCTTTATGCCGGCTGAGTATCCTAATCACTCAACCTTAGTCTACTGGGTCACAGGCATCACTGCGGCAATTTTGCTCTTCGCCTCCGTCCTAATCCATGAGCTCTTCCACTCTTATGTGGCGATTAAGCGCGGCATTCCTGTTCCCAGAATTACTCTCTTCCTCTTCGGAGGCGTCTCCCAAATTGAGGAGGAGCCTAGAGATCCCACCGCTGAGTTCAGGATCTCAGTCGTCGGACCGCTTTCAAGCTTCGCTCTCGGCGGAATCTTCGGTCTCTTATGGTTCATATTCAATGCACTTAATTTTCCAGTAGTAATAATCGCTCCGATCTACTATGGCTTCATAATCAACTTCCTTCTCGGACTCTTCAACCTCCTCCCTGCGTTCCCACTTGACGGCGGCCGTATCCTGCGCGCCCGACTCTGGTCACGAAAGAAAGACGTCATAGCGGCTACTCAGTTAGCAACGAAGGTTAGCTCCTTCTTCGCCTATGGGCTGATGCTACTAGGCTTCATCTCCATAGTCACAGGCTCACTCTTTAACGGTCTCTGGCTTCTCTTTGTCGGATGGTTTCTTAGAAACGGGGCTGAGGCTACACTTCAACAGACAACCATTAACCAAACACTAACCGGCCTAAACGTCAAGGACATCATGACGCCTGAAGTGATAACCATAGATCCGAATATTACGGTGATAGACGCGGTTCGAGACTATTTCTACCGCTACAAACACGGCGGATACCCTGTTGTCGGCGACGGACAACTCAAAGGCATCATCACTTCACACGACATCCAGAACCTACCTAAGGAACGGTGGGGCTCAACCTACGTCTGGGATGTCATGACCCCTGCTGAACGATTAATCACTATCTCACCCGATGACCCCGCTACTGAGGCACTCTCCAAAATGTCGAAGCATGACCTAGGACGAATCCTAGTTATCGAAAACGGTAAGCTGATAGGCATAGTCACTAGAAGCGACGTTATGAGAGCAATCCGGAGACGGGTTGATCTCAAGGTCGAGCAGGTGTGAGCCGCAAGCCCACGTCTCAACGAGATCCCGAAGAACTTCTACAGCGCCTTAACGAAACTAACTTTGACGGCTTAACTCCGCTTCTTAGAAAGGTCTATCGGCCAAAGACACGTGAAGTTGAGCTCCGCTACTTTGAACTCGCAGTCAAGAACATGGAGGGAGAAATATCTGAAAACACCGTGATCAACGGGCTCTTCAGCTCAGGCCGATTATCACTCTCTGTGAAACCATACCTCGATATATCGTTCAACTACAAGCCTAGATTCGAAGGCCACATCGGAGAGACGCTTGACCTGTCGAAGAGCGGCCTTGACATTCAGATATTCGAAGCGCTCTCAGGGATGGTGGAGCCGGGCGGCAAAATAATCGTCTCGATAATGGCCCCTGAAGATCTCGATCTCGTTAACGAAACTTTTCGGTATTTAGACGCCGGTCTCCCGTGTGAAGTTACTTACCTGGGCGATCTTCTGTTCCGCTGCGGCTGCGGAGCCTTCTTCAAAACCTGGTTGACCCGTGAAGGTGGACGAGAAGGACCAGCTGCTCTTCAAGGTGAAAAAGCTCTAGATGAACTGTATCGGCTGCGCGGCTTAAGAGAGTCAGCGGTTAGACTCGTTCACTTCTTGGAGGAAACTAAGAGCTGGTCACACATTGAGGAGGCTAAGGTGAGAGCACTTTCGATCCTGAAGAGTATTCAGGTGGACGACGAAGCTCTCCAGCTGCGGATCAATGAGGCTGTCAGGAAACAACTGAGATAGCTGCCGCTCCCCACTCTCGTGTACAACCGGTTTTAGTTAGCCTCTCTGCCTGTCTGTTAGATGTATCGTCTCCTCGCCTTTCCGAGGCCAGCTGGTTCAAGGTTGAAGACGATGGTCTTCAGATAGGTCATCTCATCAACCGAGAAGCCGATGCCTTCTCGACCAATTCCGGACTCTTTCGAGCCGCCGAAGGGGAAGAAACCTACTCCATGCTTCGGCAAATCGTTGATGGTGATTCCGCCTACTTTTAGCTGCTTAGATATCTTCCACATTCGATAGAAGTTTTCGGTGAAGATGCAGGAGTCCAGTCCGTACCTTGATTTGCCACCTATCTCGATAGCTTCGTTCTCATCTTTTATCCGCATTACTGTGACGACAGGGCCGAAGGTCTCCTCCCACGCGATCCGCGCTGTCTGAGGCACCTTGTCTAGAAGTGTAGGTTCATGGTAGCAGTCCTTGAAGTTTCCTCCTTTGCGGAGATATGCACCTTTATCGATCGCGTCTTGAACTAGGCCATGCACCCACTCTGCTGCTCTCTGCGAGATAAGCGGCCCAACCCTAGTGTCCTTGTTACGCGGGTCCCCACCTACCCATTTGTCCATCTCCTTGTCCACCTTATCCACAAACTCATCCGCAACGCTTTCTTGGACAAGTACTGCGCTGATTGCATCGCATCTTTGACCGGCGTTCTTCAAAGAGCCGGCGACGCATTTGTTGGCTGCAAGATCAAGGTTCGCATCGTCTAAGACGATGGCCATTCCTTTTCCACCGAGCTCTAAGTGGAGCTTCTTGATGCCCGCGTGCTGTGCAATGAATTTTCCAACACCGGTGCTTCCGGTGAAGTTTATTGCACCTATACGTTCATCCGAGACCAGCGCGCTGCCGATTTCATCGCCTGTGCCGGTTATGATGTTCAACACACCTTTAGGTAGTCCAGCCTCCTCCAGAACCCTGCCGTACATCAACATAACAAGCGGGTCGGCGCTGGCGCATTTAGCAACAACCGCGTTCCCAGCTAGGAGCGACGGAATAATCTTGGCTGATCCGATGAAGAGCGGATAGTTGAATGGTGATATGGCGGCCACGATGCCCACCGGTTGCCGTATAACCAACGCCATCTTCTGGGTGGTATCTTCAGACCAGTCTCCGGGAATGTATTCACCGAAGATGCTCCTAGCCTCCTCCATAGTCAGCTTCATCCGGTCGATTGTAGCTTGAACTTCGCCTTCAGCGTCCTCTCTTATCTTGCCGGATTCAAGCATCAACGTGTTGACGAACTCCTCCATATGTTGACTCAAAATATCAGCTGCTTTCCTAAACATCTCAACTCTTCCGATGCCTGGAATATCTCGAATCTTGTTCTGATTCTTATCAGCCGCATCAATAGCTGACTTGACATCCTCAGGAGAAGCCATCTGAGCTCGGGCAACTATGCTGAGGTCTATCGGGCTTTTGACCTCGAACGTTTCATGGTTTTCAGCCGGCCTCCACTTCCCGTCGATTAAGAGCTTGAAGACGGGAATACCGTTAACATTGTCGTAGAGTGATTCAAAGAAGATGTTCAACTGTATCTCGAGTTTGCCTTTTACCTTAACTCCTGTTTCCATTCTATATCTGACCAAATAGCGGGTTTCATGCTAATAGTGTTTGTCTTGAATATTCATTCGATAGCTGAAGGAACGATAAATACAGTTATCCAATGTAAGCCAAGTATAATGAACAAACGTAAGACTAATATACTGAAGAGCTGATCGCGTAGCCATGGCCGTTGATAGCGCCGACACCGTATTCGTATTATTTTCAGCAGCACTCGTACTGCTGATGACCCCTGCTCTCGCCTTCTTCTACGGAGGACTAGTCAGGCGAAAAAACGTCCTCAGCACAATAATGTACAGCTTCATCACAATCGCAGTAATAACCCTACAATGGGTCATAATCGGATACTCACTCTCTTTCGGCCCCAGCGTTGGAGGCTTCATAGGTAACTTAGACTGGCTTGGTCTCAAAGGCGTCGGAGCAGCACCATCTACCTATGCCCCCACTGTCCCAGCCCAAGCATTCATGGTTTTCCAAATGATGTTCGCCATCATAACTCCCGCACTAATTACCGGCGCCTTCATAGACCGGATGAAGTTCTCAACCTTCTTGGTCTTCACTCTTGCCTGGACTACTATCGTGTATGATCCTATTGCTCACTGGGTGTGGGCTGATGGTGGCTGGCTTAGGAGCTTAGGCGCTCTAGATTTTGCCGGAGGAACTGTTGTTCACATCAGCTCAGGCATATCAGCTCTAGCTGCGGCACTAGTTATCGGTAAGCGAAAAGGCCTAGGCAATGAGCCGATGGAGCCGCATGACATTCGGCTGATGGTGTTAGGTGTTGGGCTACTCTGGTTCGGCTGGTTCGGTTTTAACTCAGGGAGCGCCTTAGCATCTGGAACTTTGGCTACGAGCGCCTTCGTCGTTACTCATGTTGCGGCTGCGGCTGCCGCTCTCTCTTGGATGGTGATGAGCTGGCTTAGGGTGGGTAAACCCAGCGTTACCGGTGCAGCGACAGGTGGCGTTGCCGGTCTAGTGGCTATTACTCCTGCATCCGGTTTCGTGGATCCTATGGGCGCTATAGCGATAGGACTTGGTGTAGGTGTTATCTCGTTCTTAGCCATCGAGTTCAAGTCACGGTTAGGTTTCGATGATGCGCTTGATGTTTGGGCCTGCCACGGTATAGGTGGAACATGGGGTGCATTGGCAACCGGTCTCTTCGCCCAGCTCGCTGTTAACCCCGCAGGCGCTAACGGTCTGCTCTACGGGAACCCATCTCTGCTTGGCTCACAGGCAATTGCGGTGGGAGTAACTTGGGTTTACGCCTTCACAGTTACGTTTATACTTCTGAAGGTTCTCGATCGGGTGATGGGTCTCAGAGTCACAGGTGATGAGGAGGAGATTGGATTGGATCTAACTCAACACGGGGAGCGGGTTCCAGTCTAAGAGGTGCTTAGCTTAAGATGAAGAAGATTGAAGCAATAGTTAGGCGAGAGAAGCTAAAGGATGTCAGGAAGGCCCTGGTTGCAGCCGGATTCCTCGGAATCACCGTCTACGATGTATATGGTCGAGGACGTCAGAAGGGTCTGGATCTTCAGTTCCGCGGTCGAGAGTACCAAGTGGACTTGCTGCCAAAGACAAAGCTGGAGCTACTATTAGGAGACAAAGATGTAGAGAAGGCCGTGGATATCATAATTAAGACTGCAGCAACGGGCAGAATAGGCGACGGCAAAATCGCAATACTCCCCGTAGACGACCTCATCCGGATCAGAACCGGTGAACGCGGCGAAGAAGCTGTCTAGACAACCGCTCCACCAGACCGTAGTTGACTTGAAAAGGCGTGACTGTACTTCTAGTACACATTCGCCTTTTCATTTATTCACTTTACTTCCCTTTTCTATATCTATTTGTTCAGACGCCTATATGCAAAGTTATCTTGAATAAACGTTTGTCAGAGCAAATAGAGTGAATACAAATATTCACTAAATCATGTTAATAGTGAACAAAATTAAAATTAATATATTTCAGTTCAGTCGCGGTAGCCATGGCGATAGACGGAGCAGACACCACCTTCGTACTAATTTCAGCAGCGCTTGTGCTTCTGATGACTCCTGCCTTAGCCTTCTTCTACGGAGGACTCGTCAGGCGAAAGAATGTCCTCAGCACATTGATGTACACCTTCATCACAATCGGTCTAATCAGTATACAATGGGTCTTCATTGGATACACATTGGCCTTCGACCCTAACAGCGGCTTCATAGGCGGGTTAGACTGGCTTGGTCTCAAAGGCGTCGGGTTCAACCCAGGCCCTTACGCACCAACAATCCCGCATGAAGCATTCATGATATTCCAGATGATGTTCGCCATCATAACTCCGGCCCTCATAATCGGAGCCTTTGTCGATAGAATGAAGTTCTCAACCTTCTTGGTCTTCACTCTTGCCTGGACTACTATCGTGTATGATCCTATTGCTCACTGGGTGTGGGCTGATGGTGGCTGGCTTAGAGGTCTAGGGGCCTTGGACTTTGCTGGAGGAATTGTTGTCCACATCAGCTCCGGAGTCTCGGCTCTCGCAGCTGCTATAGTTATCGGTAAACGGAAGGGTTTAGGCAGCGACCCGATGGAGCCGCATGATATCAGGGTGATGGTGCTCGGCGCCGCCCTTCTATGGTTCGGCTGGTTCGGTTTTAACGCGGGAAGCGCTTTAGCCTCCGGATCGCTTGCCACAAACGCCTTCGTTGTCACTCATATGGCGGGTGCCTCCGCATCTCTCACTTGGACGATAACGAGCTGGCTGCGGACAGGTAAACCAAGTGTTGTAGGCGCGGCAACAGGTGGTATTGCTGGACTAGCTGCTGTTACTCCAGCATCCGGCTTCATAGATCCTATGGGCGCTATAGCGATAGGGGTTGGTGTGGGTATCATTTCATTCCTTGCAATGGGGTTGAAGACACGGTTAGGCTTTGATGATGCGCTTGATGTTTGGGCCTGCCACGGTATAGGTGGCACTTGGGGAGTTCTGGCGACAGGTCTCTTCGCTCAGCTAGCTATCAACTCGGCGGGTGCAAACGGTCTACTCTACGGAAACGCAGCGCAGTTCGGCGTTCAAGCGGTCGCGGTGGCCGTTACTTGGGTCTATTCATTTGCGGTTACCTTCGTACTTCTGAAGGTTCTCGACCGAGTTATGGGTCTCAGAGTTACTGACGACGAAGAAGAGATCGGGCTGGACATAGCGCAGCACGGAGAAAGAGTTCCAACCTAAAGGTCGAAAGTAACAGGTAGCTCTCCAATCTTCTATTCAGACCGAGTTACCTGCTATTCACGCCTTTAATTTGATGAACGTTTGTCCACAAATTAATGTATATAGTTTATATACGTCTACCCCAATCCCGGTGTGACATGGGTGGACAAACATCGATGCTAGCGCTGAAAGACTATTCAGAAGAACAAACCACACAGATAATTATGTATGAACGTAAAGAAGAGACATCGCCAACAGTCGGAAACCTCCGGCTCACCAACGGACAAACAACAATCGGAGAACTCACGTTTACAAGCTCTAACGATAAGATGCTGATTGAAGAGATATTCGTAAAACCTTCCTATCGAGAAAGAGGCTTCGGTACACGCCTCCTCAAAATGGCTGAAGAGATCGCTGCAGAACACAACCTACGTCAAATCTACCTAAAACCGTCACCAATCGACAATGTAAACCTAGAAGCCCTAAAAGATTGGTATCGACGAAGAGGCTACACGCCATCCATCTTTAACTTAATGAAGAAACCAGTAAGCGCTTAAAAGACCAATCAACAACTCATCTTCTGCACATCCAAACAATCCTTCTACTAATTCTAACAAAATAACAGTCCAAAAACTTCAGGGATAATCTTGCAATCAGGATCAATGCTTTCAACAAGCATTGCATGTTCCAAGCTTCCATCCAAGCAGATCCATTAGAACACTAATTGGATCTTTATGCTCTTTTCAATAGTATTTAGACTCCCCCCTCGGCCTATGGCAGCAGTGGTGCCGGCGCACGAACGCGTAACAGTCTACACCGTGAAGGGGAGCAAAGCAAGCCTAATCGGACATCTATCTAACCGCAGGGCAATATAATGCTCAATTGTAGCGAGGTTAACGAACCATGAATATGGGTGGTTGTTGGGTCTTTCTTGAAAGGTTTAAACGGTTCTGACGCATACAGAGTTCTATGCCTAGCTTAGAAAAGGTCGGTGTTATCGGGGTTGGTAAGATGGGTGAGGCCTTGGTCTCTGGGCTGCTCCGATCGTCCAAGTACTCTTCCAGCGATATCTGCGTCTACGATGTTATCCCCGATAGACTCAGCTACATGCAGTCTAAGTATGGTGTTCAGATTCTTGACAGCGTTGCAGATGTCGTCTCGACTGCCGATGTAATCACGTTAGTGGTTAAGCCGCAGGATCTCCTGAGCGTCATACAGGAGTTGAACAAGACCTATCTGAAAAGTAAGATTATTCTTTCACTCGCAGCCGGGATCAATACTGCCTACCTCTCTAAGAATCTTCAGAAATACACTGAGATCGTTAGATGTATGCCTAACCTCGCCTGCTCAGTCGGAGAAGGCATGATCTGCGTCACACGCGCTCAGAACACCTCCCAAGAGAGCCTCGACCGGGTCACCAAGATCCTAAGCCTAACCGGCCACGCTGTGCAGCTTGACGAAAAATATCTTGACGCAGCCACTGGACTATCAGGAAGCGGCCCAGCCTACGTCTACACCTTCATCGAAGCCTTAGCGGATGCAGGAGTTCGTCTCGGCTTGAAGAGAGATCTAGCGTTCACGCTGGCGGCTCAAACTACCCTCGGAGCAGGAAAACTGGTCGTCGAGACCGGAGAACACCCTGCCAAGCTCAAGGACATGGTGGTAACACCAGGCGGAACCACAATCGAAGGCTTGGTTGAGCTTGAAAAAGGCGGGTTACGCGCAACAGTCATCGAAGCTGTCTCGAAGGCGGCTGAAAGATCACGTCAACTCCAAGCTGCAGCCAGCGAGAAAACCAGTTAAGGAAAGAAAGAAAATGGTAAGAGACGAATTTAAAAGAAACCAAGTGCTGAATATTAGCAAAGTTGGCTGAAAGTATGGAACAACTAGAGTTTGAGAACGAGAACACGTGGCCCAAAGCCTTGAACGCCGGAGAGGCTGAGGAGTTCCACCAAAAATACGAGACGGCTGTCACCGCGATTAGGAAGCAGTTCGGACGAAGATACCAGAATATCATCGACGGCAAAGAAGTATACTCTAGTGGCGGTGAGTTTGAAGACCGTTCTCCCAACGATACCAGAATTGTACTCGGCCGATTCCAGAAGAGTACCCGCGAAGATGCGGCTAAAGCGGTGGAAGCTGCTGCAAAAGCCTTCCGAAAGTGGAGTCAAACCGATTACCAGAAACGAACCTCAACGCTGCAGCGGGCTGCTGATCTCTTCTCGGAGCGGAAGTTCGAGCTAGCCGCTTGGATGAGCTTCGAGAACGGGAAGAACCGGTTCGAAGCTATCGGCGACGTGGATGAGGCTATTGATTTGACGAGGTACTACTGCCATACATTGAATGCGGAGAAGGGTTTCGACCGACCGATGGGACGCGTGTTCCCCGGCGAAACCACCCGCAGCATCCTAAAGCCCTACGGCGTCTGGGGAGTAGTATCACCCTTCAACTTCCCATTAGCAATTGCAACAGGCATGACTATGGGCGTCATCGTCACTGGTAACACCGCGGTCTTCAAGCCTGCAAGCGACACTCCGCTGATGGGCTTCAAACTCTACGAAGCGTTGAAGGATGCTGGTCTACCTAAAGGAGTATTCAACTACGTAACAGGGCCGGGAAGCACAGTAGGAGAAGAGCTCGTCGAGAACCAGACAGTCAAAGGAATAGTTTTCACCGGCTCCAAGGACGTCGGCTTCACAGCCTACAAGAAGTTCAGCGAAAAAGTACCTCGAACCTTCATCGCGGAGCTAGGCGGCAAGAACCCTGTCATAGTCACCGCGAAGGCTGATGTCGATAAGGCTGTTGAAGGCGTCTTCAAAGCATCCTTCGGATATAGCGGACAGAAATGCAGCGCCGCCTCAAGAGTCTACGTGGACAAAAGCGTCAAGAAACAGTTCATCGAGAAACTGGTCGCTAAAACGAAGGAGCTGAAGGTAGGAAACTCAGTAGAAAAGGACACCTTCGTAGGCCCCGTGATTAACGAGAAGGCGTACAAGCACTTCCAGAGCTACTGCGAAACAGCCTTCAAAGACGGCAAAGTCCTAGCAGGAGGCCACGTCACAACCGAAGGCGACAAAAAGTACGGCTACTACGCCGAGCCCACCGTCATCGATGGACTAGCCAAGAATCACAGGCTCTTCAAAGAGGAGCTCTTCGTCCCAATCGTATGCGTCGCAGAGATCGAAAACCTAGACGAAGGCCTACAGCTAGCCAACGACGTTGAATACGGTCTCACCGCCGGCATCTTCACCCAAGACCAAGCTGAAGCAAAGAAGTTCCTAGACGAAATCGAAGCCGGAGTAATATACGTCAACCGGAAGGTCGGAGCCACAACCGGCGCAATGGCCGGCGCACAACCATTCGTAGGCTGGAAGATGAGCGGCACCAGCGGAAAAGGCGCAGGGGGCCCATATTACCTGCAGCAATTCCTGCGAGAGCAAAGCCAGACCGTCTACCCGTAGATTAGCACAGACCACTAAGCAATACCAAAAAGAAGGGTTAGAGAGGGAGCTAATTTATCCAGCCTGCTCCCTCTATCCTGCGATCTAAATGCTTCTGGTTCAGATATCGGATATCCACTGCGGTCCTCAGTTCCGGAAAGCTGTCTTTGAAGAAGCAGTTAAAGAGATTAACGCGCTAAAACCCGACGGCATCCTCGTCACCGGCGACCTGACTGAGGATGGGCTGATCAAGGAGTATCAGCAAGCCTATCAGGTTCTTGAGCAGATAGACGCTAAGAAACTAGTTCTCTGCAGCGGAAACCACGATTACCGTTCAACCGGCTACTACCTCTACCACTACTACTTCCAACCTGAGCCAGTTGTCGAGCTAGGTGACACCGTTTTCGTCACTATCGGCACAGCTAGGCCTGAACGGAACGATGGCGAGGTAGGCTACCGACAGATAGTGTGGCTTAAGGAGACCCTCGACAAATACGAGAATAAACGGAAAATAGTTGCCATGCATCACCACGCTCTCCCTGTTCCAGATACAGGCACAGACCGCATAGTGTTGGTTGACGCAGGCGACCTGCTCAGAGTCCTCAACCGCTCAAAGGTGGACGTGGTCTTCTGCGGCCACCGGCATCGACCTTGGATCTGGCGGCTCGAAGACTTTAGCGTAATCACCGCCGGCACACTGTCATCAGAGCGGACCCGCGGCTTCTTCGTGAACAGCTACAACATAATCGAGATACTAGATGATGAGGTTAAAGCGGATCTGAAGGTGGTTGGCGGAAAACGATTCCCGCTCCAGAACATCTTGGAGCATGAGTATCTTCACCTTCCCCCGAAAAAGTAAGGGGTAAACAAATAAGCTGACTATCGAAACCTTTACCACAACGAAGAACAATATAAAAGCACCTAGTTTTTCTTGATCGGTTGGAGAAACATTGTCTGCTAAGATCTTGGAGATCCGTTGGCATGGCCGTGGAGGTCAAGGGGTCGTTACCGCTAGTCAACTCCTTGCCCGCTCAGCTATGAGAGAAGGCAAGTACGTTCAGGCTTTCCCTGAGTTCGGACCTGAACGGATGGGCGCACCAATCAAGGCCTATACTCGGATCAGCGATAATCAAATCAAGATTCACAGCGGTGTCAAGACACCCAACATCGTCATCGTTCTAGATCCGAGCCTCATCGGTCAAGTAGACATCGGAGAAGGCTTGGCGGAGGACGGTTTAATCTTGGTTAACAGCGAAAAGGACGCCGGCACCGTCTCAAGAATCGCGGGTCTAACAGGCAAGAAGGTTTTGGCGATTGATGCTTCTAAGATCGCGCTTGAAACCATCGGCCGCAACATCGTGAACACCAGCATAATGGGTGCACTAGTCAAGGTCACTGGAGTAGTCAGCCTCGACGCGCTTCTAAAAGAGATAGAGGCGTCGTTCGGTGCAAAGCTCAATAGGAAAGTGATTGACGGTAACCTTGCGGCAGCAAAGCGCGCTTACGAGGTGTTGAATTAAGATGACAGTAGAAAGAAAGAAGTGGCGAGACCTCCCTATCGGCGGAGTAATCATAACCGGCGGCAACGCCCAAGTATATCTGACCGGGAACTGGAGAACCAAGAAACCAGTCATCGATATGAAGCGGTGCACAAACTGCATGATCTGCTGGGTGTACTGCCCTGAAGGAGTAATACTTGTTAAGGACGGAAAGATCACTGGCATCGATCTGGAGCACTGCAAGGGATGCGGCATATGCGCCGTCGAGTGCCCCACCAAAGTCATTGAGATGGTTAAGGAATCAAAGGATGAGTAGATGAGAAAAAGAAGATGACCCAAACTGTTACGCAGAAAATTATGGCTCTAAACGGAGCCGAAGCTATCGCCGAAGCAATGCGACAGATCAACCCAGACGTGGTCGCATCATACCCAATCACCCCTCAAACCATAATAGTTGAACGATTCTCAGAGTTCGTCGCCGACGGCCTCGTAGACACCGAGTTCGTCGCTGCTGAAAGCGAGCACTCCGCGCTAAGTGCCTCAATCGGCGCAGCTGCAGCAGGAGGCAGATCGATGACAGCCACCTCATCACAGGGCTTCGCGTTGATGTGGGAGATGCTTTACATCGCGGCCGGTATGCGGCTACCTATTGTAATGGCCGTGGCGAACCGCGCCTTAAGCGGACCCATTAACATTCACTGCGATCACAGTGACTCTATGGGTGGACGGGACTCCGGTTGGATTCAGCTCTACTCTGAAAACGTGCAGGAAGCCTATGACAACACAATACAAGCCATAAAGATAGGAGAACATCAAAACGTCAGGCTGCCGGTGATGGTCTGCATGGATGGCTTCACTACCAGCCACGCTGTTGAACGGATCGATGTGCTGGACGACAATGCAGTGAAGAAATTTGTAGGCGAGTACCATATAGATCATCCGCTTCTTGATGTTGATCAAGCGGTCACATACGGCCCACTTGCTCTCCCTGAATACTACTTCGAAATTAAGATGCAGCAGATCGAAGCGATGACAAACGCTAAACCAGTCATTGAGCAGGTAAGCAAAGCATACGGCTCGATCAGCGGCCGCAGCTACGGTCTCGTTGAGCCTTACAACATGGAGAAGGCTGAGCTAGCTATTGTGATACTCGGCTCAACAGCAGGCACCGCGAAGAGCCTCCTCGACGATCTTAACGACCCCCGGTTAGGGCTTCTCAAAATCAGGACATTCAGACCCTTCCCAACTGAAGAGATAGCCGCTAACCTGAGGAAATGCAAAGCTGTTGCGGTGCTAGACCGTGCCGCCTCATTCGGAAGCATCGGAGGCCCTGTCTTCTCAGAAGTCAGAGCCGCCCTCTATGATGAGCCTAAGAGGCCTCAAATCGTCAACTACATCTACGGTCTCGGTGGACGCGATACAACAACAGACATGTTGAAGACCGTCTACGATGACTTGGACACGGTCGCTAAAACAGGCAAACCCGACCCTGTGCAAAGGTTCCTCGGGCTAAGAGATGATTAAGAAGATGAAGCTAAGAGATATCGCCGGATCAACAGAACACCTGACATGCGGACACCGGTTATGCACCGGCTGCGCCGAGCCCGTAATAGTCAGACAGGTTCTGCACGCCGCTGAGAACCCGGTCGTAGTCGCGAATGCAACAGGCTGCCTTGAAGTAGCTACAACCATCTACCCATACACAGCTTGGAAGGTTCCGTGGATCCACAGCGCCTTCGAAAACACTGCGGCAACCATCAGCGGAGTCGAGTCAGCGTACCGCGCCTTAAAGCGGAAAGGAAAGATCGATAAGAAAATCAACTTCATCGCCTTCGCAGGCGACGGCGGCACCTACGACATCGGGCTGCAGTCACTCTCTGGAGCGTTGGAGCGAGGTCACGCCTTCCTATACGTCTGCCTTGACAATGAAGCTTACATGAACACTGGTATCCAGCGTTCAAGCTCTACTCCAAGAGGCTCTTGGACCACAACCACCCCCGTAGGCGAAAAGATTGTTGGAAAACCTGAGTACAAGAAGGATATCACCGAAATTATCGCCGCCCACGGAATCCCGTATGTAGCGCAGACGGCTCCGAGCCACTGGATGGACCTGATGACCAAGGTCAAAAAGGCCTTAAAGGTCGAGGGACCAACATTCATCAACGTATCATCCCCATGCCCAAGAGGCTGGAGAAGCGAACCGGAGGAGAGCATGCGGCTATCCCGTCTAGCCGTAGAGACCTGCTATTGGCCACTCTACGAGGTTGAGAACGGCGTCTGGAAGATTAACCTGAAGCCCAAGAAGAAGCCGATTGAAGAGTACCTGGCGCCTCAGAAACGGTTCGCTCACCTGCTCAAGCCTCAGAACAAGCACATCGTCGAGGATCTGCAGCGAAGAGTCGATGAGCGGTGGGAGACCTTACAGTGGAAGGCCGAAGTGTCGCAGCAGAGGTCTCAGCAAAAGCAACAGCAGCAAACCTCCGCTAACCCGACCTCTCAGTAACCTACTGCTTGAAGCTAACCTCAGTTACGCTGCCCCGCTGGATTTCTCCCTTCCAGACAAGACTATCATGAGTAGCTGTTACTGTGTAAACTAGGTTTTCAGGTGAGACAACGCTCCACTCTATCGTAACCGTCCATCCTCCACCCTGATACTTGTAGGTCTCATGACCCACTATTCCACTAGGAGTCGCGCGACCACCCTGCCAAGCAACAGCCTTAGGTATCTCAGCCACGGCCTCAGGATGCTTCTGCCCAATGTAGCTTAACGATGAATCCGCCAAATAGTACATCAGCGGGTTTAGATTGCTGCTGCGCGTCTGATTCCTAACCTCATCCTGAAGCCGAAAGATCTCCGGCTGATAGAAGCCCATGATAATACCGTATACAAGAGCGAGCCCAATCGTGAACCCTAGGAGAAGCATCCACATGTCCCTAACACCCCTTTTCTGCGAAGCCGGGTTACTTCTTCTCTCTTGCATCGACTAGCTCACTCACTCTACCGTTGAACTGCCTATCGACCCACCAATTAAAGATCACACATGTAGGCGAGCTGAAACCATCTGCATAGGGCTTTGTTAGGTCTTAGGCATCTGCTGAGGAAAAGACACGTATCAGCTGCCGAAGAGTTAAGAGAGCCAAATCTAGGTAGAAGTGGGCAACGGACGCGTCGTGACTTTAATGGAAGTGCAGCAGGGTGTGGTGGATGCCGGTTACTCTACATGGCGTTCATGCATCTCGCCCGCATCGGGATCCTTCTTCGAGAATTTGTTGGGTGTTCTAATTTTGTAGATTAAGACGGCTAGAATCGCCACCGTGATCAGAAGGCTGACAGCAACGATCATGCCCTTGAATTGTTGTATCTCGGAGGATTGAGTTTGAAGCGTGGAGTTGAGCTGCTGAATTGCAATTTCTTGCCTTCTCAAAGTTGTGTTCAGAAAGTTCGCAGCATTCCAAACGGCTATCTCGGCAATGTCCTCGTTTTCAACTCTGATCGTTGGTTTCAGATCTGGCCCTGTGTAGGAACCCCTGCCAATCCCGTACCAGCCTGCGAACATGTATACGGTTCCATCGGATGTCCTGTTACGCGGCATCTCAAAGATGTAATTGGTGATCTCATAGCCCTCGGGGTACCATTCTTCCTGAATTCCTCGCTTTCCGTCGATGAGTAATGGGAAGTATATTATGGAAACCTTCCGCAATCCTAGCTCATTATACGGTATTGTGGGGGGAAGGGTTACGTTTGATGGGGTGGAGTCATACAGGTATCCTCCAGCCGGACCTGCATATTTTACTGCAAGGGCGTAGACATCAAGTGTTGAAGGGAAGGTTGGAATCGCCCCCTCCACCGTCTTCTGGTACATGAGTTCCCTATTTCGGGGAGGGGGAGAAAACTTGGAGGTTGTGTGGTTAAGCCCGAGGGCGTGGCCGAGTTCATGGGTAACGATGCTCTGCATCGTTCCCGAATCAAACGGGCGATTCGCTAAGCTTCCGTTTGCCAGGTATATCTTCACAGTTTTGAACGTGCCGCCGTCTGAAGTGTAGTTGGTCAGGCCAGCCCAGTTCGTCTCGTTCTGCACCGTCTTCATGAAGCTAATCGTGATGTCGTAGCCGTTGTTGTGCGAAGCGTTAATGTTCGAAATGTAGATTACGAAATCAATTTTTGTTAAGAGGGTGAACTCGGGGGAGGATCTGTCTTTAGCAAACTCGCCTATGGCTATTCTCCAGGCTTGTATCGCAGCTAGGGATGCGTTAAGGTATTGCTCTCCATTAGTTGTATTGACGAAAACGGTAAGCGGCGTATGATCCCAGACAGGCCCCTCCAAGGTAATGGTTGGCCTAGTTTCGTCGTACACGGATGATTGGACGGCTCGTTGCGAAAAAACAAATATTATAGGCATGAGTAGGAAAACAGCGACAATCCTTACGGCGCGAAACCTTTTCAATCCATGGTGTAATTACCCATCTATTCTGGAATAAAAAGATCCGTGAAAAATAAACTCGCTGCAATATTCTTAGACAAATGACGATGCAGATTATATGCATCGAACCTCAGGTGGACTGATGGGAGTTCATGGCGCCTTACGATTATTCTTCTCAAGGCTCTGATTCTGGCGATGAATTTCTCTACTGCTGACCCGCTTTGTTAGGTCTTCGGCAGCTGAGGCATGTCTTTTCCTCAGCAGATGACGAAGAGCTAAGGAGAGCCTTGATAGCTATACATATATTGAAGATGTGCTTATCATATAATCTCAGCTAAACTAATCGAGTTGAACTCTCTGACCGAATGGGATAAGGTAACTAAATGGATGCATGCAAAGACCGAGGTTCCCGACTCCCTGACGATCCGGAAGATTGCGGAAACAATGGTGAAACGTGGAATCGGCTCGGTCATCGTGGTTTCAAGCGGTGAGGAGCCGGCTATGTTGACAGAACGTGACATTATGAGCAAAGTTGTGGCTAAGGGGCTTGATCCTGGAAAAACGCTTGCACGAGACATCGCGACGAAGCCTCTAGTGACAATCCGGGAGGACGGAACTGTCTGGGACGCGGCTGAGCTAATGTCGAAGCACCACATTCGCCGACTTCCGGTGGTCAGCAATGATGGCAAAATAGTGGGTTTGATTACCACGCGATCAGTCAGCGACGCGCTGCCGGTGATCAGCAGATTCCCTGAGACTGAAGCGTTAATGGACTCGCTTAGACGAATGACGCACCACGTGTAACATACTCATCTTACTTTTTCACACGACACCTGTTAAGACGATCGTCGAGCTTGACTCCAAACCCCCTGTTTTTGGGGAAGGAATTTAAGTAACTTGAATCGGTGTTAAGTTTGATGGCTTTGCGCACTGGCATTCAAGGTAGTGTAGAAACTACGATCGAGCTAGGCCACCGCAGGTGTAAAGAGGCCCTAAACTAGTTGGCCACCAAGATCTCGATTAAAGAACTGGACTCCCAGTTCGCTAAGATCCGGGGGCTCGACCTCGTAATCGGGAAAGTTGTTGAAGCAGGTGAAGAGTGGAGTGAGCCTGTTGGCCCAACACCCTACCCCGACATAACCGCTCTAAGAGGCTGGGATCAACGTATACTCGCACGGTATCCACCGTTCTACTCACCGCTCAGCGACTTCTGCGAGTTCTGCACCTACGGAAAGTGCGATTTGACCGCAGGCAAACAGGGCGCATGCGGCATCGATATGGAGGCTCATCAAGGCAAATGGTCGCTTCTCACATGCGTCATGGGCGCAGCTTGCCACGCGACCCACGCTCACCACATCGTTGAGTACCTGATCAAAAAATACGGTGAAGACCACCCCATTGATGTTGGCAGCGAGGTTGATATCGAGGCGCCGCTTATACGTCTCATAGCCGGCATAAAGCCGAAGAAGCTCGGCGATCTCAAGGAGGTTCTCACCTATCTTGACAACCAAGTTACGCAACTAACCTCCGCCACCGCGACCGGTCAGGAGCAATCTCCAATCGACTACGAGTCTAAAGCGCTTCACGCCGGGATGCTGGACAACTTGGCTCTAGAAGTAGCTGATATTGCACAGGTATCTGCACTAGGGCTGCCGAAAGGCAACTCCGACACGCCTCTAGTAGAGATAGGCATGGGGGCGATCGACAAGTCCAAACCCGTCATACTCTGCGTTGGACATAACGTTGCTCCGGGAAGCGAAGTGATCAACTATCTTGAAGACAAAGGCACATACGGCTCAGTTGAAGTAGCCGGCATATGTTGCACCGCACACGATCTCACCCGCTACTCGAAGAACGCCAAGATCGTCGGCCCCATCTCAAGACAGCTAATGTTCGTACGAAGCGGTATCGCTGACATCCTGATAATAGATCAGGAATGCGTCCGCGCCGACGTCGTGGATGAGGCTAGAAGCGTAGGCACCAGAGTCATCGCAACCTCAGATCAGATCTGCGCCGGACTGCCCGACTTAACCGATAAGACGCCTGACGAGATAGTCAAGGCTCTTCTCACCGATACACCGGCAGTCTTAGTTCGCAATCCAGCTAAGGTAGGTGAAGTAGCGGCGCGCGCCGCCATAGAAGCTGCTCCTCAGCGGAAATCTGAGAAAGGATTGAAGGATGAGCAGGTGCTCGCCAACACATCTCGCTGCACCCTCTGCCGCGAATGCACAGAGAACTGTCCAATCAACCTCGATATAGGATACGCTGTAAACGCGGCTAAGAAATCAAACTTAGAGCCGCTACAGAAAATATTCCAGGAGTGCATCGGCTGCGGCAGATGCGATGAAGCCTGCCCCCAGAGCATCCCGGTGCTCTCAACAATTAACGCGGCCTCAACCGCTAAAATCAAGGAGGAGAAGTTCACTATCCGCGTCGGCAGAGGCCCGATACGGGACACTGAGATACGGAATGTGGGTCGACCCATAGTTATGGGCGAGATCCCGGGAGTCATCGCCTTCGTAGGATGCTCCAACTACCCCGGTGGAAACGAAGATCTAGCCAAGATGGCGGATGAGTTCGCTAAGCGACGATACATCGTCGTAACTTCAGGGTGCGCTGCATCAGACTTGGCGCGGTACCGAGACGAGAACGGGCAGACTCTCTACGAAAAGTATCCGGGTGACTTTGATGCAGGTTGCATAGTTAACACCGGCTCCTGCGTTTCGAACGCACACCCGATAGGCGCAGTGATAAAGATAGCCAGCATCTTCGCAAAGAGGAATCTCCGCGGAAACTTCGAGGAAATCTCAGACTACATTCTGAACCGGATCGGTGCTGTAGCGATCGCATGGGGCTCGCAGCATCAGAAGGCTATGGCGATAGCGACAGGTGCAAACAGGCTCGGTGTCCCTGTTATCCTTGGGCCGCAAGGCGTCAAACATAGGAGAGCCTATCTTGGACGCAGCGAGGATAATGAGAAGTGGATGGTTCTTAACGCTAGAGATGGGAAGAAGGTTTACGGAGGCCCAGCTCCAGAGCATCTTCTCTACGTCGCTGAAACTATCGAAGAGACTATGGTTATGGCGGCTAGGCTGGTAATGAGACCTAACGATACTCCAAAGGGAAGGATGATCAAGCTCTCAAACTACATCAACCTGCATAAACAGCTCTACGGTACAATGCCTGACGATGTTCAACGGTTCGTCAGGGCCGAGACTGATCTCCCAGTCACGATGAAAGACGATGTGATACCTGTGCTGAAGGAAAGAGGCTGGAAGCCGATTGAAATCCCGGATCCGACGCTGCTTGACCGGATGGTGTTGAGGAGGGAGTAGGTGGAGAAATGTCAGCCAAGATCACATCGTACGAAACTGCTGAAATCCGAGGCCCGAAGCTCGCCTTCAACCTCACCCCTGAGAACTGCGGCCGAATGCTCATGCGATCTAAACGTCTACTGGTGGTAGTAGGCGGCGACGCGTTGAAGATGAAGGTAGCCGACGGGGTCGATGTCCCTGAGGTGGCGGCCAGATTGGCTAGAAACCTAGGCGGAACAATCGTGGCCTCGCCGGGTGTCTTCAAGGCGTTCCAAAGTGTTTCAGATGTAAAGTTGATAAACATGGGGCTGGAAGATGCGGTGAACAGGCTTAAGGATGAAAGCTGGAAAGGTTTTGACGGAATGGGGGCTTACGATATGGCTGTATTCATAGGCGGGTTGTACTACTTCCAGAGCATGATGCTTTCAACGCTGAAGCACTTTGCTCCAAACCAGAAAACTATCTCTCTCGACCGGTTCTACCACCCTAACGCGACATTTTCGCTGGAGAACCTCACCCCTGATAAGTGGAAGGCAGGGTTAGATGCGATGCTTCAACTACTGGAGGCGAAGAAGTAAAGATGGGTAAAATCTGTGATGCAAATGAGCTGAGGACCCTACCGTCAGGAGTCCAAAAGCCAGCGTTCCCAGTCGACATCGGAGAGATGCATGAAGGCGAGCGGGTCAGGAAACCTCAGATGTATCTCGAATTCGGGGGACTAAAGGCCGAAGCGAAATTCGAGCTTGTCCGACCCCGTCAACTAAACGAGATTGAGGACGCCCGAATCATCATCGAAGGCCCAGATATCTCTGAGATGGCTGAAGACGGAAGCTACTCTCTAGGCATCCTCATCGAGGTAGCGGGTGCAAAGGTGGAGAACGATATCGCAGGCGTCTTAGAGCGGAGAATCCACTACTTCCTCAACTACATCGAAGGAGTCATGCATGTAAACCAGAGGTACGACATCTGGATCCGCTTCACAAAAGACGCTTACAAACACGGGTTCAACTCGCTTGAATGGTTCGGCAAAGCCCTAATCTGGCTGTACAAGACAAGCTTCCCTATTCTAGAGAAGGTTCAGGTAACCTTCTACACAGAGCCGGCGCAGATCTCAGAGCAACTCAAGACAGCGATGACGATCTGGGCGGAGCGAGACGAAAGGACACGAAGCCTGATGGATGAAGACGTGGAGCAGTTCTACGGCTGCGTCATGTGCCAGTCATTCGCCCCCAGCCACATGTGCGTCATCACCCCTAACCGAACCGGCTCCTGCGGCTCAATCAGCTGGTTTGACGCTAGAGCAGCATCAAACATCGATCCCAACGGCCCAAACTTCGTAATCGAGAAAGGAGCGGTGATTGACACTGAGAAAGGCATCTACAGAGGAGTAGACAAGGTGCTGCAAGAAAAGTCTCTAGGCTCTGTACAGACAGTCTCAATATACAGCATGTTCGAGAACCCCCACACCTCCTGCGGATGCTTCGAAGGCATAGCCTTCTACATCCCTGAGATCGACGCAGTAGGCGTAGTTAACCGAGACTACCGTGAAGAGGCCGTAAACGGACTAACCTTCTCAGCGATGGCCACCAACACCAGCGGCGGAGTTCAGAGCCCAGGCTTCAACGGCATCGCCATCGAGTATCTCCGTTCACCCAGATTCCTGAAGCCGGACGGAGGATGGAACCGAGTAGTCTGGATGCCATACGATGTGAAGGAGCGGGTCAAGAGCTCGATCCCTGCCGATATTGTTGATAAGATCGCGACTGAAAAGGACGTAAAAAACCTAGCTGACATGAAGCAGTTCCTAACTCAGAAGCAGCATCCGATCCTGCAGCGATGGAAGGAGCAGGAAGCAGCCTCCGAAGCGGAGTCTGCGGAAACTGAGGCGACAGCTGAAACTGGAGCGACGACGGCGATTCAACTCCCCGCCGAGGGTGAAACAGTAATCAGTGCTCCTACACTGCAGCTACCCGCATCAGGCGGTTTCAAGATCATCTTGAAGAACGCGAAGATAACTGCGGAGAAGATAATCATCAAACGGCTGGACAAGAAGTAGTGGTTCAAGAGAAGGTGAAGCAAAATGGGTGAAGAATCTGAATCAACTAATCTGGTCAAAAACCTGCTGAAGGTAGTGCAAGAACTAGGTGAGATTGAGATTGACAACGTCACTCTCGACGTAGAGCAGCTAGAACTAATCATACAGCCGATTGTCTCATCAATAATGTCAGGAGCAAGGCCGCTGCCACAGCTTCAAGCCCAATCCTCAAAACAGGCCCAGATTCAACAGCTATTAGAGGCGAAGTACGCTACTCCGCTGGAGCAGTACCCGGGCAGAGTTGTCGAGGTTCAGCTAGGCGCAACCAGATCCGAAGGCGGATCAAGAGGAAGCATCGTCAAGATCGGTGGAGCGCGGACGATGCCCTTCTACAGCTTCGAGGCTGAGAACCCTAACCGCCCAGCATTCGCAATGGACATCTTCGATATGCCGTTAAGCCTAGCCAAGATGGTGAAGATGCATTATGAAGACGTCATGACCGATCCTGCAGCATGGGCTAAACGATGCGTCGAGTTCGGCGCCGACATCGTCTCACTTAACCTGATCAGCACCGACCCTCTGCTGAACGACACTTCTCCACAGACCGCTGCGAAAACAGTTGAGCAGGTTCTTCAAGCCGTCGATGTTCCGATAATTATCGGAGGTTCCGGTAACAAGCAGAAAGACCCAATCGTACTTGAAGCAGCTGCAGCAGCTGCTGCCGGTGAACGAATTCTGCTGAACTCAGCGAACACCGATAACGATCATAAACGAATCGTCGAGGCCGCTAACAAGTACGGACACTCCGTAGTAGCCTTCACTCCTATGGATGTTAACAATGCGAAGAAACTCAACAAGACGCTGCTTAGCGAAGGGCTTCCGAAGGATCACATCGTGATTGACCCTACCACCGCAGCCTTAGGATACGGTATCGACTACACCATCAGCATAATGGAGCGGATCAAGCTCGCTGGGTTGCTTGGAGACGAAGATCTGCAGATGCCAGTTCTTGCACCGGCCAGCAACGCTTGGGGTGCCCGTGAAGCATGGATGAAGAACGAAGACATTGGGCCAAGGGAGCTCAGAGGCCCGCTTTGGGAGACAATTACACTGCTCACCGCTATGCTGGCAGGCGGAGACCTCTTCATGATCAGCCACCCCGCCACCACCCGCGTCGCCAAGGGGCTTGTCCAGGATCTGCTCGGAAATTCAGCTAAAGGAGGCGTAGTCGAAGATTGGGTGACTGCGCTAGGATAATTGATGACGTTGATGAGGAGGGTGATGCTTGATGAGTGAAAAGCTAGGTCTACTCTCAATCTACAAGCTTCTTCCACAGACTAACTGCGGTGAGTGCGGTGAAGCTAACTGCATGGCCTTCGCTTCAAGGATGCTTGAGCGAAGCAAGCTCCCACAAGACTGCCCACCTATGGTTAAGCAATCTCGCTACAAGAAGAATTTGGAGAAGCTAGTCGCAATGATTGCTCCATCGATCCGTGAAGTCAAGATAGGCTCCGGTGAGCGGACTGTTAAGATCGGCGGTGAAGAAGTTCTATACCGGCATCAGCTAAGTTATCACAACCAGACCGCTATAGCGATTGATGTAAGCGACAACATGACTGCGGAGGAGATCCGTAGCAGATGTGTTGCGACTGAGAAGTTCTCGATGATTAAGATGGGGCAGGAGATGAGGCTCGACATGATTGCAGTCAGAGCTGCTTCAGGTGAGCCGGAGCGGTTCGCCTCAACAGTGAAGCTTGTAAACGAAGGCTGCAGCCTCCCCTTGATGCTCTGCTCCACCGATCCAGTCTCTCTGAGAGCGGCGCTGGAGGTTCAGGGTGTATGTGAGAAGCGTCCTCTGCTTTACGCAGCTACTAAGGATAACTGGAAGGAGGTAGGTGAACTTGCTCAGCGATACGTCTGCCCCGTAGTAGCCTCCTCGCCGAATAATCTAGACGGACTGGTCTCACTGGCTTCAACTCTGGAGTCTATGGGGCTGAAAGATATTGTGCTTGATCCGGGTACGCTTGTCGAAGGCGGCCTGTTGAAAGAAACGGTTAACAATCTGGTGATGCTCCGCAGATCCGGGTTGCTGAAAGAGAAGGCGCTCGGCTATCCTCTTCTCTGCATCCCTGCCGTCGTGTGGGCCACAGCGGAGATGGCCGATCCTGTAGTCACTGCGTATCGGGAGTCGTATATCGCTTCACTTCTAGTTAACAGGTATGCTGACATCATTGTAATGCACAGCCTAGACATCTGGGCGGTTCTACCGGTCGCAACGCTGCGACAGGCCATCTACACCGATCCTAGGAAGCCTGTCTCAGTAGAGTCAGGTGTCAAAGAGATAGGAACGGTGAATGGAAGCTCCCCTGTACTCGTTACCACAAACTTCGCATTAACTTACTACACAGTTATGAACGACATCGAAGCCTCAGGAGTCAACTGCTACCTCATCGTAGCTGATACGGAAGGGCTCGCAGTGGAGGTCGGTGTCGCCGGTGGACAGTTCAATGCTACCAAAATCAATGACGTCCTAGGCGCCTCCAGTATAGCTGGAAAGCTCAACCATAAGCGAATGGTGATTCCTGGACGCGCAGCTCGACTGAAAGGCGATATCGAGGATACAACCGGTTGGGAAGCTATGATAGGGCCACAGGACTCCTCGGAGATCGGAGGCTTCATCAAAAAGCATTGGGATGCACCGAAATAAGTGAGTAAGCAAGTAAGCGAATACTATTATGAGATTCCGCATTGAGGTTAAGAATAGCTCCCGTTGCATCGGCTGCTACAACTGTCTCTACGCGTGTTCCCGCCACCTCTTCGACTCGGTTGATCAGACGCGAACAGCCGTCTTCGTCCGCCCTGACAGATCCCTCAGCAACCGCTTCACAGTTATAGCATGCCGCTACTGCCCGAACCCTGAGTGCGCATCAGCCTGTCCCCACGGTGCACTGCAACCTCTGCCTGAAGGCGGCATCACCCTCATAGCTTCGAAATGCAAGGGATGCACCACCTTCGACTGCGTCAAAGCCTGCACGCTGACCGCCCTAGTTCTAGACCGTAAAACCAAAATGCCGGTTATCTGCGACAAGTGCGGCGACTGCGCCAAATACTGCCCCCACAACGTCTTCAGCTACGAGGAGGAGAAGGAGATTGCCACTGTCTAACCGCATCCTCTACGTAGATCTGACCGAAGGCACCAGCAAAGTGGTTGAGCGGCCTGAGCTCTTCCAGAAATATATCGGCGGAGCCGGCGTAGCCTCCAAACTGCTGCTGGATGAGGCTCCTGCGAAAATCGACCCGTTCTCACCCGACGCACCTATCATAATCGCCGGCAGCCCGCTTACAACGGTGCTACCATGCATCGTGAAGGCGGTTGCAATGTTCAAGTCACCTCTGACTGGGAACCTCGGTGAAACACATGCGGCAGGATACTTCCCATCAGCCCTCAGCCTAGCGGGCTACAGCGCCTTGGTGATCAAAGGTGCCTCTGTGGAACCGGTTGCGCTAGTCATTAATGATAGCGATGTGAAGATACGGAAGGCCTCTTCGCTCTGGGGGCTTTCGCCGCTGCAGGTTGAGCAGGCGCTCGGCAGCTTCGGAGATGATGGTCTTCACAGCGTCATAAGCTGTGGAGCGGCTGGAGAGAACTTTGTTCACTACAGTAACGTGGTGGTGGATAGGTATCACCACTTCGGCAGAATGGGTCTAGGAGCCATCTTCGGGAGCAAGCGGTTGAAGGCAATATCTGTTAACGGCGCTGAAGGAGTTGCGTTAACCAATCCATTAACGATCAAGGACTATTACGAGAAGGTGTATCAGAACATAGTCGGAACCGATCTGATGGTGAAGTACCATGATTACGGAACTCCTGCTAACATTCTCAGCCTCAACGAGATGGGTGCTCTACCAACTGAGAACTTCCGCAAAACCCGTTTCGAAGACGCTGAGAAAATATCCGGTGAGACTATTGCGGAGAACCGGTTGGAGCGCAAAATTTCCTGCGCCAGCTGCCCCATCGCCTGCGTACACCTAGCTGACGTAAAGGATGAGTTCAGCCCTCCGCATGAAAGAGGTCGCCGCGAGCTGTTCAAGGAGAGCCGCCTCGTACCTTACAACTACGAGCCGATGTATGCTCTCGGTTCAAACCTCAAAGTGAGCGATTATGACGGGTTGCTGCGGCTCATCGCGGTTTGTGAAGAACTGGGTCTTGACGTGATGACCGCGGGCAACATCTTAGGCTGGGCCACTGAGGCCTTCGAAAAGGGGTTGATAGGCGAGGGTGAGACCGGTGGGTTGAAACCGGTCTGGGGAGACTCAGCCACCTATGTGGAGATGCTTAGACGCATATCGAGCGCGAGGAGAAGCCCCTTTTACTCCGCTTTGGCACGTGGGCTTGACTCGGCGGCTGACAAATACGGCGGTAAAGACTTCGCAGTGTCTCTTGGAGGCATTGGGCCAGCAGGATACATGACAGGCTACGGCTCCATCGCCGGCACAGTTGTAGGGGCGCGGCATTCACATCTCAGCAACTCCGGCTACTCCTATGATGAAGGTAATTTAGGAAAAGAGTTTGATGCTGAGAAGATAGCGGCCTATCTGGTCGAGCAGGAGGACTGGCTCTACATAATATACTCGCTCGGAGTCTGCTACTTTGCTCGCAAAGTCTACGACAAAACGATGGTCTCAAAGATGCTGGCAGCCATCGGCATAGAACATACTCCTGAAAGCCTCGGTGAGCTTGGTAGAGAAATATCTCACAATCTCCTGAAGTACAAGTTCCAAGAAGGATTCCGGATGGACAGCATCAGAATCCCGAAGCGGCTCCTCGAGCCGGAGACCCCATGGGGCCGACTGGACGAAGGAAAGCTGAAGCAGATTATCGCGGCCTATATTCGAAAGCGGGAGAAGGAAGGTGTGAAGATTAAGAGTGAAGATGTCGCCCTCAAAGATCTACTCTCAATCCGTTGACGCCGTATCATGCTTCTCTCTATTACTGCTGCATATCGGGTAGTGGAACCCGTTTGAAGAGTATGGTTAGGTATCCCTGCTCAGCTGTGTGTCTTAGGATTGCGTAGCCGGACGAGTTCAGCAATCCCTCGACCATCCTCAGGACGACCGATGCGTGCTGCAGCGGCATCTCGGGGATGAAGAAGACACGTAGATCAAATGTATCCTCGCTATTCTTCCGGATCTGGACCTCATTGCAGTCCCAGAATAGGTTGTACAGCATCTTCCGGAGTGATTCGATGAACGAGTCATCCGAGGATTCCTCGCTGAGGAGCCGACCGTACCACTTGGCCTTCTCGTAAGCCTTGTTCAGCCATCCATCCCGATCCTTTCTGTAGGCGATTCCGCTCGCTGTGTACCAAAGATCTTGGTTGACCAGTATCATCCGGCTTCTCTTCACCCTGTCGAGGAAGACACGGGTCTCGACTGCGTCCTTAAGGGGAAAACCGCGCCGGTATGCGTCAATTCCGATAACCGCGATTTCGTTGATCAGGCTGTAGAGAGTTTTCCCTTCTTGGTTGGCAATGCGGTTTAACTCCTCAGCTATCTTTTCATTTATGTTGACGGTTCTCCGCTTGTCACTCTCCGGAGTGGACATTGCCCTTAACGCAACCCCGTAGTATGATGAGTTGAGTGCATTTGCACTCAAAACTGCTCACGCGGTTTATAAGATTATTCTCACACCAACACCTAGTTGGCGCATCTCGGGCTTATAGAAGAGATCAGAATAAGCAGCATATGTTGTTCACCATATAACGTGAGGACAGGCCTTGGACAAATTGAGGGGCTTCTCCAGTCCATAGACAACCTAGGTCTGCTTCAGCCGCTTGTGGTTCGGCCGTGTGGACGTGAGTTTGAGATAGTCGCCGGCAGCAGAAGATTTGAAGCTTGCCGCCGCCTCGGTTGGAGAAAAGTTCCATGTCACATCGTGGATTTAGATGATCGTGAAGCGTTCGAGGTTTCCTTGGTCGAGAATATACAGCGCCGAACCTTGAACCCGATTGAGGAGGCTGAGGCCTTCCGAAGATATGTGGATGAATACGGCTGGGGAGGTGTTTCGGATCTGGCGAGACGGATAGGAAAGAGTCAGGAATACGTCAGCAAACGTATGCGTCTACTCGGGCTCCCGCAGGAAATCCGGAATGATCTCGTAATCGGCAAGATAGGCTCCAGCGTAGCGGAGGAGCTCCTCTCGCTTGATAACGGTGCAATGTGTCAGGAACTAGGACAACTAGCCTCGTCCAGCCATCTAACACTGAAGGAGATTCGCTCTCTGACAAAGATGATCAAGGACGAAGACGATATCTCTAGGTTGCCGGCCCCTTTATCTCGTTCCGGTAATGAACAAAGGCGTCGATCTGCTGATGAAGCACTACGCCGAGGAGTTCTACTGCTCCGCACTACCCTTCTGAGGCTGGATGAGATTATTGATGACGTTGATGATCAGTGGGTGATCCGCGAGTTTCTTATGGAGTACAGGTTGAATCTGCACGAAAGCATCTCTTCATTTATAAAGGTGCGATTGCGGCTAAACTCGCTTGTAAAAGAGCGTGCTCCTGAGCTTGTGGAGGTTGTCTCATAAACAGTGATGCGTTGATGGATTTAAGATTCTACCCTTTCTGGCTTGACTTTTTCTCTACCGCTATCTCGCTGGTAGCAGCGGCTATTAGCTTCTACTATGTCTCTAAAATTACCCGGCTTGGCCGAGGCGTGAATCTACTCGCTATCAAAGGTGGAAGCGGCCCGCAGTATATTGCCTTAGCAATACTTTTCATCGTCGTGGAACGAGTATTGAATCTGATTGCGGAGCCTCTGATACCTTATATTACTGCTGATGTTGCGTTTGCACTTGATGATCCTCCAGCGGCGGTCGCCGTTGTTCTCTTAGCTATTGGGCTAAAGAGAATGTATGCCTTCTACATTGAATCGGCGTCTACGTCGGATATTTATTCGGCGCAGAATAATTTGAGCTCGGGATAAATATATCAACTCAGTCGTGTGGATGTCAGGTGAGGTATTCTTGGCGGGCCCCTTCAGGATAAAGGAAAAGCATCTGAAGTATCTGCTACTCATTCCCGGCTCGATTCTGCTCTTTCTCTTCGCGATCATTCCTTACGTTTGGACCTTCGGCATCAGTTTCTATGATTACTCTATAGAGGTCTTCGGGAGGGCTCCAGTCTTTGTAGGTCTCCAGAACTACGCGACAATGGCGTCGCATCCTGACATCTGGCTTCGCTACCAGAATACAGCTAAATTCGCAGTAACTGCGGTCGGTATTGAGCTTCTTCTTGGACTGGGGCTTGCCCTCGCTCTCTCTGAGCACTTTCGCGGTCACCGCTTGGTGCTGACGCTCTCAATTCTCCCAATGATGATTGCGCCGGAGATCACCGCCATGGTCTTCAAAGTAATTATGTTCCAGCCGGAATTCGGCTTCCTCAACTGGGCAACGAGTATCGTAGGTCTCCAGTTTGACGGTTACGGTCGTGACGCCTTCTTTGCAGTCGTGTCGGTGGACGCTTGGACGTGGACACCTTTCGTTATGCTGATGATAGTTGGAGGATTGTCATCGGTGCCGAAGTCGGTGCTTGAAGCATCTCATGTGGATGGTGCCGGGTGGTGGGCTCGATTCCGATACGTCATCTTCCCTTATGCTAGGCCCTTCATCCTTCTAGCTGTAATCTTCAGGTTCGCAGATGCGCTGAGGACTTGGGAAGTTATCCGTGAATGGCTGGACGTTCCTCCACCGTTGGGCCCGAATCCTCTAAGCATCGACATGCTCCCCTCATACCTGTATACCTTGGGCTTCAGAGCGTTCGAGACCAGTCAAATGGCAACCGTCGGAGTCATCATGGTAGTTATGTCTCTAGTACTGGTCTACACCTACCTTAGATACTTGTGGAGGATAGAGAAGGTTGAGTAAACGATCATCACGCAGACAGTTGAAGAAGATGCTGTCTATCCCAAGGTTTGCACTCATAGGCTTATGGCTGTTCATGGTTCTCTTTCCGCTCTCATGGATTGTCCTGACCTCATTGAAGTCGAGTGAGGTGGCTGTCTCCAAGATCCCCATATTCATCTTTACACCAACTTTGCAGAACTATGAGTTCGGTTCCTCAATTATTGATCCTCACACTGGAGAACCTGTTTTCGCCGGTATTGCAGGCCAGTTCCCACGTTTTCTAGGTAACAGCATCGTAATTGCGCTTGCAAGCGCCGGCATCGCTATAGTAGCGGGGATGTTGTTGGCTTACTCTCTCTCTCGCTACAAGGTGGTTGGCGGAACAGCTTTACTCACCTACATGCTTACCCTTCACGCTGTCACACCGATTGTTTTCACACCAGCTCTCTATGAACTGTTCAAGCGGATTGGCCTACAAGATACGCACATCGGGCTATCACTGGTCTACGCTACCTTCGCTCTTCCACTCACAGTCTGGATTTTGAAGAACTTCTTCGACGGTTTTCCGCGTAGCTTAGAGGATGCTGCTAAGGTTGACGGTGCCTCAACTTTCGATATTCTTTTCAGGGTTGTGCTTCCGCAAATCAAGATAGGGTTGGTTGTTGCAGCTGTTTTCGCCTTTACAGTAGCTTGGAATGACTTCATTTTCACCTTGACCTTAACTGAAACTAAGGCCGCGACCTTCGTCTTCCTCGCCGACTACTTCGATGATCTACTTAGGATCGGCGTTCTTGCACCGGGTCCTCTAGCGTCGATGTCGCTTGTTCATATGCTTCCATCCTTCGTATTCGCATTCCTTATCCAGCGCTACCTACTCATAGGCTTCTCTGCTGGAACAATCCGTCGGGAGGTAGACTAGACCGAATGAGCAAAGCAAAGCTAGCCACGCGAGACTTTAGCCACCTGAAAACAAGGATAGAGATCCTTGGACTAGTGCTATCCTTAGTTGGGCTAGCCGCAATTCTGCAGCCAGTTTCTCTTTTCCTATACTCCTACGGCTTCTACATCTTGGTGCTTGGAGCCGCAGTAAGCCTTCTCGGTGGAGCAATAGTGGAGTCATCCAGTACAGGTCACATCACAATTCGAATCATCTCATTCTTCGCCATCATAATAATCATCCTCGTCCTGTCTATTCTACTGGCCCCTCTTCTTGTCGAGTAAACAGGCAGCAGGAGCGAAAAGAGTACCGCCATAATAGATTAATACCTCCCAGCATCTGATTATAGAAAGTATGGCACGACCACTTGTTTACGTTTTGATTGCGGTAGTTATAGTCGCCGCTGTAGGTAGCTGGATGCTTGTTAATCCAAGCGGTGCGAACCCCTACAACTCTCAAGACGTAACCTTCCCCGCCTCCGACGGCGTAAAGATCAGCGCCACATGGTACACTCCAGAAACGATCAAGCCTCCGTTCAAATCTGTTATTCTCATTCACGAGTACAGCGGCGATATGCATGACTGGGACTCCTTCATCCCGCAGTTCACTAATCGAAGCTATGCTGTCCTAGCCATTGACATGAGAGGTTTCGGACAGAGCCAAAGTGTTCCACGAACTGGTGAATACTACGATAATCTGATTAAGGATGTTGAAGGCGCCGTTACCTACCTGCAGAGTAGAAGTGATGTTGATCCTAATAGGATTGGCGTAGTTGGGGCTCAGCTAGGCGGAACTGTCGCCTACGCCTCTTCAGTCTACGTGAAAGGCGTAAAGGCGGTCGTTGCAATCTCACCCTCATCAGATGTAGGTAGCCGTCTCATAGGCGAAAATGTAACTGACTTCCATCCCTCAAATATAATGTTCCAGTACCTTGACACAGAGCGGACAAATGTTCAACCGCTAATCGATAAAGCCGTAGATCCCTATGTCAGACTCTATCGTCCTGAAAGCCCGGCTGTTCGAGCATCAGGAATTGCCCTGCTCAACCGCGACCTAAGAGCCTTCGGAGACCTTCTCCGCTATCTAGACCAAAATCTCTAACTTAGTATTAGAGAAGCAAAAAATTCACAGGACTTTTTTTGTCTATCTTGCGTTACGCTATCGAATGGATTCGCCCGTGCTTTTGAAGAGGTGGAGCCTGTTCTTGTCGAAAGTGATCCAGACTTTTTCTCCAGCCTTAATGTCGCTTACGCCTCCGACCTTGGTGTTCACGTTGTTACCTCCTACCTTCAGTATCAGATTTGTTTCTGATCCTAGTGGCTCTGTTAAATAGACCTCTGACTCAATACCGGACGCTGATTTCTTCCGTGAAACAGAGATATCTTCAGGCCTGACACCGAGGATAACCTCGCTTCCACCCTTTTCGCCGTTTATCGCTCCCTTGATGTCTGTAATATCAATCTTGAAGGCACCCGCGTCAAGCACTGCCTTTCCATCCTGCTCCACGTATTTGCAGTTAATCAGGTTGATTAGCGGAGAGCCCAAGAAGCTCGCGACGAAGGTGTTTACCGGCTTATAGTATATCTCCTCAGGTGTTCCGATCTGCTGCAGAACACCGCCCCTCATCATGCCTATGCGATCTGACATCGTCATCGCCTCAGCCTGATCATGCGTCACATAGATCGTTGTGACTCCCAGCCGCCTCTGGAGCGTCTTCATTTCAACACGCATCTGTGTTCTAAGTTTGGGATCTAGGAAGGTAAGCGGTTCATCCATCAGAAAGACCTTAGGCTCCCTCACAATCGCGCGCCCAAGAGCAACCCTCTGCTGTTCCCCTCCGCTGAGTTTTCCCGGCTTGCGATCCAGCACTTGTTTTATGCCGAGCATCTCAGCCGCCTCCTTCACTTTGAGATCGATGTCTTGCTGAGGAACTTTGCGCATCTTCAGCGGAAACGCGATATTATCATACGCAGTCATATGGTTGTATAATGCGTAGGTTTGGAAGACCATCGCAATGTCTCTCTCACGCGTGGGAACGTCCAGCACCGAGTTTCCATCAATCAAAATATCGCCCCCTGTAGGTGTCTCTAATCCAGCTATCATTCTGAGAAGTGTTGTTTTCCCACAACCTGAGGGACCGAGGATTGTGAGGAACTCCTTTTCCCGAACATCAATGCTTACCTCGTTGACTGCCCGGATATCCCCATAACTCTTTGTCAGACCCTTGAGAGAGACGGTGGCCATGCTTAAACCGGCTCTACAGTTAGACGACACATAAACTTTATCATAGGACAATCTCCAGTTTTTCGAGAAAAGAGTTATCTATATCTCCATAAAATATGAGGTGAGGTCGGATCCGCTTAGCCAAGACATCATCTCTGCTCGTTATTGCGCTCGTGGTGATTGTAGCTGGTGTTGCAGCTTACTTCCTCCTATTTGCTGCTCCTCCCACTATTACCCGAGACAAGTCGGTGACACTGACCCTGAGTGAGGTTAGGGAGGGTGAGGAAGGCTGGGTACCCTCTACAATATACCTCACGAAAGGCGATATTGTTCAGCTCACCGTAGTCAATGGCGACGACGAGTTCGATCACTCACTCTCAGTTCCAGAGCTCGGAATACAGACCGAGATGATACCTCCAAGAAACGGAAGGATAACCATAAAGTTCACAGCCGACCGCGAGGGCACATTTCTATTCAATGACCCCGAGTCAAAGCTAGACTGCAAACCTCCACCACCTGAAGAGGTATCACGAAGAGATTTTGCATTTCGACTTGAAAATATGGTTGAGAATCTAAATGAAACAAACTCGGTGAGTAAAGCTAAGCCCGTTATCGATCAGATCAAGAGTCTGGTAAACGAGTATAAGGAGATAGTCTCCCCCGATATCGTTAAGCTGGTAACCGATCTTGGGAAGGCGACCACTATTAAGGAGATAGCGAGCTTGACTGAGCAGATGGATGATGCAGTAGATGCCTTTGTAGGATCGTTGGCTCCTCCATGTATAAAATCTGGGCAGATAATCGTCCAACCATAATGTTCTTATTTGTAAATACTAGCTTATAGAAGCTAATGCAACCCGCATGAAAATTACAGATATTTACTGTAAAATCGTAAATTCTAAATATGCCAGTAGTGGATTCCTAATCATCTAACGTTGAATACCCGAACCATCGCTATAGCAGCTATTATTGTAGTAGCGATAGCAGGCATCTACCTTGCAATGTCCTCCGCAACGCCTACTCAGCAAGCTGATAATACAGGAACTGCGAGCAAGCAGGTCAAGGTGAAACTTACAGAGACCACTGATGAAGCCAAAGTATGGATCCCCTCCACCATCTATCTCAAAAAAGGTGAGACATACGAACTTGTAGTTCTAAATGGTGACGATGATGATGAACATAGCTTCTCTGTTCCAGATCTTGGTGTAGAGTTAAAGGATATATCTGCTGCCAATGGTCAAAAGACTACACTTCTTACAGCCGGAACGGAAGGAACCTTCACCTTCACGGATCCGTCGACCCCAGAATGGGGTTCAGCTGAATGCGCGGTTGAAGCCGCAGCGGACGATCCGCCATGTATTCCGCCTGGACAAATAGTCGTCCAGCCGTGATTTGCTGCAAACAGCTTTCTGCTAGTTGCTAGTCTGGGGCTCTGTTCACTCTGGAGCTATACCTCTTTCATTCCCATTTCCAGCCAAGCCCTGTAGAATCTATAGACGCTTAACGTTATGAAAACGAAGAAAAGGGCATGGCCCAGTGCATGAATTATGTGCAACCACGTGATGTCCAGATTGAGATGTGTAATTATTTGAAACCAAGTGGGATCCATACTGAGATATGCAGCGAAATCAAAAAAGGAACCTATGGAATATGAAGTGAATGCGGGCCATAAGAGCCTGTATGAGCTGTAGAATATTCCATGTTTGAAGAATCTAGCTAACCTGAATGTGAATACTGCTAGAAAAGTTGAGAAGAAAACAGCTGCTAGTTCTATAAGGAGGTCATGGTACTCTATGATGGATACCATTGGTTGATAGGTTTCAATGGCAGTTAAAATACTTCTCTATTCAAGTGATGCACCGCGGAAGAATGACTCGGAGTAAGGATTTTTGAGAGCATCTTTGTGATTTTGGCTCGAAACGATAGATGATCGCCAGTGACTAATTAATGGCTTAGTTGTTCGCACTGGCTTTTATCTTAGAGCTTGTCCCCAAAATAAGGGGAGTGAACAGGCTTCTTTGATTTGGAGTGTCATACTCTTAGCAGCCCGTCTCTTGCTAAGAGTGAAGAGCATGGCATGCAGTTGGCAACTATCAAACCTAATCCAGATATGCGAGAGACTTGAAGGAAGGGCTCTGGAGTACGACTTGAGGGGAATCGACTGGCTGTAGCAATAATTGATGGACAAAACGATGATAACGAAGGTAATGCTCGGAGAAAAAGACTGGTACCCAATACAACGCACAGAAAGAAGTCAGGAACTACGGGAAGAGATTCGCAAGGAAGAAAATTTGTTTCTCGAAAGACGCGGAAGATATGCATCCTGTATCGAAAAACTTCATGCGTGGTTCAACTTCATCAAGACGCACTGAAGCATTAGGTTGAAGAATCCCCGCATCATTCGGTCAGAGAAAACCCGCGATGATTTAGAAATACAGATCACCCGCTAACTTGTGGCGAGATACTGAGTTGGAGGCCAAATCTACGTAGTCAAGGCACTACGTAAAAAGGGGTGAAGCCCAAAAGAGTTGCCGTTTGGCCTATTCTTTGGGCAGTGTCTGGCTGTATCCTAGTACGTCCAGAGCGTCTTTTACGGTCCAGCCTCGTTCTATCCCTGCAGGCATCGGTGTACCGGGTTGGCCGAACCTTACTTTATGGAGGAACTCCCATGGATTGTCGTTAGCTATGGTGCCTACAACGTCCTTGCCATCGAACTTCAATGTTCGCCCATCTGGGCCGTGGCAGGTGCTGCAGACTGAATTGAAGAGTTCTTTCCCGTGTGTTGCGTTTGATCCTATTGGCTTCTTTGTCGTGTAATCGATGTAGGTGCTTTCGTCGATGAGGCCTCCTCCTGCAATGAATGTTGCGAGCTTGGTTAATGCCGCACTGCTCATTACTGTTGAGAAGTTGTGCGCTGGGTTCGCTGAGCCCTTCAGGATATTCACGAGTTCTCTTGTGCTCTTGATTCTTGTGTCGTAGACGCCTTTGAATCCGGTGGCGTGAGAGCCTGAACCGTAAGCGCCGTCCTTGCCGGTATAGTCCCAACCGTGACACTCTTTGCAACGCCAAGTGTCGCCTCCAGTCCTAGTGTTCTTTGTCTGAAGAGACCAGAGAGGATTATTCACGGTGGGCGCTGTGGCTCCTGCATCTACCTTCCACCAAGTATCGTAAAGCCTACCCCCCTCAGCTAAGGCTGCAGCGCTTGCGGTTTTCTCCACCTCTTCACGCACCATTCGCTGTATCGCTTCGAGGCTGGGAGCTGCTCCTGGATCTCCCTTCGCTCCTGCTGCGCCTTGTTGACCCGCTTGTCCCTGTGGTCCTGCTGGGCCCTGCGTTCCAGCTGGTCCCTGAGGTCCAGCTGCTCCAGCCTGTCCTGGTGGTCCCTGTGCTCCCGCTGGGCCTTGTGCTCCAGCTGCTCCTTGTGCTCCTGATGCTCCCTGAGGTCCTCGTTCACCTTGTGCACCGGCTGCTCCCTGTGCTCCAACTGGTCCCGCTGGGCCTTCAGGACCAGATGTAATGTAGTTTAGCCCAATTGCTACTGCTCCGACAAGTATAGCAACTACCGCTAACATAAGCGGCGCTGCAGAATTACTACTCATGACTTGAACAGAATTCCGAACTGGATATAGTCGTTTTTCAGAAATATCGTTCCCTAAAGAACGGAAAACGTTTTCTGCTAGGCAATGTGAATCTTAGGAGGTCATCGAAGTACTCCGCTGAAGGTTCTATGCAATGTGTTCTTGTCTTGGGGTCGGATTGCCTGCAACATAAGTTTCAAGCAAATGTCTTTTCTATAAGCTGTAAGATTGCACATTAAAGTTTTTCAGTGTAGTCCATGTAATTAGGGGATTTATCTGTCTCTTCTTTCCTTAACTATAATTCTTTCGCATTGATTCTGATCTGGTAATCGAATCTCCCATTTAATTCTGTGAGGAAGCTCATGAGACCTTTGTTCTCTTTACGCCAAGCAGGAGACGGGTTACTAGGAGTGAGTATCGCGCTCAATCAATGAAGCCTGTTCAATCGGGCTGTCTTTGAGATAAGCCGTTATTGTTGCGTGAGTTCATCTTTTTTGTCTTCGCGGATGGCTATTACTGCGCCCATCACTGCGGCCGCGCCGATTACGGCCACCATGGCTGTGACTCCGATTGTCCCCATGCCTGCAACGTCTGCTTCATTATGTACTAACTGCTTTAACTCCATTGTAGCGGTGATTTCTTGTGGCTGGATGCCGTTTCCTCCGAGGAACTTCGCCGTTAACACTAGAGGTCCAGAGTCTTGCTTCGTAAATCTGATGATAGCGACACCGTCGCAATCTGTAATCGCATGCCCAATCCAGACCGGAGGCGTACGTTTGCCGTCCACGTAGAAGAGCACGGGAGCTGCAATTATTGGTGAACCATTTTCATCCGTTAGAGTCGCGTAGGTGGTTACAGTGCCGCCTATAACTTCGTCAATAGGTAAATCTACAGTAATTTTAGCCGAATTACTAGGAGAAGACGATTTGATTGCCTTGTCGCAGAATATTGTACCTAATTGAGCGTCTGCCGCCGCAGCTGAAGGCATGCTGGTTGCCATTACAAGCGCGAATAAAGTCGTAGACAGTAGCGCGATTACGATTAATGCGCTTTTATTAACCTGTCCCATATCCAAGTTTACCTAATCCTAGTTACCAACGTATTTACTTAAGGTAATTGGGGAATTCAGACTTAATTTTTTGGTAACGAAAATTCTGTTTATCTGCTCGAGACTAATAACTTTCACCGGGTCCCTGTATCCTCGACTAGAGATGAACAGGGGTAGTTTTTACATTCCGTTCCTCATGTAGTGATATGTGATACCGGTTCCCTGCAAGCTTACTGTGGATTTTGCGGGGGGTTGAAAATCACCTTGACCTAGATACTCGTAGACGGTGGCTAACCCAATGAGGTCTAGCGAGCTATGGCAGATTACTTTACTGGGAATATCGTAGAAGCCGTAATCTGCGTCTTCCGGATAGTTGCTGTGCCCAAGCCCCAGTGAGTGCCCTATTTCGTCTGCCATAATGTTTCGAACGTCATCATCGGCTAACGTAATTATTTGACCGTTCTTATCCACTGTTATAGGTATAGTAATAGATACTTTAGTGATTTCTCCATTTGGGTTAGAGAGCACGACTGTTCCGCCCGCAGCGCCACGCACGTCTATGTGTGCTACCCATTTGACCGTTATATTGTAATTGCCGTTTGCAGTATCATTAGCCTCGGCTACATGTATATCGAATCTGATTTTGTTAAGATAAGTGTAGCCGTGTTCAGCTGTGAATATTGCGGTACAGATAGTCCAGTCCTTGAAGGCCTGCTTGACGTCTTCGACATAATCGTTTCTCCAACCCGGCAAATCCGGGTTCGGAATGATTAGGACTGTAATGACTGGATTTTTGGTGATGTCCCAAGCGAATCCCTCTATATCTATAGTGCGCTCGTTCGACGCGTCATTTACGTGCAGTAGGCTTTGAACTGGTTGCGTTGAGAAAAGAGTTCCTGAGATCAGCAGTATCGCAATGAAGAAGATCCCGAAGATCCGTTTATTCGCCGAACCTTTGCTTGGGGTTTTGGAACTTTTACCGTCAGGCCCGTTCAAGGTGCCGGCTATATCTTTCTCAAACTTCTCGGTTTTTTCTTCAGGCACCCTTAGCAAGCCTCCCCTTCGCTGTACAATTTAACAGAGATATAATATAAATTAAACGTATTAATTTCGCTAATTGATTTTAAGTTTATGTACTTGCTAATAGGATGAGAAATGTCGCCTAAGACCCAGCCAAACGGCAATTGCCGAGCTTCCCTTCATCTAGTTAATGTTAAGTTAAGGTGTAGAGACTTTTACTACGGTGGACTGGGTGTAATAGTCGAAGAAACGAATGTAACCATCTTTCCTGTGGAACGCAACTCCGACAACTATGTCAAGCGGGAGAAAGAAAACTTTTCCTAAGTTTCGCACTGCCGAATCCATCAGTCTTAGACGTTTACCGTTATACTTCACCACTCTTAGCCCCGCGATGTATTTGCCTAGCGTCTGGCCTTTATAGGCTTCAAGTATTGTAAATATGATATATGCTGCAAAGAACACGTTCGAATGCGCCCACACCATATCGTAGGCTAGCTGCGATGCCGATTGACTTGGGAGCGTAAATTGTGAAATATCTGACATGATACGTAGAACGTTTTCGTCAAACACTAAGCCGGTACTAATAAATAGTATGAAAGCGTCTAGAAGGAAGGCTACAATTCTCCTCGCAATGATTCCACTCGTAAGAATGCCTTTCCCAGATAAGGGATCAATGTCGCTACGTTGATATGATCGTGTCTTTTTTGCGATTTCATCAAGGATCTCATAAGCCATCTTGCCGTATTCTGACAGCATGTATGTTCGCTCCTCTGTAATATTTATGAACTTCCTGATTTTTCTAAGATGGAAGTTAAGAAGCCCTTCATCTATATCTAAAATATCAAGCAGTTCTGTATAAGACATTTCGACATTTTCGTAAAGCAATGTAACGATGCGTATTCTAATCTTTTGGCGAAGAACCCCTAAAAACTCTAGTTCGGGTGTGTCTTCCTCGGAAGGGATTAACTTCTTGCTGGAGACCATGATGACTTTTAGCAAGCAGTCCGATAGGTTGCTGGTATTTATTCATTTTTTACCCACTGGATGGGTAGACATATGCCCAGTCGCTGATGTCTGGCAAGCTTCAACTGTGCATGTCTTATAATTATTCATAACAAAAGTTTTCAGATGTTGGTCAGAGAATCAATCGTGTAGAGCTATAAGATTAAATAACCTTATAATTATAAGGATAATCAATTTGGAACAGGAAGACGATGCGGTTATTCACTGTATCGACACAGTTCTTAACCGGCTTGGCGTTAACGTTCGCAGAGCAATCATGTTACACATCAGGCGAGAGAGCGGTCTAAAAAGATATGAAATACTCCAGAAACCCTCAGAGTTCATAAAGGCGCTTAGATTAGTCCTAGGACAAGCGAGTTTTGCGATAGAACGAGAAATAATGAAGGACTTGGAGAAAGAGCTGGAAATAAAGCGTAAGGAAAACCAAGATCTCCTGAGCTTCCTAACTGAACTGAAGGAGAAATTCGAGAAAGAAGCCCAAATCAGGGCCCAAGCAGATATAGCGAATCATGAAGGGATGGATAAACATCGTGTCTATATGGACTACATGTAATAAACGATTCACAATGAAGTTTGCGGGATGTTGCAGATAGGAACCTGCGGTTAGGATAGTTCGACAAGGGCTATTAAGCAGAGTTCTTGCAAAAGCAGTTAGAATACCTCTAGGTCACCGTTAGCGGAAAACGTTTTCCGTTCTTTAGGGAACGATATTTCTGAAAAACGACTATATCCGATCCGTATTACTGTTGACTTGCGGTTAGAGATGCCTAGTATTGATAGTCGCGGAAATAAGGAGTTTGAAGCTAAGCGGTATCGGAGTTTTTGGTGCGCGTTCAGTAAGAGTTTTCTTATTGCTCTTCTGTTGCTATCCGCAACTGCCTCGCTAATGCTTGCTTCTAACGTATATGCGGCTGGAGAGCCTGCGGTCGTGCCTTACGCCAAGATGAGTAAATCTGTCGTGGACGGCGTAGTTACCAACGGAGAATACGCGGACTCCTATGCTGATTCAGCAACAGGGATGGCTGTCTACTGGGATCAGGATGGCACAAACCTTCATGTGGCCCTAGTTAGCAAGGGAACAGGTTGGGTCGCAATTGGCTTCGGCCCAAAAGGCACCGCTATGGATGGAGCCAACATAATAATTGGTTATGTGAGTGACTCAGGTAACCTCACTATTTCGGATGAAATCGGCACAGGTTTTGAACACTACTCTGATACTGCAAAGGGCGGCAGCAGCAACATTCTATCTGCAGCCGGCTCGCATAATGGTGGAGGCACCACGATAGAGTTTGTCACCCCACTTAACTCCGGAGATGTGAATGACCAAGCCTTCCAAGCTGGGGGATCATACGGTTTCATCCTTGCATACAACAAATCAGAAAAAGACTTGACAACCTACCATACAGCTCGTTCGCAGCGCCTATCTCTCCAGATCGAGGACCCCAATGCTACCACGGTGCCGGGAGCTGGATCTAACGTGACGAAGCCAGAAGCAAAGCAGAAGGCCACATCGCTAAAGCTCAATCTTCCTTTGGAGTCTATGGCGGATGGACGCGTGCCTATTTCCGCCAAAGTGGTTGATCAGAACGGAACGGCCGTATCCAGCTCGGTTGTCAACTTTTACGTTAACACCACTTTCGGTGAAGTAAAGGTTGGCTCTGCAATTACGAACAGGGATGGGACGGCTTCTATAAATATCACACGTAAAATCGACGGCATACTGGCTGTTAGAGCTGAATATCTTGGAGACACAGGTTACAATGCAAGCGGCAAAGTCGGCTACATATCTGTCAGAGCCGCACACGTTACACAAAGCAACCAACTTTGGTGGGTCTTCGATTTCACGCAGATAATCATCGTTACCGTAATCGGATCGGTATTCTCGGTTTACGCATTCGTCCTGTATCAAGTTCGAAAAATATCTTCTGAAGGAGGCGCATCCTAGATGTCTAAAGATTGCTCGCGACGTAAATTCCTCAAAATCGCCGGAGCCGCTAGTGCAACAATTACTGTAGGTGTTCTTGTCAGTCAGCAAGCCTTAGCGAAGATACCGGTAGGAAGAACCCGGAAGGCTCCTGGAGGAGCTATGCTTGGACGGTACGTAATGGTTCTCGATCTCGCCAAATGTGATGGCTGTGGAGATTGCACAGAAGCTTGCACAGTAGCCCGCTTCGTTCCTAAAGGACAGGAATGGATCAAGGTTCTCAAATCGGATGATGGGGAACAACAATCCTTCTTCATAAGGCCTTGCCAGCAATGTCAAAACCCACCGTGCGCAAATGTCTGTCCTGTCGGCGCGACCTACGTCCGTGAAGACGGTGTCGTGCTGATTGACCATGATATCTGCATTGGTTGTAGAATGTGCTTAGCAGCATGCCCCTACCAGACCAGGTACTTCAACTGGGAAGAACCTGCTCATACACCCGCCGAATTAGCCCATAAATACTCTCCAGAAGAGCCGTGGCCTCATCGAAAAGGAGTCTCTGAGAAGTGCGACTTCTGCGTAGATCGCGCGGCGAGGGGAGAGATCCCGGCATGCGCAAGCGCCTGCAAGATGGGTGTAATATATTATGGAGACCGCTATGAAGATGTTGTCAAGAGCAGCCAAGAAACGGTAACCCTCTCCGAGATGCTTGAGAAGAGACATGCGAAACGGTTCAAAGAGGAGATGGGCACCGAACCTAACGTATACTATCTACAGGAGGGGAAGGCATAATGAAAAAATCAAATACGCCAAAAGACATTCCGCCTAAGACAGGAAAAGCAGTCACCCCGTTAGCCGCCCCTTCCACAGATTCCACTATCATCAACTCACTAGTATCGACGAGCAAGACGTACTATCTAATCGTAGGGACTCTTGCAGTTGTGGTCGCCAACGCCGTATACGCCTACTACATACAGCTTCAAAACGGATTGATCGTGACCGGGCTCCGTGAACCGATAACTTGGGGAGTATATCTGGCGAACTTCATCTTCTTCATAGGCATCAGCCACGCTGGAACACTGATATCCGCAATTCTTCGTCTGTCTCACGCTGAGTGGCGAAGACCAGTTACAAGAATTGCTGAATCTATCACAGTTATGGCCATCTCTGTAGGTGCACTGTTCCCTCTAATCGATTTGGGGCGCCCAGACAGAATCGCAGAAATATTCGTACTAGGTAGAATCCAGTCGCCAGTTATATGGGATTTCATCAGCATCACAACCTACCTTACAGGTAGCACTATCTACCTCTACCTGCCCCTTATTCCAGACATTGCAGAGCTAAGGGATAGGCTGACAGACGCCTCTCCAATCAAGAAATGGCTCTACAGGACACTTTCTCTAGGCTGGACAGGTACCGAGACGCAGAAGAAACGGCTTCAACGAGGCATATCCGCAATGGCGCTAATCATCGTGCCAGTCGCGGTTTCAGTCCATACAGTAGTATCTTGGGCCTTTGCGATGCACTTCAGAGAAGGATGGCACACAGCTATATTCGGACCGTACTTCGTCGGCGGAGCAATATTCTCAGGAATAGCAATGCTCATCCTCGCGATGGTGATCTTCAGGAGAGCATACCATCTTGAAGAGTACTTGACTAAGAAGCATTTCACATACCTCGCCTACCTAATGCTGACGCTCAACATAGTGATGATTTACTTCACAATCAACGAATACCTCACAGCCTTCTACACCGGTAAAACAGATGACCTACAGTGGCTCGGACTACTCTTCAGCGGCCCATTCTCCAATCTGTTCTACACAATGATAGTAATAACATTAATCGTACCCGTATTCCTAGTGGCCATCCCAAAGACACGTACAATCAAAGGCATAACCGTCGCAGCAATATTGGTCTCAATAGGAATGTGGATAGAGCGGTACCTAATAGTTGTCCCCACAATGGCTCAGCCTACCCTACCTTACCCCACAGGAGTTTACACACCAACCTGGGTGGAGATATCGATAACAGCCGGCGCCTTCGCAGCCTTCATGCTATTGTACGCCATCTTTTCGAAGCTCTTCCCAATAATATCAAGGTGGGAGATCTCAGAAGGAGCTGAAGAAAGTCATGCACACCCAACGGAGTAGAAGCAAAATGAAAACACCATCATTATTGAAAGATAGAAAAGCAGTCGGCCAACCCCTAGCCCTGATAGTTCTTCTAGTCCTAATCGTAGTATCTGTAGTCTATTATTATGAGCTGATGTCAAGTGTAGCTGGTAACCCGTTCTCTGGAAGCTCCGCACCGGGTATCGGTCCAGTAAAATCATTCACACTCCTAACTGATAACTTCGGTTACAACGATACACAAGGAGGACCAACTATCACAGTCAATCAAGGAGACACAGTCAAGATCACCCTTATCGGCAAAACTTCGGTCTCGCACAACTTCAGGATCGATGAGTTCAACCTCAAAATAGGCGGTGAATTCGGCATCGTCAAGGGTGAAACTGATACAGGAGAGTTCGTAGCAACAACACCGGGTGTCTACCACTACTACTGCCGAACAGCACAGCTAGGTGGCCACGAGAGCCTAGGGCAGAAAGGCACGCTCATCGTGAAGTAGTAGCAGCAGCCTCCCCACCTGCACGCCTAGTTTTGAACAGTGAAAAAGAGATTAAGACAACACCGAGAACCACTCTCGGATAGTAGTAAATCGAGTCGAAGAGGAAAGTCGCAGCGAAGACCAACAACAAACCCACCGCTTCTTGCCTGTACATCGGCTCAGACCTGCTCTTCAGCCAGAGAACAAGACAGGCAAATATGAAAAGGGAAAGCCCCAGTAGGAATGGAGCAATCATTGGTGAAGGCAGAGCCGTCTTGAGCAGGTTAAGCATGAGTTCAGGCAGTGCTTGAGGAACGACACTACCGATATACAGTATCCCCACGATAAGCAGAACAATAATAATTGGAAGAATTACGAGTGCCTCAACCTTTACGAGAAGACTGCGAAAAACTCTGCGCGGAATAGTGAGCGCATAAGAGGTAATAACAAACGCGTTAACCAGCATAAGATAAGGCAAAGAGACAAGTATGACAGATCCGGCCAGAGTCTGACCTTTAGCCGCCAAAATATCCAGCTGATACAGATGCTGGAGAATCAAAATGATTGCTAGAAAAGAAAGGTAGACGTAAGCCAAATATTTCACGGACTCGCGTTCCACTTGTCTCCGCTTCCTCAACCTGAATAGAATAGCCATCAGAACAACAGCTAGGGATGATAGATTCAGCAGAATTGTCAGTGTTGATAGTTGAAACGGGGTTCTTAGAAGATACTTCAAAACATCCGCTGCGAGAAGAGGCAGCATCGGCAGCGCGACAAAAAATTCCTCAGAAGACTTCATTCGCAGCATAAAGACGACCAGCAGCAGAAGCAGCAGTATCGACGCGAACTCTCCGAAGATAAAGGAGAACAGCCCGATATCTGCAACAGCTTCAGAGGCATAGACATCGCTCCAGACGGAATACCTAGCCAGAAAGTACAACACACGATTAACAAAGGTATCAAACAGTACCAAGGCCAAAACAACGTAAGAAACGTAAGGGAGAACCGTCGCAACCACATTTACAGTAAGTGACCGACGTAGACTCATACCGCCTGCTCACACATTCCACTGAGTCACTAACAATAAAGGTAACATTCTATAATTCTTTCCTGAGCATTTTACAAACTAAGTTTAATTGATCACACCGTTCTTAACGTAAGCGGGAAACCGTCTCCTAAATAGCAGTTAACCAATAAAGTTTAGGTAACTAACTGAGGCTCGGTCAGAATTCAAGTTCCCCCTGCTAGGATGCATCAGCTGGGTAAGTGGGATCTAAAGGTAATATTTTGAAGGTCTCCTCTGGAAAATCTGTAGGCGCATAACGCCCGTAAAGAGGTTCCTCTGCAGGATCGAAATCGTCTTTATCGAAATTTGTATTCGATTGCTTGATATCATTATGGCGCAGAGATGTTGAGAAGGGGACGGAGAGGTTAGGACTTGAGGACACCGAACTACCACTCGATTTGGTTCATCAATCCAAACGCCACCGCCATATCCAGCGAAAGGATTATCTAGCCATGCTGCTTGACTGGGTTTCAGAACTTTGAACCAAAAATTCTTGATTATCGGCGTAGTTGCAGTCGTTTTAGTCATTGCTGGTATCTCATATTATTTTATGTCCGCTCAAAGTTCAGCTATTATTATCAGACTGGTTACCACAAACCCACCAGCACAGGGCGGATTAATCCTACCGCAAAATGAGAAGCGAAACTGGGATCCAGACGTAATAGAGCTGACGGTCGGGACACCTGTAACTATTGTGGTAGTTAATAATGATGATATCGAGACTCATCAGCTTGCAATCCCAGATTTTGGCGTCACAAGCCAGCCGATTAAACCCTTTGAATCAACTACATTCGAGTTTACCCCTACGAAGATAGGCAACTTTACCTTTATCGACACTCGGCCTCAGGAGATCTACAACTACACCGACTATAGGGGTGTGGATGTGCAGCAGACGGTTAACCACTCTCTTGAGAAGGGCACTCTCATAGTCAAGCCATGACCTTGCACCTAGCTAGGATTATGGTGAAGACGATCTAACTGGAGCTGTTGATCTGATGGTTAAAGTAACACTTGAAAACGTAAGCAAATCCTACGGCACAACTAAGGCGGTTCAGAACTTCAATCTTGTAGTCGAGGATGAGGAGTTTCTATCAATACTAGGTCCTTCAGGCTGCGGGAAAACAACACTTCTTCGTCTAATAGCTGGACTAGAAACCTTCTCTGAGGGTCGAATCCTCTTCAACGACCGAGTCATGAATGATGTTCCACCGAAAGATCGCAATGTAGCGATGGTCTTCCAGAGCTACGCCCTCTTTCCACACATGACCGTTGCTGACAACATCGGCTTCCCGCTCGCTATCAGAAAAACTCCTAAAGTCGAGGTCGATAAACGCGTTCGAGAAGTAGCGGAACTTCTAAAAATAGAACCCCTGCTCAACCGAAGACCACGACAGCTCAGCGGAGGCGAGCAGCAGCGGGTCGCAGTGGGCCGAGCAATAGTCAGGAAACCTGATGTGCTCTTGATGGATGAGCCGCTCTCAAATGTGGATGCAAAAACCCGCGCATACCTGAGATCGGAGCTTAAGCTGCTTCACAAGAAGATTCGGACAACCCTGATCTATGTTACTCACGACCAGACTGAGGCGATGACAATGTCAGATCGCATCGCCGTTATGAAGGATGGAGAGCTCCTTCAGGTTGGAGCGCCAGAAAACATATACGAACATCCTAAAGATGTCTGGATAGCGAGCTTCATCGGTAACCTCCCAATGAACTTCTTCGACTGCGTCCTGCTTGACAGGCGCGGTGTCCGGGTGATCGGCGGAGCCTGTTTCGGCCCGCAATCTCCCAAGAACCTTATGGAGTTGCTGAAAGGACTTCCTGATGGCGCAAAATTCAAGCTCGGTGTCCGGCCGGAGGACATAGATATCAGTAAAAGTAGTACGCAGGGAATGACTTGTGAAGCGGATGTTCAGCTGCTGGAGCCAACTGGAGATAGCCTCGTCGTCACGTTAAATGTGAATGATGAACTCATGAAGGCGCGTGTAAACCCCGGCTTTAAGTTAAAGACCGATGAGCATGTCTACTTAACCTTCGACTGGGATAGAGCACACCTATTCCTGAGCGATACCAGCAGTAAGCCCAAGACTACGGAACAACACCAATAGTTGTTAAGGTGGCGTCTATTTCCCAGCTAGGCTAAGTCGACCATTATCATCTTAAGTTCTATTGTGAACGCACTACTCTTTCATCCAATACTTGCTTCAGTGCTGGTTTGTTCACTGTGGAAGAATGGGTGCTAGAAAGGAACCTCTGAGGCTACAAATTCTTTTTCTTCGCTACGGCAGATGTTGTCTGTATGTCTCTACGCCTCGTAGATAACCATGTCTACCTTCCTCCCTTTCCGAATGAAATCCTTTTCCAGCCGAAGAAGAGCAGTTTCAAGCCTCACGAGGTTAAATCCATGCTGCTCTGAGACCAGTCTTAGGTCTTCTATGCCAAGTTCCTCCATTGCCTTTTGGACAAGCGGTGTCGGCTTAGGCTCAGCTTTGCTCCAGATGCTGCGCATATCACGTAAAAATATGGAGACTGTGACATCACCTATTCCTTTCCCGAGCGACTTCAGTCTCTCTTCAATGTCCCGGCCATCTCTAGCGGCGTGATAAAGCTGCCAAAGATCACCGTTGTAATCTTTCATGAGAGCGCCGAAAACATTGAGAAGTTTTGTGGCGGTGCTGAAGTCGTAGCGTACATACCCGCCTTCATCGAGGATTTTGACGAGCCCGTTCCAGCTTGTCTCAAGGATTTTATCTACAGTTAGAACGTGATGGGTCTCAAAGGTTCTGTAGGTGAGTGTAGCGGTGTTCTCCCGGATAGGCTTGGCGTAAAGGATTGATGCTAGAAACCACTTCACAATCTCTTCATTACGGCCTGATTCGAGGTCTATGCCCAGCGCTTTAGAATACGGCTCACCGTACTTCTCGATGAACTCTCTGATATTCAACTATGTTTTAGAGGCGGTCTGCTCTATGTAAACGTGTTTTCACCTATAGGAGTTTCAACAGGTCGCTCCGGGATGTTCTGTAGAGCACCTCATCTCCCTTCTTTACTAGGATGATTCGACTTGCTGGAATAGTTTTGAAGTTCTCCGATAGTTCAAGAAACTCTAGCAGCTCTATCTCTCGCGCCCGGTTGAACTCACGGTACACAACCGAGTACTTCCCCGGATCATCTGCGTGAAGTGCTCGACTAAGCACCTCTTCAAGAACGCCTTTTCGACCCCCCAACTCGCTACTCCAGCGTAATACAGGTAAAACAAACGTATATATTTCACAGCATTTATTTTAGAGTCAATGCAAATCGGTTTGAGTAGTAAGGCCGATAAGGAGCATGTCGTCTTTCTTCCGTCAGATGAGGTTCCCACCTCATGGTACAATATCCTGCCGGATCTTCCCGCCCCGCTCCCTCCACCTCTAAACCCTCAGACTAAGCAACCATTCTCTGACCCAGCTCCGCTCTTCCGCATTTTCGCAAAGGAGCTTGTCATGCAGGAGATGTCAGCAGAACGATGGATTAAGATTCCTGACGAAGTATATGATGCCTACCAGCGGCTACCCCGCCCCACTCCACTTGTCCGGGCGAAACGGCTGGAGAATTATCTCAAGACACCCGCCGAAATATACTACAAGAGCGAATACATTAGCCCCGCAGGGAGCCACAAGCCTAACACAGCCATCGCACAAGCCTACTACAACAAGGCTCAGGGAATCGAGCGGCTGGTCACCGAGACCGGTGCGGGCCAATGGGGCTCGGCACTCGCGATGTCTACGAACATCTTTGACCTTAAATGCAGAGTCTACATGGTTTCCGCTAGCTATCGCACAAAACCTGGCCGCAAGACTATGATGGAGATTTGGGGCGCCGAAGTCTTCTCATCCCCTAGCAATAATACGAAGTTCGGCCAGAAACTACTGGCTGAGAATCCCGATCACAACGGTTCTCTAGGCATCGCGATCAGCGAAGCCATCGAGGATACACTGCGAGACGATAATACCAGATACTGTCTCGGCTCCGTCCTGAACCACGTTCTCCTCCACCAAACCGTCATAGGACTCGAGGCGAAGAAACAGTTCGAAATGATTGATGTCTATCCGGATGTTATATGTGGATGCATCGGAGGCGGCTCCAACTTCGCCGGCTTCGCCTATCCCTTCATCGCTGATAAGCTGCAGGGCAAGACAGAGACCGAGTTTATCGCATGCGAGTCCAAGGCAGTCCCCTCAACAACCAAGGGAACATACACCTACGATTTTGGCGACACGGCGGAGATGACGCCCCTGCTGAAGATGTATACTGTTGGGCATAACTATCTGCCTCCACCAATTCACTCGGGTGGGTTGCGTTATCATGGGAAGGCTCCAAGCCTGTGCCTCCTAATTAACAAGGGATACATCAAACCTGTTGCTTATCATCAGACCGAGATATTCGAGGCGGCCCGCATCTTCGCTCAGACTGAGGGAATGATCACAGCGCCTGAAACAGCGCACAACATAAAGTACGCAATCGATGAAGCGCTTCGATGCAAGAAAACCGGCGAAAAGAAGGTTATCGCATTCAATAACTGTGGTCACGGGTTACTGGACCTACAGGCCTACGAAAACTTCCTAGCTGGAAAACTGAAGGACTGGGAGCCAACTGAGATTAGACCACCGCACTACGTGTAACCAAACCCTCTCCACAGCTGTTTCTCACTATGCATGTAAGAATCGCCAGTTATACCGCTTAGCGTAAGTTTCCTAACTACCTTTTGCCAACCCTGAGTTCTCCATCGAGGTTGAACCTACCACTTCTTGGTGTCAGGATTCTGTTAGAAAATATCTGCTAAGCGGTTTAGTTATTACTCTCACCCTACGATAAAGATTAGTCCATTTCGGCTTGTGCACCGCTGTTTCCAGGTTCTATCAACTTCAAGACAAGCTTCGTTGAACAGGCTCCCCAGAAAGAATAGCCTTCTACAGCATGCGCTACTTCCTTAGGCTAGGTTGGTTGCGAGCTTAACAGCTACTGTTATAATTATCGTTGCCCACCGTTAACGCACTCGCCGTTGAACAAGTATCACGTTGCTTCTACTGCTCTTCTTGTTTCCTTCATCATACTATCTATACTGGTTTCATCTACGATGAGTCAAGATAATTCTCCTCTGATTGTTCAAGACAGGTCAGTGTTTCTTCAAGTCAATAATTCTCACTATTCGGCGCTCAACCAACCAATGATATTTTTGACGAAGTACGGGCGAGAGTTTGTATGGCCAGCCGCAACCGCGCTTATCTTTGTCTTCGGAGGAAGAACGGGTAGAAGAGCTGCAGTTATGATGGCCATTGCGATGTTGATTTCAATACCCGTAGCCAGCGTTACTAAAGAGATTGTGGCGAGGCCTCGACCAATAATTCCTCTTTCAGATTTTCTTATAGCTGCGGGTTCAGACTTCTCATTTCCGTCAGGTCATGCTATAGTAGTCTCTGCTGGAGCTGGAGTGGCTTTGGCAATGTTCAGAGGATCTAGTAGGCGGACGGCTGCATCGCTGGTCTTGGCTGCAGAGGCTACTCTTGTAGGCATATCTAGGGTTTATGTTGGTGGTCATTATCCTTTAGATGTGGTTGGAGGTATTCTGCTTGGTTTAGCTATCGCGTTCATCGTCGTAGGCTCCTCAAAACAGATAGATTCGCTTTTGCACTCGGTTGTGAAGACTTCTAGATCATAAAAGTAAGCCAGCCGTGCTGGAAAGGGCAATAGCTGCTGCTAAGCAATCTTTCTCTCAAAGTGTCTGGATGCTGGCAACGGATCAAAGAGGACTTATACTCACTCGGTGGTTCTCCCGCTGTTAACGTGAAATGGATATTCCAAAACCTCTGAGACCCTTGGGCGTGACTATTTTGGGCGCAGCTATGGTAATCGGCGCCATTTTCGTCTTGCTTATCGGTGCCTTCTCTGTTGGAGTGAGCGGTTTAGCTGCAGATTATATCGTTTCTAACCAGCTTGTTGAGCAGAACCCGATGTTGCCGCCTGAGGTGTTTACTCATAGCTTCATTGAAACCGTTATTCTCCTCATCGGTGTTTCTGCGCTGTTTGTGGGTGTAGTGAATCTTCTATTTGCTTATGGTATACTGAAAGGTACTGAATGGGGTCGGCTTGTCGTAATTATCTTCGCGGCTATCGGTCTCATCGTGAGCATCATCTTCACCGTCTCCGGCGGAATCCCCTTTATTGCATCGGCGCTGGTAGACGGAGCTATCATTTACTATCTGACCCGTCCCAGAATCGTCGATTACTTCCGCGCCCCTAAGTAGGACAACATCAATGCAAAGAGTCGATGAAGACTCAACTGATCCCTATCTATTGATCCTATCTCTCACCGATGGATGCGACCGGTAAGTATTATCAACAAGGTTCCGACGAAAGAAACAGCGGCAAGGGCGAAGAACCCTACTGCATAACCTGTGGCAATTGACGACTGGCTTGAAACGATTATGCTACCAAGCCACGGTCCGAACATGAAGCCGGCGTAACGGCTCATGCTCACAAATCCCATAGCGGTACCGCGGTTTGCAACATTTGTGCCTCTAGCAACTCCAACAGTTGCACTCATGAATGTAAGCGCTCCGCCTACGCCAAAGACACCCATCATAAGCAGTAACCATATCCATGAAGATGATAACGCGAATCCAGCGGTACTCAAGCTTGTCAAGAGAAGTCCGCCTGCGGTCAGAAGCCCAATGTGCCTAGCGGTATCGATTCTGTGGGCGAAAGTAAAAAGTCCGAAGGCGCCAGTCACAGATTGAACTGTAAAGAGGACACCGATGAAAAAATCATCGAAGCCGCTGAGACGCGCATACAGCGGGGCTAGGACACTGATCCCGGCTACTAACATGCCGAAGCTGAATGTCGAAACCCAGCCTGCCCAGATAGCGTCGTTCCGATGAATATTCACCTGCTCCGCAACTGGATCAACAGCGTCAGTAACCTGACTAACAGTGTTCTGAGGGCGAGATACCAAGATTAACGCTGCTGCCGCAGCTGGAAGGACAGATACTGCGAGGAAAACATCTCTGTATCCTGATTCTAGGATGATAACCGCTCCTGCCGCAGGACCAACCGTAAACCCCACCTGCACCGCCGCATTGTAGATACCATATGATCTACCTAGTTCCCCTTTTGGTGAAATATCTCCAACTAAGGCTGTGAGCGATGCGTCGAAGAGGACTGTTCCAATGCCTGCCAGCGCATAGCTTAGAATTACCTGAGACGGCTCCGAGGCTACTGCTACCAGCGCCAATGCAGCTCCCCATATTAGGGCTCCTAGTGCAGCAGGTATTTGCCTCCCAATTCGATCAGATAGCAGTCCCGCGGGAACCGCTGTAAAGAGACCCATCAATCCCAGAACTGCAGCTGCCTGCCCGATTTCAGTAATAGATGCTCTTAGATCCTCCTCCATGAAGAGGGGGACAAAAGGCCGTTGAAGAGAGAAGCTCAAGAACAGCAGGACAGTTGCTGCCGAGAGCGGTACAATGGGCTTCAACCAGCGTCCGCCGTCAACTCGCCCTCTTTAAGTGGGTGGTGCAACAAATTTAATGCCCAGTTATCACAAATTTAGCTCGCTCAGTTAAACCGGTCTACAATCTACCAGTTGCTTCCCTCAGTCCTCCTTATCTGGAATCTCAACCTGACATCCAGCATCCCGGCTGAACTCCTCCGCGTCACTCCTATCTCCCACAATGGAGCCGTAGTGCATTGGGATAGCGAGCTTCGGCTTAATCTTCCTAGTTGCCTGCGATGCCTCGGCCGCCGTCATCACGTAAGTACCGCTGACTGGAGTGAACATGACATCAACTTTCAGCCCCTCCATCTCAGGGATCAGGTCTGTATCTCCAGCGTGGTAAAAGGTGGTTTCATCCATTTTGAAGACGTAGCCTACGCCAAACTCTTTTGGGTGAAACGGAACTCCGAGAGATCGAAACTTGTTAACATTATACATAGGAACCGCTCTAACTTCAATATTGCTTACCTCTAACTGATCACCTTGCTTGACCGTTCTAATATTTTTCAGGCCAAGTTGTTGAAGCTTTTCTTTACAGTTCTCTGGGGCAGCTATGATCGTATCTTTAGCCACTATTTTCCTAATATCGTCTGGGCTAAAGTGATCTGAATGTGCGTGGGAAATTAAAATTAGATCAGCTGGCTTGCCATCCATTAGTTTGTAGGGGTCTGTGTAGATTACCCTGCTTCCCTCGATTCGGAAGCAGTCGTGACCTAACCAGAATATCTTTACCGCATTGTACTTGATCAAGACGCCGTAAAGATGGTGTATAATTGATATAAGTGTTAACATTATTCTTCATTACTATATAAGATGGACGTAATCTTACTGAAGACACCTCAGATTTTTCCATAACGTAATTAAGCGCGGACCTCCTATATGGGGACGAAGTAACCTGTCTTGCCTAGCCCAGAAGATTCTCAGATTCTAACCTCTCTTATGAAAGTCGAGGAGAAGTTCCCTCCACCCAAGGAGTTAGCCAAGAATGCTTGGATAAGGACCCCCGAAATCTATGAAGAGGCGCTGAGAGACACTGAGAGTTTCTGGGCTAAGGCTGCCGAAGAGCTCGACTGGTTCAAACCTTGGAGCAAGGTGTTGGACTGGAACCCGCCTGACTCACGATGGTTTGTTGGTGGAAAGATCAACGTCTCATACAACTGTCTAGATCGGCACGTGAAAACCTGGAGGAAGAACAAGGTCGCTATATTCTGGGAGGGTGAGCCGGGTGATAAACGAACTTTGACATACGACGATCTCTACCTGGAAGTGAACCAGATTGCCAACATTTTGAAACAGATGGATGTGAAGAAGGGGGATCGCGTCACCCTCTATATGCCGATGGTTCCTGAGCTCATAGTCGCTATGCTGGCCTGTGCCCGTATTGGTGCAATTCACAGTGTAGTGTTCGCAGGTTTCAGCGCTAAAGCATTAAGGGAACGAATCAGAGATGCAGAGCCAAAGATACTTGTTACAGCTAATCACAGCTATCGGCGCGGCAAGATAATTCCATTAAAGCAAAATGTCGACGAAGCTCTTGAGGAGTCATCATCGGTGGAGCGCGTAGTCGTCTACCAGCGGAGCGATACCGAATTTACGCCGATGAAAAGCGGACGAGACTTTTGGTGGCACGAGCTGACGGTTGATGCGCCTCTACGTTGCGAGCCGGAGCCCTTGGACAGTGAAGACCCTCTCTTCATTCTATATACGTCGGGGACAACTGGTAAACCAAAGGGTGTAGTGCACGTGAACGGTGGCTACCTTGTAGGTGTAGCCACTACTCAGAAGTGGGTTTTCGACCTCAAAGATGAGGATGTATACTGGTGCACTGCCGATATAGGCTGGGTTACAGGTCACAGCTATATTGTTTACGGTCCTCTTGCGCTAGGCACCACTCAGGTAATGTATGAAGGCGCGCCGGATTATCCGCAGCCTGACCGGTTGTGGGAGATGATTGAACGATATGCTGTCACAATCTTCTACACTGCACCCACCGCTATCAGGGCCTTCATGAAATGGGGTGAAGAGTGGCCTAAGAAGCATAAGCTAAGTAGCCTACGCCTTTTAGGCTCTGTGGGTGAACCTATCAACCCAGCAGCTTGGCTCTGGTATCATCAAACTATAGGGGGCGAAAGATGCCCAATTGTTGACACGTGGTGGCAGACCGAGACCGGAATGATTCTGATAACACCTCTCCCCGGAACCACCGTCTTAAAGCCCGGCTCAGCAACCCTTCCATTTCCAGGAGTAAAAGCAGAAGTTGTTGATAAAGACGGGAACCCAGTGCCTCCGGATCAAGGCGGCTTCCTCGTAATCAAGACTCCGTGGCCAGCAATGCTAAGAACGATATATCGTGACCATCAACGGTATAGGCAGACGTACTGGAAGCGGATTCCGGGTGCATACTTCACAGGGGACGGAGCTAAAAAGGACCAAGACGGCTACTTCTGGATGATGGGTCGAATTGACGATGTGATCAACGTCTCAGGTCATCGTTTAGGGACCATGGAGGTTGAGAGTGCCCTTGTCAGCCATCCGGCGGTCGCCGAGGTTGCTGTTGTTGGAAAACCACATGAGTTCAAGGGACAGTCTCTCACAGCTTACGTAATGCTTCGAGGAGGAGTAAATCCTTCAAATGCTCTGAAGGAGGAGCTAAAGAAACATGTACGTCAAGAAATTGGCGCGATTGCGGTTCCAGATGAAATATATCTAGTCGATAAGCTACCTAAGACACGGAGCGGCAAAATAATGCGGCGAATTATGCGCGCCCTCCTCAGTAACGAGGATCTTGGCGATACGACTACTCTAGAAGACCCTTCAGCCGTCGAAGAGGTTCGGCGGTGGCTGAAGGAGATCAAGTAAATAGGACAGTTAACTCTAAAATAAGATGCTAGGAGCTAAAGCAATCTGAGCAAACTTACGATAGAGGAGCAGAAGGAGGCGCTTAGGGCAGTTAAGCCTCTGCCTATGGAGACAGTTCTTTCAGAGATAGCAAAGATGCTTGAGAAATACACTGGCTTGAAGACCGCTCTTGGAGAGGTAAGCGCCGAATGGGAGAGTGACCCATTCAAGGTTCTAATCGCTACAATCCTCTCACAACGCACTAGAGACGAAGTTACTGAAAAGGCCGCCGCTCGGCTCTTCCAACGGTTCGGAACCTCTGAAGAGCTAGCAACCGCTGATGAAGAGGAGGTTAAGAAACTAATTCGGCCGGTCGGCTTCTACCCAGTCAAGGCGAAGCGGATCAAGGAGGTAGCTAATCTGATAATCGAGCGTTTTCACAACCAGGTTCCACGCGACATGGAGAGCCTGCTTTCTCTCCCGTCTGTAGGTCAAAAAACAGCTAACTGCGTCTTAGTCTATGGCTTCAAAGAACCGGCTATTCCTGTAGATACTCACGTACACCGGATATCAAACAGGCTTAACCTAGTTCAGACGCGGACACCTGAGGCTACTGAGGTGCGTCTTGCTGAGACAGTTGACCGGAAGTACTGGTTAAACATCAATGATCTGTTCATCCGGTTCGGCAAGAAAATTTGTCTCCCTATAGGGCCAAGATGCGGGGTATGTCTTCTCAAGGAGCACTGCGCCTACTATGCTGTTAAAGTTGCGCCTCACCATCACGATCAGTAAGACCAAGCTTGTAGCGGCTTAGCCGCATTTCTCTCCACAAACCTAAAGACCTCATCCACGTCTGAGAAGTAGTGAAACTCCTCCTTTCCACCCGGAAGATACGTCTTGGCTCCTTCATCGTATATCCGTTCAGATATGTTGATGCAGTAGTTCTCTGGAGACGATGTGTGAACTGTGGAGATGAAGATGAAGCCTCCACCACGTAAAGCTTTGAAACTGCCTACTGCACGTATACCTTCATCCAAATCCAAGGCCTTGATTAGCCGCTTAAGCTCCCTCATGCTCTGAACCGGTTTCTCAACGACCAACAGGCACACATCCATGCCGAGATACAGGTCTCACTTATCAGTAGCGCCTCTAAACCACGGCTCCATCGCTTACGAAATCTTCAAAACACACGACCGAAAGGACACTTCACCACGATCAAATCAAGCCAAGAAATCCACCATCCAGCCCTGCATAAACCCCACCAATCCAATACAGTAAACAATACCCCAGCTAATACCACAAGCAATTCTAACATAACTTCCAATCAAAAACTACCGAGGATAATCTTGCAAGCAGAACCAACGGTTCCAACAAGCACTGCAAGCCCAGAGATCTGATCCAAGCAGATCCATTAAGACAGCAGCTTGATTCTTATGCTGCTTTCATCGCTTAATAAACCTCCCCCCTAGGTCGGCAGCAGGCGTGCGTGCATCTCGAAGCATTGCAAATCTGCCTAGCACAGCAGTGCAGCGTAACGCTAGTTGTATGGCAATATGTTTCTAAATTCAAATATTCAGAGCAGACTCAAGAGTTCAAGATAGAGCTGCATGAGAGGGTGTGCATCTACCATGAAGTAGGACACCTTAGAACTAGCTCTAACCGCCTCTAACTTGCTCCCCTCTCTGTGTCAGTAGGTTGTTCTAAGGTAACACTAACTCTAATGGATGTCAGACATTTCCACGATGTATGAGCACGCATCAAGTTTAGATTTCTTCTCTTAAGAAAGTATTAATTGTCTAGGTCGTCTCCAACCCCCCGTAAGGGAACGGCGGGAGTTAGACTGAAGATCTATAACACGTTGACCGGCCGAAAGGATGAGTTCCAGCCGCGTGAATTAGGAACTGTGAAGATGTTCGTCTGCGGCCCCACTGTCTACGACTGGACTCATGTTGGCCACGCCCGCACCTACCTCGCATACGACTTGATGGCTCGCTATCTTCTGTCACATGGCTACCGTCTCAAATTTATCGTTAACATCACTGATTTGGACGACAAGGTCTTCGACCGGGCCGAGGCTGAGGGAGTTGACTATCGAACCCTCACCGACAAGTATACCCATGCCTTCATCGAGGATTTGAGGTCGTTGCACATTAACAGCATAGGTGCCTTCATCAGAGCCTCTGATTACCTTGCAGAGATTGAGAAGCAAGTTCAGATGCTTATAGAGAAAGGGCACGCCTACAGAGCTGATAGTGGCGACATCTACTTCGACACCTCCACCTTCCCCAGATACGGCAGACTCGCTCACCTAACCCCGGCCGAAATCAAGTTGCGCCGCATCGATCCCGATCCTCACAAGCGAAGTCAAAGCGACTTTATCCTGTGGCGAAACTGGACTCAAAAGGGATCACCACCCTCGTTCCCAAGCCGTTTCGGACAAGGCAGACCCGGATGGCACATCGAAGACACCGCAATCTCAATACCGAACCTAGGCACTGAATACGATATTCACGGCGGCGCAGTAGAGCTAATCTTCCCACACCATGAAGCCGAGATAGCTCAAGCCGAATCCATCACAGGCCAAACACCCTTCGTGAAGTACTGGGTTCACACCGGTCTCCTACTCATAGACGGTGAGAAGATGTCTAAATCTCTAGGAAACGTCATCACTTTAAGGGATATACTGCACCGATGCGACCCTGATACTCTCCGACTCTACCTGCTCTCTAAACATTACAGAAAGACATTCAACTTCAAAATGGACGATATTCCTATCTTCGAAGAGCAAGCGGCGTTAATCCACGGCACAGTAAACCGTTTGAAACAGCGACTCAACGACCCTAGAAGAAGCGGCACCGCGGGCTCAAGCAGCTTGAATCCCCAATACAATAAGCTTGTAGACCTCTTCTTCCACGCCCTCAATAACGATCTAAACACGCCCAAGGCCATTGACGCGTTAATATCGCTGTTAACAAAAGTCGATAAAGACGGCGAAGCAGCAGCAGATCCACAGCTGCTCATAATTATTCTGAGGATGCTCTCTATCCTCGGTCTCGAATAAGGACGGAAGGAGCTGATGACCTGATTGGCTGTAGACGGGCGTTGGCAGCTGTTCGAGGAGAATGAGAATTCCTGGTTCTCACTCTGGTCAGAAGCCAAAGACCTCGGGTGTGCGCTCCTCCTAATCAACGAAGCGTTAGATGATGATCCTCTACCGAACCATGCGACTCGCATAAACTGCGATGCCGAAGCGGTCGCTGAGCTTCTAGACCGAGTTGTCTTAGAGTATCAAACTAAAGGTATTCGACCGTGCCTATTCATCTCTCCACTCACATATCCTAAGAACCTGAGGGCCACGCTGCAGGACATCGGGTTCAGAGAATGGAATCAGCTATGCGTGATGGAGTTTGCCGGTGCTGACGGCGTCAAAGCTCCAGAACCTAGTAACCTAGTTATTCAGCGGATAGGCAGCGACCTACTGGACTTGTGGGTTCAGATTTTCGCCGAGTCATTCATGGTAATTCCTCCCCAAATCAAGGAGTATTCGGCGCGTGCGCGGCATCTGCCTCTGCATGGTGAAGTCGAGCTCTTCTTGGCGAGTTTGGGTGGTGAACCTGCTGGATGCGCTGCGCTCTACTCCAAGAATGGTGTCGGAGGAGTTTATTCCGTCGGGACGCTTCCTGAGTTCCGTAGAAGGGGAGTGGCGACTGCTGTACTGAAGGTTATTGTGCAGAGATCTAAGGCTCTTGGTAACAGTTCGACTATTCTTCAAGTGTTTTCTGAAGTCGGTCCAGTTAGTCTCTATCAACACAATGGCTTCGAGCTACGATATTCTAAGAGCATCTACCTTTTACGTTAACAGTCTTAAGATTGTAGTCTTTACTACTTTTGATCAGCGTTGATACAGGTTAAACGAGTTTACGCTGCGCCGGAGCAGACTGATAGCTTCAGAATTCTCGTTGATCGACTTTGGCCTCGAGGGTTGAGTAAGGAGAAGTTGAAGATGGATTTGTGGATGAAAGATATCGCGCCAAGTGATGATCTGCGAAAGTGGTTCGGACACTATCCTGCTAAGTGGCCTGAGTTCAAACGCCGCTACTTCAAAGAACTAGATGGGAAGCAGGAGGCAGTTGAGCAGATACTGAGCCGCGCTAAGAATGGAGCAGTTACTATGCTCTACAGCTCTAAGGATGAAGCGCACAACCAAGCAATTGCTCTGAAGGAGTATCTAGAATCCTACTCGCTTCTCTCAAGAGAAACATGAACCGTTCAGCGGGCTGACGTGGCTGACACACTTCACTTTGACTAATCTGATTGCTAAATAGATATTAATGCGCGGGTTAGAATTAGGAGATTAAATTATGAGCCCGCAGAGGTTTAAGGCCCTGCTATAGATATTACTTGATTAACCCAGCTCTCGACTGGGGTGCAAGAATAACTGCCCTTTCCAACAGGATAAATGGTTCTAGATGGGCTGAGAACTGCACTAATTAGAAGATATTATTATATCAAAAATGTTTATAAAAACCTCAGCACACCAAGCATTGGCCTGCTTAAGCATGGACGCGTTGCAGATCCTGGTCACAATCGGCCTGCTCTCTAACCTAGCAGTACTTGCTGTGGCTATCAAGAGGCTCTCAATCCTTGAGAACTTATTTCTGCTGAACTGGGTAGAAGTCACGGTAAGCATTTCCCTAATATCACTTGGCTTCTTCACCTGGTTCCTCGCAGAATCTATGGAAGATATTTTCAACGCTGTATATATAGCATCACTACCTCTCACTTTCATTCTGCTGATAGCGGGGCAGTTAATGCTAATTCGTGTGCTATGGAGGCGACCCAAGTAATGGCTTTTGAAGAGAGTTTCCATCAAGCAGTGACCTACTTCTCTCAACTAGCTGCAATAATCTCTATCATGATGTATCTATTCTTCGTTTCGAAGGCTAGATCCACAAGACCATACACCGTCCTCGCCGTGAGCACCGCAGGGCTCATAGTAGGCCGTAAGCTCAGAAACACTGTCCTCCTGATGTTGACGAGCACGCTAATCCTGTTCGCCGCATATGCTTACAAATACTATTTAGGCGGCGGTATGATTTACTGGTCTCTCGAAGCGCTATCACTGCTTATCTTCTTAGGATCCGGAATCTTAGCGGTTCTTCTTTCCGCATCACATCTTGGGAAAAGAGAATAAAAGAACCTAGAAGTAGACCGCACCTTAACCGAGTTCTTTCTTTACAGCATACCCAGTTCCGACTCGGTACAGCGGAACATACACGTGTAAGAATAGATGGGACCGCCCGGATATGAACTGAAAGTGGTTCGGAAAATGGATTTGGGATAGCCTGTTCGCATCCTAGATGTCTTGCACGGCGTCTGGTATGCTGAGATACGCGACGTTTTTAGTTCTGGATTTGGGCTCAAAATTGTGGAAATGTGGTCGCCTAACACCCAACTATAAGTTCGGATTACACCCTGTCCACTTTCAAAAAGACTTGATAAGAGTGGGCCGATCAAGACCCGCAACGAAAACGTTGCTTAAGATAGATACAAAATACTAGGTCTACGCCTAGTTGAAGCAATTATGACGAAACGTGTCTGACTATTAACTAGAGTTTGGCAAATTGATTTTGACCATCGCATCAACCCTCTGAGCATTGTGCGCTAAGAACATCCTTCGTTATCATTCGACGGTGAAAGAGTAGCGAGTGAGGATTATCGGCGTGAAGAGAGATCTTCAGCTGTGGCTGAAGCTACCCTAAACTCCAGCAGATCGATGTTGAAGGGGCAAAACAGCCGTTATCCTCGGTCTGTGGTTGGTTATGTCTGGGAGTTCGGCACAGCTCAATGAAATCCCTTCCATGGCTTCAGTAGATCCTGAATCGGGTCAAGCATGCGAAGCCATAACAGCGTCGTAACTTCATCAAGAGCTACACCACGAATCTATCGTGAGATATGGTTCAACGACGGGAGAATTGCCAAACTCCAGTATTAATTAAAAAGAGGGAAGATTAATTAGCTAGTTGCAAAACTCTAAGAAAGGCGCCACCTAACATTTTGTCCGCTCCCGCTTCCTACATTAGCATACCTGCCCTTGCTCTTGCTGTGGGTCTTGGCATTACGCTAATTGTACTTGGATATCTGATAAGGATTCCATACAAGAGAAGGTATCACTGGTTCTTTATTGCCTTTGTTGCGATCTTGGCATTGCAACGTTTCGTACATACAGCACCGTCTACTGCTGAGACTCCAGAAGCCTACTTTGCTGGGCCTTGGATTTGGTGGCAAAATATGTTGGGTAATTCTATCCAGATGACGCTTCTTTTCACGTCCATAATCTATTACATAAACCCAAAGCTGAGTCGAGCACAAAAGTATGTTGTCATGGGTGCGTTTGCCTTTTGCGGTGTACAATGGACGATGATCATTGTGGATCCCGCAACCTTTTACAAGGAGCCCGTGCGGTTGACGTTGACTGGGTACGTTACAAGCGCGGGATATTTTACGCAGTATTTTTCTCCGTCTGGTGTAAATGTCTTTATCTTGTTTTTCACAATACTGACAGTTTCTTTACTAGTGCGATTCTACCGTTCACAGAGATCGATTATTATAAAGGGCCAGACACGCTACTTAATCGCGGGTATTTCTTTAATTAGCGGCGGTTGGTTGTCTTTTTCTCTCACCCGACAGCTTTTGTTGCCATTCAACCTGAATCCATATATCGTCACCGTGGGAGCAGCAATAATACTGATCGGCTTCAGAAAACATGGGTTCTTCTCCATAATACCAACCGAAGAAGAGCAATCTACAGAGCCAATTAAACACAAATTGAAAGATGGATCAACATACGTATCAATAGAGGTCGCACCCAAAAACTTCTTTGAGGCATTTGCCGACCTGACCAGACACAAGTACCAAGGTCTATGCATGAGTCGCACTTTTCCAGAGAAGATCCGCCAGATATACGGGTTAAAGACCACGCCGATCCTATGGTTGACAGAGGATAAGAGTGATAATGCAATTGATCCTACAGACTTAAACGGTCTATGGCTAACCGTAAGATCATTTCTGCAGACGACAAAGCATCCCGTCTTAATGCTGCATGGTATGGAGTATCTGGTTTCAATCAATGGATTTACACCTGTTTCGAGGCTGGTCACGCGAATGAGTGACCTTATCGAAAAAAAGGATGGTGTTCTGTTAATCCCTACAGTGCAAGGTAGTCTAACTGAGGAGCAACTGAAACTCTTACGTGCTAACTGCCCATCATTTCAGCGGTTAGATATCCAGAAGACCCCTGACACGATCACTTCTCCAAACCTACCCCAAAATCAGGAGTCAAAACCTCATTTAGCTGTGAGCGAGGCACCTACCGGGCTACATACAATAGAACCCCATCAAAACATTCAGTTTGAGAGCGAGGATGCGACCAGAGCCTTTCGATTCCTAACTCGAGCATTCTTAAAGGATTACATGATTAACAGAGTGTTGGTCGAATCTGCAGGCTGGCGAACCAGCTTGGAAATTGCCAGGGGCGCTGGACTTCCTACTTCCAAGACGTATGGCAACAGCGGAAAGCCGGGCTCGGCCTTGACTGAGCTATTGAAGCGGGGTTTGATTGAGACAAGGTGGGTTGCGGGGCAACGAGGACGTGGAGGAACAATTATGAAAGTAAGAATTAACTACGGTAATCCATATGTGAAAGCAGAAATAGATCGGTCGGCGTTACAACCTTAAGCATATATCTGTGTATAGTAAACTCGCAAAGCATTTTAGAATATTTTTATGACTCCGAAAAATTAATTGGCTGCGAATAACGTCGCAAATGTTCATTTGGCCCCGATATGTAACATAAGAGCATCCCTGAAAGAGAATTGCGGAGAAAGCATCTATGAAGCTTGTGACCTACCTAATTTAAGTAAAATAGGTTCATTTATGGTCTATTTTGACATAATAAATACGTATATATTTTTCATAATGCATTTCCTTCTATGTCAATTGAAAAGACTGCTCATGCGAGCGGCATAAAAAAGAAAGTGCTAGGCATAAGGTGGTATAGGCATGTATCACTCATGATCATACCTATGCTACTTCTTGCTGGCATTACGGTCGCGATTGGCGTGGCGTCGGCAACGACACCTACACCAGTAAGCGGAACTTGGGGGACGCAAACATCTACATCTACAACTGAGACCAATAATGGTGGCATTATGACTCGTACAGTCGTTGGCCAATGGTGGTATCATGGTGATATGGAAGGTTATTTGGACGGAACAATTGTTGTTATATCCAGCACCAGAACCCTTGAGGGGACAGGTCATTCAATTCTCAAATTCAAAGGAACAGTACTAGGCTCAGAACCAGGCGAAATCACCTGCGTACTATCAGGAAAGTACTATGGAATTGGTACTACCCAAAGCGGGAGTTCTTGGGAAGCAACATGCTCCAATGGTATAGGCGGACTGGAAAATCTAAATCTCCACTACCAAGCCAGCAATGTACCTGGTTCCAACCCACCGTCGACTCGTGCATTAACCTATTCAGGAATAGCGCACTTCGACCCATAGAGAACATAATTAGCCCAACCTTCCGGTTGGGCTCACCCTAATTTTCTTTATGATAAAGCAAGTTTCATCATGCTTGAGTTCTAAAAATATTGCGGGAAGGGCCTGTGCAAAGGTAATACCTATCACGTTTGTCGCTAACATCTGAGTCACCAAGACCAACGTTGAAGCCAGCAACAGAATCTTCCTTCTTCTGGGCAACAAGTCCAGTTAGATAGAAACTGAAACATAAGACTTGCTGGATTGATTAAGTTGAGTAATCATGACGATAGATAGAGTCTCATAATTAGAGCGAAGATAGCGGATTTAATAAAATAGCAATATATGAACATGATAATCAAATAACTAAGATAATACCAAATTAAACTTCCATAAATGTGGAATAAAATTATCAATAACGTAAGAATTATAAATGGGACCGCCCGGATTTGAACCGGGGACCTCTCCCGTGGCTTTCGCCAATTCGGTTATCAGCATCGTCATGGACGGAGCAAGCCGCACCATTCGAACGCTCCTAGGCCTGAGCCGACTCAGTTAACCATGCTGAGCTACGGTCCCATACCGTTTCACTCCAAGTTCGCCATGTTTTAACTTTTCTCCAACGAATTTCGACTCTACAGTCACGGGATGCTTAAACAATTATATTGACAGCTCATACTCCATGCCTTAATGGAGCCTAAGACTGAAGCAGATCAGCTTCGCGGCGAGGTTGTGAAAGGTGCACAAGAGATATTTCTAAAAGGTCTCGTCACTGTTGGGGAGGGAAATGTCAGTATCCGAATTCCCGGCCGAGACGAGCTCCTCATCACCCCAACCTTCAACCACTACGGCAAAATGACAGAGCAAGATGTCGTCCACCTAAAGTTCGACGGCGCCCAGCTCAGCAAAGGCAAACGCGCCTCCACAGAATACAGATTACACATTGCCGTCTACCAAGCCCGCCCAAGAGCCGGATGCGTGATTCACACTCACTCACCCTACGCCAGCATACTGTCAATTGTCAGGAAACCTATCCCTGTGTTGATGGAGGAGATGGTGATACTGCTCGGCGGAGGCGTAGATGTTTCAACGTTCAGATCCGCGCACACTGATGATATCGGTGATGCGGCAGTCCAAGCCTTAGGTCTCACAAACGCAGTGCTACTGGCTAACCATGGAGCTATGGTCTGCGGCCGCACAGTTGATCACGCAACGAAGATGGCTGAGACCGTGGAGAAGATGGCAATGCTGCACTGGGGCGCTCATCTAGTAGGTACGCCAAATGTTCTCAAAGACGAGTCCTATAGAAATCTGCTTGCTGACTTTGAAGCGAACTTCTCAACTACTTAGCTAAGGCAATAAACGCGCTCAGTTAGGTCTAGCCGGTTCTCTGCTGCTCATAGTGTCGCAGATATCTCTTGTAAGCCTCTTCCCACTCTGAGCTCATCATGGGCCTGAATGATTTAATATTGAACGATTTTTTCACGGTTTCCCTTAGCGCTTTAAGCGAATCAATCTCTCCGGCCGCCGCTGCCTGCATCAGGATGTTTCCTGCGACCGTTGCTTCAGAGGGGCCCGCGTTAACAGGTAAGCCTGTAGCATTCGACGTAAACTGGTATAACAGGCTATTTTTAGAGCCGCCACCAACTACATAGATACTCTCAATAGGTTTCTCTGAAACATCCTGTAGCTGCTCCAAGGTCTGCCGATACCTAAACGCTAACCCCTCGAAGATGCTTCTGGAAACAGACCCTATGTCTCTGGGAACCTCTTGTTCAGACGCTCTACAATACTTTTGAATAGCATCAACCATGTTTTCAGGGTTCAGAAAAACGGAGCTATCTGGAACGATGAAATGAGCAAACGGCTCAGCCTGCTCAGCCTGTCTCTCAATATCATCATACGTGATCTCCGCGTCGCGCTCCAACTTCCACTGCTCCAAAGCCTTCTGAACCAGCCATAGACCTATGATGTTCTTTAGCAGTCTGACGGTTCCGAACACTCCACCCTCGTTTGATAATCCGTATCTCAAAGCTTCCTCACTTATCAAAGGTCGTTCAAGCTCGACCCCCATCAGGCTCCAAGTCCCAGAGCTAATGTACGCCCAGCCTCCTATATCCTCTTCAACAGGAACTGCTGCCACAGCGGCCGCGGTGTCATGGCTGGCGATCGCAATTACCGGTGTCTCCAGATCCAAGCCCGTTTGTTCCTCAACGGTTTCATGGATTCTACCAAGCGCTGCTCCAGGTTCGATAATTTTCTGGAACCAACCAACATTCAAGCCTAGCCTCTTTACCAGATCCGACGCCCAGTCCCTCCTAAACGGGTCATAAAGCTGAGACGTTGTCGCGACGGTATATTCGGAGCATGTAACACCTGTGAGGAGGAAGTTGAAGTAGTCCGGCATCATTAGAAGCTTCTCAGTAACTTGAAGCTGCGGAGACCGAGTCTCCACCATCGTGAAGAGTTGTGTTGAAGTATTGATTTGTAAAGGTTGTATTCCGGTTCGGCGGAACAACTCATCGGCGGGAACCTTCTTCACAAGCTTCTCAAGCATTCCGTCGGCTCGGCGATCCCTGTAATGCCTAGGCAGCCCTACGAGATCATTCTGGTTATCCAGCAGAGCGAAGCTTACTCCCCACGTATCTACACCGATGCCGTTGAAACTGGAACCATGATTCTCAACAGCCACCCGGAGCCCTTTCTTGACCTCCTCGAAGAGCCGAGGAGTATCCCAGTAAAGCCCGTTGAAGATCTGTACGCCTTGGTTGGGGAAACCGTAGATCTTGCTGATGCTCAGCCTGCCGTTTTCTAGGGTTCCGAGGAAGATACGCCCCGAGCTGGCTCCCAGATCGATTCCTAGAAACCGCTTCGCCGAACCTTTCACAGCATCTTCCTTACTCTTTCCTCTGGCTCTCCAGTAATCGTTCAATTGTCTGCAGGATACGTTGTGCCCGTGTCTCGGGTCGCTTCGAGTCATCTATCCATGAAATGTAATCTCTCCGGTTTGTGTACGACAGCCCCTCAAAGATGTCTCTCGCCTTCTTCGAGTCTGCAAGCGCCTCCTGTAAATCGCCCGGAATGTTGAGCTGCTGCGGAGCAGGATCAACCTCAAGGGATGCTCTAACATAGTCACCATCTTCAACTTGTAGATCGCTCTGTATCTCTGTATTCACAAGTATGTAGTGCGAGCCGTCACCGGTGGGGAAAGCGGATAATCGAATTGGACGTCCATTTATGGTGCCGATAACAGTTACCTGTTCCCGTGTCCCAAGGATTTCACTTGAATCTTGAGGAAGATTGAAACAAAGCCAGCCAGCATCGGTTTTGTATATTCGGCTGCTGAACTCGAGTTTTTTGGATTTAGATTTCTGCCTTCTAGGTTTCTGTTTGCTGCTCATTCGCTGTTATCTTGAATCGGTTTCTCAACTTTATGTGTTTCCAAAGAAGCGTTTTTCCTGCTTCTACCCAGTAAAATTGGGATAAGCGCTACAGCATTCAACGCGACTAGCCAAAGATAGGTGCATTTCAAGCCGCTCAGGAACAGGTTCCTAGATAGAGAGGGTGCGATGAAAATTTCTGCTACTCGTCAAGAGGTATCTAGAGATCGAAAGAATGTTCACTCTGACTATGATTAGTCAAACGAGAAAAAGAAATGGGATGGGGCGACCATCCATTTCTACTAACTGGCTCGTCTTCTCATTACTATGGCTACTACAGCCATTACAGCTATGATTGCTACTACCGCCCCATACATTACTTCTACTGGTAAACCTGTGCTTTCGCTTGTCTGAGATGTTTCTGTCGTCGCCGCCGTGGTGCTCGAATGCTCCAGAGTAGTAGTGGTTGTTGTTGGGCTACTGCTGGTCAATGTTGTAGATGTTGTGCTTGCCGCATTAGTCGTTGTTGTTGATAATGATGATGATGAAGAAGAGGTGGTGATGCTTGATGTGGTTGTCGTTGTTGTGGTTGTTTGGGTGGGTTTACTTGTAGTGGGTTGTGCAGATCCGCTGTCAATATTGACGCTGTACTGCGGTGTTGTGGATACTCCTGCTACGTCTACGCCCATCGTCGGGTCATGCTCAAGGCTTTTAGCTCCGAAGTTGGGGTAGAGTAGGAATAGGCGGAGATGTCTTCCGTCTGGCAGGTAGGCTGCTGTTACTGGTACCTTTTCGCCGCTTGTGGGTGCTGAGCTGTTTGTGTATATGTAGGCGTAGTTTGTGAAGTTGAAGAAGCCTCTGAGCGTGTTACCCTCATTTGCGAAGGTCAGTCTGGTTTCGCTGCCCTTCACCTTTAGCTCCTTCTCATCTTGTCCTGCAGCTTCTCCCTGTGGACGAGTGTCTATTTTCTGGTCGTCCGACTCGACTTCGGTTGCAGAGGCGCTGGCCTTTCCGGATATCGCGTCGTCAGTCTTATCTGCGTTGAAGGCTGTCATATCTACCCATAGAGCAAGTTTGTCTTTAGTCATGTTCAGGTTGAGGATATTGGCTACGGTGCTGTTGAGGTTCCATTGCCAAGATTTGATGATGATGTCGGTTTTTACGCTGGCAGATGTTACGGTGACGTTGCCTTCCTTGACTGTTGTGCTGTATATTCTGCCTCTGATCTCAAGCTGGTTTTCAAGGTATCTGAACTTGGGGTTCTTGATGTCTTGGCTGACAAAGCTGAATTGGTAGCCGATGGTTATGTTACCTGACTTTATCGGCTCGAAGCCGGTGAAGTTCCACTTCGCTTGGTTGAACTCGAAGAATGTTGGATGAACTCTAGAGAGCTCCCTCTCCAACGTGACTACAGATACAACGTTCTTCGCCTCAAGATACGTGACATTACCTGAAGTTCTTACAGTGCCCCTCACGATAACGGCTCCTCTGAGCTCTCCTTGAACAACGGTGCTATTAGTCACATTTACACCGATTTCAACGCCAGATTGCGATAGTACATAGCTGTAAATCTTCTGTGTGCCTTGGTTCCTGCTCTCCTTTAAGATGCCTGCTACTAGAACCGTGCTTCCAGCTTTACTCGCATTCAAAGACTTGATATCTACGCTACGATTATCAATCTGATCTTTGAGATCGGTGTTCAACCTACGTTGATAGATCTTCTGTCCAAAATCCAGGTACTCTACGATGCCCTTGAATTGAACCTTATACACCTGCTTAGAGCCGTTGTTAGCGTGCCAGAAGAACTCGGGATGCGTACCTCCGGCCACAACCACTAGGGTTATGGCGTTGTTGCTCACCGAGACCCGGTCGCCCTGCACTTGTCTTTTGACATCGTCGTCTTTATGTTCATCACCGAAGGCCGGTACCGTGAATGTGCTCACTGTAGCACCGACTATCAATCCAAAGACAACTGATATGGCCAGCCGGCTAAGTATCGGTAGTCCTGCTGAGTTCGAGTGAACTCGCTTTTCCACACCTGCTTTCATGAGCCTATTTGTTGACGTCATTGTTATCGGTGACTAGTTAAGGCCCTAGTGATAAAAGGAACCTCGCGGAACATAGAGTGAACGCCCGTTTCAACAGCATTCGCATTCGTTGCAAGCGCAGTTCACTGCGCCACAGGTAATATAGTTGAGCAGTGCTCTCTTAGCCAAATGGGCGGCCCACGTTCTTTCTACCTACTGTCTACCTTCTTTTCTGCTCGAAAATGTGAGCGCCGGGGGTGGGATTTGAACCCACGTGACCCCGAAGGGTCACAGGCTACCTAGCACCTTTCTTCGTTTCCAGGCTTGCGCCCCTTTTTTTCGCTTCGTCTGCGCCCTACCAGGCTAGGCGACCCCGGCATCCGCTGTCTTCTTGGCCTTCCAGAGTCTGGGGTAGGTGTCCGGCTTCATTATTACTCTTCTGGTCTCGAATGCGATGCCTTTCTCAGCAACCTCGATTTCTGCTGATGACATCAACGCCTCTCCTATTGCCACAAGCTCTCCCTTCAACGTATAAATGGCGACTGTATCTCCTTTAGTTATATCGGGTGATATGTGCAGGATTCCTGGAGTCGCGAGCTGAGCGCCGTGGCAGACAGCTGAGACCGCGGAGTCCCTGACAATGACTTTCTTTAGAGGCGCAACTATTTCCTCTACCGGCCGAACTAATCTGCGGATTTTCTCTTCAGAGTGCTCTTCACGCCACAAATATATCGCATCAGCCAAGTCATGCATAGAGACGAGGCCGTTCTTCTCGTTCAGCTGACTTACCTTGGTTCGCCGCAGCTCAGCCATTGTGGCTCCGGGGCCCAATGCTTCACCAATATCGTAGATTAGTTTTCTAATATAGGTTCCCGATTGACATAGTGTTCTGAAGAGAATGAGCCTGCCTTTCTCCTCAATTATATCTAACTCGTAGATCCACCGGCGTCGTGTCTGTCTCTTAACTGAAGATTTTTGCGGCGGTCTCTGGTAAATTTCTCCGGTAAACTCTTTGAAGACACGTTTAATCTTAGCGTCATCCACAGGGCTATGAAGCCTGGCGACTCCAATGTACTCTTTTGGACCTAGGAGGAGAACTGAAAGCGCCTTGGTAGCCTCGCCTAGACCTATGGGGAGCAACCCTGTGACCCCTGGGTCGAGTGTGCCGCTGTGGCCCGCCTTCTCAATCTTAAGCATCTTTCTCACCCAAGCTACAACCTCGTGGCTGGTAGGGCCGGCAGGCTTGTCTAAGGCGATGAAGCCGTAGTCCAGAAGATCCTCAACTGTCCGCTTCTCAGGGTATGTTCCGTAGTTGTCGTTGGTTCCCTCTTCGTCGAGGGTCAGAAGCCCCTCTACTGAGGTTGCTGGATTAAAGGAAGTATTTTGCCGCATAGTCGACAATCTCTATCACGTTCTCCTTACTTAGATTATCTGTATCGATGACAAGGTGGAATACAGAGAGATCTTTGTCAATCTCGAGGCCGTACATTTTACGGTACAGCTCAGCGTTCTCAGTATCCCTCTTTTTCACGATTTCCAAAGCCTCCGAGTAACTCATGCTATCACGGGACGCCATACGCTTAGCCCGCGCCTCCGCCGAGGCCTTTAACCAGATCTTGAACCCCTTATTTGCAAGCCACGGTGCCGTGTAGCTTGTTATGGAGACCCCGCCCTTTTCAACAGCTTTAACCAGTCGCTCATCTACTTCATGGTCGAATCGATCGGATCTTTTCCGCTCCTCAAGAAACTTCATCCCTGTCTCAGTATCCCACCAATCGTCGCCGGACGGTTCATAACCTCTAGCAATCGCCATCTCCTTCAACATATCTCCGCCACACAGATATCGAAGATGGTAGCGTTCTGCTATACTTTTCGCGACCGTAGTCTTCCCTGAGGCCGGCATACCTGAGACGATAACTGAGTTCAATATATATCACGACTCCTTCTTTCCTTCTTGCTTCTTAATCCCGCTTAATCGCTCAGGCTGGTTCCGAGAATCTTCATAATGATGCCGCTGAACGCGATTGAGGAGAGGAAGTACCACCAGAAGAAGTTCAGACCGTTGCTGAATACTAAGCTGCCACCGCTGCTCAAAAGTGGAAGTGTCACTGGAGCAAACGCTACAATTGTTTCATACCCGAAGAAGGCGACTATTAGCCACCAGACTCCGAAGAATGGGAGCATGAAAATCATTGATGTCTTCATATTCTGTGACATCATCTTCATCTGCATCTCATTCATCTTGCTCTGCCGTTTCTTGAGCTTAGCCTCCTTCTCCTTATTTTTGCTTAAAATAGCTTGGCGAAGCTCGGTATTGAAATCCCGAACCTCCTTCTGTATTCGTTTAGTCTGCTCTATGTCGGTGAACCGCTTCCTGACGAGAGATGAGACGACGTTTACAAGTACAGCTAAACCGGCGATAAGAAGAGTCGCCATAGGTGGCTCTGTTAAACTCGATATCATGGTATTTTATACTCCTATAGCTGATACGATCTTGGCTGCGGCTTCGTCAGCTTTTCCCTCAGCATTCCTTACGTAAATCATTGTTGCGCCTGTGATCAAAGCTAACGAATTCAACATATTTTTAGCTATCTCTATCTCTTCAACAATCTCATCTTCACTAGCTTCGTCACGAATACGTGTTGTATCCGCTCTGCGTCGAGCGAGAATCTCATTTGGTGAAGCCATCACAAGGATTAGATGGGTGGGAGCGAGGGCGGTGGCGACATCGTTAGGGAGTCCGGGCCAGTAACCCTCCCTAGTCCTTATGAATAGATGTGTGTCGACTAAAAGAACAGCGGAGTCCATTTTAGCTATGGATGAGGATGCTGAGACCTGTAGCTTTCTCTGCTCAGCAACAGGGAGCTTCCGCATATCATCCCGGTGCTTAACCCCAATTTTCTCGGCTTCCTCCATCATCACCGAGCCAAAGACAACATAGGTCACATCGACACCTTTTTTGCGCAAAGTTTCCTGAATTTTATCCACAACTGTTGTCTTTCCGACACCTGGGATACCGACGATAACTACCCGCTTCTTCTCAACCATCCGTATCACCTTTGCTCCGCTACCGTGAAGCCTCTCTATTGTATGTAAAAAGCTTACCTCGCTCGCTAGATAGGTGGGCGAGGTTAGCTTGCTTAGCTCTTGCCGAGTAGGCCTGCCAGCCGCGGCATCTGGGTTTCCAGCTGCTCCTTCATCAGCGTCTGGTAGTACTGCAGCGTGATGCTTACCATCAGCAATATGCCTGTGCCAGACCCAAAGGTACCTAACAGGTCAGATAGGGACGCGAGCAGCCCTATAATTAATCCACCTATGATCGTGATTACAGGTATATACCTTTGAAGAATGGCTTCAACTGATGAGCCGCTTCTTCTGAAGCCTCTGACTTGAACGTCTGCGCCTAGGAGGTTCTTCGCCACCGCTTTCGCTGAGAGGCCACCTATCTCAACCCAGATTCTCGCGAACAGGATTGAGAGGAGGACGAAGTATAGAACGTATCCGATGGCTCTTGATGGATCCTGCATAGTGGAACCGATGGTGCCTGGCGATGAGATATAGTACATCAATCCCCCAGTGGGACCTGTGCTTGTGTCAGTGGCGTTGTAGGTCGCGAAGAGATTGAGGAGCCCATTGTTGTTGCGAGGGTTGTAGTTGCTCCACAGCATTTGTGACATGAACATCAAGTTAGCAGTCAAAGCTGAGACTAGGATGACCGGTATGTTCGAGATGTACATCAACTTGATAGGATAGGTTCCTTGGAAGCCTCTGTATTTAGTGGAGGTAATCGGGATCTCAATCCTAATGCCTTCCACGTAGATGATTATGAGAATGACCGCGATTGTTATGATAAGCCCGAAGAGGCTAGGCAGCCTGTTGGGGCGTAGGAACACATTTTCCCAAGCTCCCTTTATAGCTGAGTCGACCATGAATGGGATGATTCCGAATGGTCCTTCACCTGTCGGGACGATGCTGAAGATGCTCCACATTACCTGTTGAGCTACACCCGCCATAATGAAGAGGCTGACACCGCTACCTAGGCCCCATCCCTTCTGGATGGTTTCATCCATCAGTACAACTAGGATTCCGACGATGAAGAGCTGTATAAGCATAATTACGATAGACTGCGGAGCCAATTTTCCGTAGATTCCGCTCACGATGAATGCTGAGCCTTCAACTAGAGTGACGATCAAGGTAAGGAACTTTGTGGATGAGGTGAAGAGACCTCTGTCCTCTGGTTTTTTGAAGTCAAGCTTAACGATTTCAGCGCCTTTCAATAACTGAAGAATTAGTCCGGCAGTGACGATTGGCCCGATGCCGAGCTCCATCAGGGTTCCGCGGCTGGATGCGAAGATGACGCGGCTGTAGGCGGTCGGATCTTGGCCGCCTACGGCTACGCCGTAAAGCGGGATCTGTGACATCGCGAGGTACACGATGAGGATAAGGCCTGTCCAGATGAGCTTCTCATTAAAGGACGGCTTTCTTGTCGGCTTAGGTACCTCTGGTAGGATTGTTGCAACACTCTTCATGAAGCTTCGAATGGCGGCCATATCTCTCTACCTGACTTCCTTACTCTTCTTCTGCTACAGTTGCTGTTACTATGCTTCCGCCGGTTTTTTCGACCTTATTCTTCGCGCTTTCAGAGAATGAGGCGACTTTTATCTGATATGTTCCTTTAACTTGACCTTGACCTAGCAGTTTCTCATATCCCATCTCTGTGAGATCCAAAATCGGCTTTTTAGTCTTCCCCATGTTCAGAGATGAAGCTAGATCATCCAGCTGGCAGACGTTTATCCACTGTTTAATCACTTTCCGCGTGGGAGAAACGAAGCCGTTCTTACCGAAATGATCAGGATCATACTTTACAGTCCACGTCCACTTGTGCTTAAGCAGCCCAGCTTGGCCGACGCCTCCTTTCCCGCCGTTCTTACGATGCTGACCTACCTGACCCCATCCGTGGAACCTAGAGCCACGCTGCCTCCGAACCTTTCTAAGCCTTGTCGGCAATTTTCTCTAATCCCTTCAACCTCGCCTATTATTGGCCATATTAAGTTATTTCGGTCAGAGCGTTCAGTCGAGCTATTTGGACATAATAAAGCTTGGACATCTAACTCACTGATGATCAGATAGTACTCTTCGCAGTAATCATTATAAGAGCTTATAACCATCTGAAAATCGAGATCGCCCGAAGGATTAATCGAACTTCGAAAGGCGATCTTATGACCCAGTTAACTAGTAAATTTCCGATTAAGAAGGTCAGCGATGTAGAGTATCGAATTGAGGCTGACGCGAGACCCGGTATGAATGTCCCAGTAGCCATCTTCGCTAACGAAGACCTCCTCCAGAAGATGCTGACCGACCGAACAATTGAACAAGCAATAAACGTAGCTCATCTCCCAGGCGTCCTAAAACAGGTATCTGTTCTCCCAGACGGGCATGAAGGATACGGCTTCCCAATAGGAGGCGTAGCAGCCACCGATGTTGAAACCGGAGTCATCTCCCCAGGTGGAGTAGGTTACGATATTAACTGCGGAGTCCGTCTCATTCAGACAAACCTCACCGAGAAGGATGTGCGACCTAAGCTGAAGGAGCTTGTCTCCGAGATCTATCGTGCTGTCCCTTCAGGTTTAGGAAGCAAAGGTCGCATCAAGCTGAACCCTAAACAGCTCGACGATGTGCTTCACCTAGGTGTCCATTGGGCTGTTGAGAACGGCTACGGAAATGAGAATGATGCGGAGTTCTGCGAAGAGAATGGTCAGATGAAGGGAGCAGACCCAAGCAAAGTTTCACCGGTCGCAAAATCACGAGGCATACCGCAGGTAGGAAGCCTTGGATCCGGGAACCACTTTATCGAAGTTCAGGTTGCAGACAAAATCTTTGATCAAAAGGCCGCTGAACGCTTCGGTATCAGGGAAGAGGGACAGATTACCGTTTTAGTTCACACAGGCTCTAGAGGTCTAGGGTATCAGGTCTGCAGCGACTATCTCAAAGTAATCGAAGCTGCGGCCAGCAAATACAAGATTTCGCTTCCTGACAGAGAGCTAGCCTGCGCACCTAACACCTCGAAGGAAGCTCAAGATTACCGCGCAGCGATGGCCGCTGCCCTCAACTACGCCTGGTCGAACAGGCAGATGATTACTCACTGGACGAGAATGGTTTTCACGAAGACCTTCAACGCTTCAGAGGAGGAATTAGGTCTCCGCCTCATCTACGATGTTGCCCATAACATAGCGAAGATTGAGGAGCACAATGTTGACGGCGAGAAAAGACAAGTCGTAGTTCATCGGAAAGGTGCTACACGATCCTTCCCAGCGGGAAGCAAAGATATACCAGAAGAGTACCGTGACATAGGCCAACCTGTGCTGATCCCAGGCTCCATGGGGACCGCAAGCTGGGTTCTTCTCGGCAGACCCAAATCAATGGAGCTAACTTTCGGATCGACCGCTCACGGAGCAGGCCGAATGATGTCGCGAGCCGCAGCGATCAGATCCTACAGGGCGGACGATGTGAAACATGATCTTGAGAAGAAAGGCATCCTAGTTCAAGCAGCCAGTTGGCAGGGCATAGTTGAAGAAGCTCCAGGCGCCTACAAAGACGTTGACACAATCGCTGAGGTTTCACATGAAGCCGGAATCGCCACTAAAGTAGTCCGTCTAAGACCTCTTGGCGTCATAAAGGGATAGCGCGAGCACTGCGGAAACAGAGAATATGCACGGCTAAACTGGTGTTCGCTGGCTCAGATCAGTGTATCTTAGCTTAGCTGATGTATCCTAGGTCACGATCGTCCTTTGGGCCGCTCTCAACAGGTTGTTCTTCTTGGCCGTGGCGTAGCTGGTCGAGGGTCTTCACAACAGCCTCAGTGCTCTTAGCTCGCTGGTCTAGAGTAGTCATATCTATCTTTAGGTTCATCATCTTAGCGAAGACTTCAAGGACAACCTTTGAGGCATTTGCATCTATTATGTAGCCGGAGGTTTCGCCGAGCAGAGAAATTCCCTGCATATCGTGGATTTTGGCTAGCCCAACCAGTAGGCCGTTCATGCCGGTGATTGAGCCTTCTGTCATCAAGACTACTCCATACTTCTTCAGATCATCAACAATAGTGGTCTCCGTAGCTGCTGCGAATACCCTAGGGATTTTTACGAAGCCCCCTGTAATGTAAGCTGCGAGCGCATAGACCTTTTTTGCACCCATTTTTCTGGCTAACTCCAGTATTTTGTCAGCCACTTCATAGTCAGCATCGGGGGTGATCGGCTGCGAATCACCTGTGTAGAGAATCAGATCGTTCGCTGAGTCCTTAGATCTCCAGTAGTACAGCTCATTCTTGATAATGTCTACTGTTCCATCCGGCTGAATAATCACTTGAGGAGGAAAATCATACGAATAAATGACTCCGAAGAGCTTTGCACCCAGCTCATTAATGAGGTGCTCTAACGCTAGTTTCCCTACGAAACCACTTCCGGGAAGACCACAGATCAGTATGGGATCCTTGAGATCAGGCTCCTCTAGCAGACGAATATTAATCATTCAAAAACACTCGATTTCAGAATTACAGAGGCAGGCGCTGTAGAAAAAGCTTTGTATAGCAAAGATGATGATGGTTGACTGACTGCTGTGTTGAGCAGTCAATTATTCTTCACGTTTCAGCTTCTCAGTCAGCGGAACCAGTTTGCCGTGCTTTTCAATGTTGATTGAGGTTGGAATGTTGAGCGGCATCCCCAACTGTCTGAAAAGCCAGTAGAGTTCTCCGCCTGAGATGGGACCTGCGATGCTTCCGTTTTTGAGTGCTTCAGCGAGCTTCTCTACGATTAGGGCTGTCTTCTCCGGATAGTACTTCTCAGCTGTCTCTAAGACCTCTAGGCCGCGGTCTCTAAGTTTCGAGACTAGGATGTCTCGGTTACTAGCCTGCTTCGGCTTAGGTTTCTCTGCTGCAGCTATCTTTCGCCGGAGCTCTACCATCTTCTTAGCTCGGAGGTATTCGAGCTCCTTATCCCCAGCTTCTTCCGCCATCAATCTGTATCTTTGAATGCGAACTATTAACCGTTTACAACCGCTTCTAATAGACCCGCCCGGCAAGGTTTTCAACTGGTGCTGCGGTAGAGGTCAGGATGCCCCATCAGAAGCTCTGGGTTGGGTTGCCGGATACACTACTTATAGATAGTAAACATCTTCGAGAGAAGACCGTTAAGCTGGGGATGGTGGCTAGGAGCTGCGCAATCTTCAAGGTTCAGAAGATCTACATCTACAGAGATCAAACTGAGAAGACCGGCGGAGAGTCCAAGCTTATTCGAACTGTGCTTGAATATTTAGATACCCCGCAATACCTGAGGCGAATTCTCTATGAGAAGCGGCCGGAGCTAGAGTATGTTGGCCTGCTTCCTCCACTTAGGACACCACATCACAAGCTTGCAGAGAAGCCTTCAGACATCCGGCGCGGCGACTATCGGGAGGGCGTGGTGACAGAACGGGGCGGCAAACTCTTCGTAGAAGCAGGTCTGTCTGGACTCGTCTCTCTCCAAGGAAGGTCTCCGGTTCCGGTTGGTTCACGGGTCACCGTTAGATTTACTTCAGAATACCATGATCTTCGATGTGTTGCGGTAAAACGCGAGGAGGTCGGTGATTACTGGGGTTACGAAGTAGGCGAATCTCCTTCGTTGAAGGGATTAATCCGGAGCCTTAACGCTGATTTAGCTGTGCTTACCTCTCGCCGTGGACAGCCTGTGAACAAAGTTTGGAGCAAGCTCCTACCCGATATCCAGACTGCTCGAAGCGTCGTAGCAATATTTGGATCCCCGAAACATGGAGTATACGAGATGCTTGAGACGGAAAATGCACACCCTGAAGAGCTCTCAAAATATGTTTTGAACACTTTTCCCGACCAAGGAACTGCTACAGTACGCGCTGAGGAGGCTTTGCTTGGAACCCTCGCCCTGCTCAACCTAGGACGAAACTTAGAGAAACAAGAGGTTTAAGACAAGATAACCGGGTCAGTAGCCGCCACCGCTGACAATACTTAAAAATACCCGTTTATTCAACCGCGTGCTACAGATGGATTATGGGACATCGCAAGCACAGCGCACCGAGACATGGTTCACTTGCATACCTACCTAGAGGACGAGCTCGAAGTTTAAACCCTGTTGTTAAGACTTGGCAGGGAGTCGACGGCGACAAGCCGCTTCTCCTCGGTGCTGCAGCTTTCAAGGCTGGCACTATTCACGTTTACACGGTTGATGATCGTGAGAAGACACCTAACTTTGGTAAGCCGCTCTTTAACACCGCGACGGTGCTTGAAGCTCCGCCGATGCATATTACCGGTTTCCGGTTGTATGAGAGACACGACGGTGCTCTGAAGGTTCTTGACGAGGTTTACGGTAAGAGTCAGCCTAAGGAGCTTACTCGGCTGAGGAAGTTTAAGGATACAGCTAGCGAGAAGCGCCTAGAGGCGTTAAAGTCCTCGCTAGATAAGGTGGAGAAGCTCACTGCGATCTGTGCTCTTTCACCTAAGGAAACAGGTTTGTCTCGGAAGACCCCGTTTCTCTTTGAGGTAAAAGTCGGGGGAGGAAAAATAACTGATCAGTTTGAATACCTAAAGTCAATCCTCGGCAAGACCGTGAAGATAACTGATATTTTCCAGCCTGGAAAATACGTTGACACCATCGGTATTACTCGAGGCAAGGGCTTTGAAGGTGTAATCACCCGTATGGGTGTTAAGCGAAAGCAGCACAAGTCGAGAAAGACAGTTCGTGCAGTTGGAACCCTCGGAGCTTGGTCACCGCACGCAATCATGTATACAGTTCCATCCGCCGGCCAAATGGGCCTCCATCGACGAACCGAGTACAACAAGCGCGTTATCGCTGTCGGTAATCCCGCAGAAAATCCGATTAGCCCGTCTGGAGGCTTCCTTCACTACGGTGATGTGAAGTCAGACTATATTCTTGTCAGAGGCAACGTTCAAGGACCTCCGAAGAGGCTTATCAAGATAAGATACGCCGCCCGAATCGGCAACCGAAAGGTTCAGCCGCCGAAGGTACTTGAGGTCAGCACAGTTCGAAGTAGTAGTTAAGCGAGTGATGAGATAATAAATGAAGATAAATTTACAAGCACTTGACGGATCCGCAAAGGGGGAGATAGAGCTCCCCAAGATATTCGCAGCACCCTACAGACCCGACTTAATCCAGCGGGTCTATGTGGCTGTAGCGACACACAGCCTGCAGCGACAAGGACGAAACCCTGAGGCTGGAGAAAGAACTAGCGCCGAGTCATGGGGTGTCGGCCGCGGAGCAGCAAGAGTTGCACGTGTCAGGGGGAAAGGTGGCCAAAGATCCAGCCAGGCAGCCGGAGTAGCCAGCGTAGTCGGAGGCAGAGTTCCGCATCCACCTAAGGCTGAGACGACTGTTAGGAAAGAGGTTAATCAAAAGGAGCGGCGACTAGCTATCGCATCTGCTATTGCTGCAACTGCCCAGAAGGAGATTGTCTCTTTGCGGGGACACAAGGTTGATGGAGTCAACACTCTGCCAATAGTTGTCGTAGACGATGTTGAGAAGCTCAGCCGCACCAAAGATCTGCTCAATCTGCTTGCTGCACTGAACCTGACGGCAGATTTAGAGAGAGCCTCAGGTGTCCGTAAGGCAAGATCAGGCAAGGCCCAGATGCGCGGCCGCGGTGTAAGAAGCGGTCGAGGCCCATTAATTGTTGTATCTAACGATCAAGGTATCGGAAAGGCCGTAAGTAACCTGCCAGGGGTTGAGTATGTCTTGGCGCGTGACCTGACAATTACTCATCTCGCTCCAGGCTCTCATGCAGGTAGACTTGTAATATGGAGTAAATCTGCGTTGGAGGCTCTTTCGAAGCCGCTTCTTGAGGTAGGTGAAGCAATTGCGGCCTGAAGATGCTTTGAGGATCGTAATTCGGCCCTACGTCACAGAACGGACCTTCGATATGATTGAGAAGCAGAATAAGCTGGTCTTCATTGTGGCCGCGACGGCGGATAAAAGAGCGATAAAGGCCGCTGTTGAAACCTTGTATGATGTGGACGTTGCATCAGTTAAGACGGCTAACACAATGATAGGTAAGAAAGCTTATGTACGCCTCGAACCGGAGTCGTCAGCAACGGATCTTGCGTCAAAGCTAGGACTGGTGTAAAAACATGGGTAAGAGAATACTTACGCAGCACAGAGGTCATGGAGGTCCACAGTACCGTGCGCCCCAGAAGGGAAAGGTTGCTCCTGCAAGGTATCCTGATGTCTCCGAAGTGTTGCTAACAGGTCAAGTCGTAAACATTGTTCATGAGAGAGGAAGAGGCGCACCCCTAGCGAAGGTTAAGATCGGGGAAAACAGGTTTATCTATCTTCCTGCTGTGACTGGATTGACGGTTGGAGCCAGTATCAAGATCGGTAAAGGAGCTGAGTTGAAGGATGGCAACATTCTACCGCTAGCAGATATTCCAGAAGGCTCAACCATCTGCAACATCGAAATGAATCAAGGTGACGGAGGCAAACTGGTCAAGGCGCCAGGTGGCTCCGCAATCCTCTTCTCTCACACTGCCTCAGGCGCATTAGTGAGGTTCCCATCCGGTAAATCAGCTATAATCAAGGGCAACAGCAGAGCCTCATTAGGCCGAGTAGCTGGTTGGGGAAGAAGTGAAAAGCCGTTTATGCGAGCCGGTCCAAAGCATCATTTGATGAAGGCTAGAGGCCAGATCTACCCTAGGGTCAGGGGCATCGCTATGGCAGCTGTTCACCACCCGTTTGGAGGTGGCAGACATCAACACCCAGGCAAGTCGACTACCACTAGCAGAAATGCGCCTCCGGGACGCAAAGTTGGGCTGCTTGCTGCGAAGAAGACTGGTATCGGCAGATCTGCCCGGGCTAAGATTGAGGTGAAGCGTTAGAAATGGTTCAAGAATTCAAGTATCGAGGGTTTACTGCTGAGCAGCTGAAAGGAATGTCTACTGAGCAGTTTATGCGTCTACTTCCTTCTAGGCAGAGACGCTCCCTAAACCGTGGGATCTCGAACGAAAAGCGGAAGCTCCTAAAGGAGGTTTCGCTCGCGGCTGATGGAAAGCTGAAGACACCAATCAGGACACATGCACGCGACATGGTGATTCTACCAAACATGGTGGGTCTCACCATACATATTCACAACGGCAAGGAGTTCAGCGCAGTCGAGATCAAACCTCCTATGGTGGGCCACTATCTCGGTGAATACTCAATCACCAACAAGAAGGTCGTCCATGGAACACCCGGTATAGGTGCATCACGCTCAAGCCTTTACGTGCCGCTCAAGTAGGCTGTTAGCATAGCCGTGGAAGCTGCAGTAGCACTAGGAAACTATGTAGCCTTAAGGCTAAACTGAGCAAGTGGGCGTCTTATTTATCCAGAGCAGTTGATTGTTACTTCACTGATGATAGGTCAGCGAGAATATTGCAGGCTTGGTTCGCGGGGATCTTACTTCAGCGGATGCTTGTTCGTTGCTTTCAATGCGATGTCATCTCATACCGACGGTGATGTTTTGAAGCTGTTTTTAGGTTTGAAAAGCTTTAAATTACCAATGGATAGCGGTCAACGCACGTACTAAAGTGGAGAAAGAAAGGAGACCTGTGCACGTTGCCAGAATTCGGATACAGCTTTACCGGCTACGCTCAGCCTTATGTCAAGGCTAGCGGTCGCGAGGTCGATGTGAGCCCTAAGGCTACCCGAGAAGTTTGTCAAGCTATCAAGGGAATGACTTTAGCACAGGCGAAAGAGTATCTTGAGGTTGTTGCTGATAAAGGGAAACCTGTGCCGTTTAGACGATACAAACATAAGGTCGGTCATAGACACGGATTGGTTGGTTTTCACGTCGGTCGTTATCCTGTGAAGGCAGCGGCTGAAGTTCTTGAGGTGCTTAACAATTTGGAAAATAACGCTGATTTTAAGGGGCTTGACACTGAGCGACTGCGTATCGTTCATGCAGCATCAATCAGTGGTCGTAAGATAAAGGCGTTCGTGCCTAGGGCTCAAGGAAGATCCTCCCCCAGTCACAATACATTGGTTCACATTGAGCTTGCAGCAGCAGAGGTGTAGGTTAAGAGATGTCCGCAGTTAGAAATATCATGAAGAACTTTGCAAGGAACGCTGAGCTTGACGAGTTCCTTAGAAGTCAGATCGGCGACGCCGGTTACGGCGGAGCAGAGGTGCAGAAGACACCCGTCGGCACCCGCATAACGATTTTTGTCACAAGACCCGGTCTGGTGATTGGTCGACGTGGAGTCGGCATCCGAGCCTTAACTGAGCAAATTGAGAAGAAGTTTGATCTTCAGAATCCACAGGTCTCAGTTCTTGAAATTGAAGTTCCTGAACTAGATCCGCAAGTCATGTGCAACAAAATTGCTCATCTGGTCAGCCGTGGGACAGCCTTCCGTAGAGCTGCGCTCTGGACAATGAACTCCATTATGGGGGCGGGCGCCATGGGTGCTGAGATTTCGATTTCAGGCAAGCTTCGAAGTGAAAGAGCTCATCATGAGAAGTATCGTGACGGAGTGGTTCCGAAGAGCGGCGAAACAGCGAAACGAATTGTCCGTGAGGCGAAGCAGGATGTCCTACTAAAGATGGGGCTCTACGGTGTCAAAGTGAAAATTGCGATAAAGGACGCAATCCCCCCTGAGGTTGAAATTAAAGAGTTGACACCTGAAGATGCTAAGGCGATAGAAACGGCTCAGATCACGGTGGACGCAGAAGCTTCTGTTAAAACAGAGCCTGTTATTGAGCAAATGATCACTGCTCCAGAACCAGAAGTGAAGAAAGAGGTTAAGGCTGAAGCAGCTCAAGCAGCTGAAGTAGAGGTTAAACCTGAAGCTACTGTCCACGTCGAGAAGACGGAGGCTAAAGAAGAGAAGGAGAAGACGGAGCCTCGGGAAAAAACTAAGGCTGAGACCGAGAAAAGCAGCAAGCCCAAGTCTGAAAGAAAGAAGAAGGCAGTAGGAGGAGAATCTAAGAGTGAAAATCCAGAAAGCTAGCGAACTTAGAAAGATGAGTGAAGAGGGCCTTCAAGACAGAATTGCAAGTCTCAGAAGTGAGTTGTCGAAGCTTAACATCTCAGCTGGGCGTGGAACGTTGAAGAAGGAGTCGGGAAGCATAAAGGTTGTGCGGCGAAACATCGCCAGAGTCCTGACGGTCATGAATGAAAAAGGGCAGAAGAACGAAGAAGGAGCCGCGGAGTAACTTAGGTAAGCAAAAGGTGGTTTGGTGAAGATGTCTGCTTCAAACATTCTATTCCATGAGTTAATCGGTCTGAATATCACAATCGTTGAGAGCAGTGATAAGTCTCTAAATGGTCTTACAGGAGAGATTATCGATGAGACTAAGCAGACCATTAGAGTAAAGTTTGAACAAGGCGTAAAGGTTGTACCAAAGGCGAATGTTACTCTTAAGGTGGATCTGCCTGATGGACAATCTGTAAATATTTACGGAAAGAAAATCATGTATCGGCCAGAAGATAGAATTAGGAGAATGAATTACAGACGATGAAGAACATAGGTATTGACGTGAAGCCTTCGAGCAAGAGCTGCGAAGACGAGCTCTGTCCCTTCCACGGTTCAACTAAGCTGAGGGGGAGACTTATCCGCGGAAAGATAGCTAGCGCAGTGCTAGGTGGAAACGCGGTTATCGAGAAGCAGTACTTCAGCTATGTAGACAAGTATATGCGATATGAGAAGCGGCGCAGCAAGATACACGCGCATCTTCCACCCTGCATAGAAGTTAAGAAAGGCGATACAGTCACAATTGCTGAATGCCGTCCTTTGACAAAGACCGCGACATTCGTAGTAATAGAAAAGGTAGGCGAGTAGACCGGTGTCCACAAAGTCTCGTGCAGTTTCTGCAAAGGGAGTAGAGGAGTTCAAGCTCTACGTTACACGCTCCATCCCGGTCGGCTCAGTAATCACCTGCGCCGATAACACTGGTGCCAAGACGCTTACCGTAATACAGGTTACAAAGTACAAGGGAAGATGGTCACGAACCCCGTCCGCCTCTATCGGCGATTACGTCAACGTCACGGTGAAGAAGGGACCCCCGGAGCTCAGGAGACAAACCTTCGGAGCAGTAATCGTTCGACAAAAGTACCCTGTCCGCCGAATCAACGGTCTCAGAATTTCCTTCGAGGATAATGCTGCGGTCATCATGACCCCTGAGGGTGATATGAAGGGGACCGGTATCAAAGGCCCAGTTGCATCTGAGGCGGCTGAACGCTGGCCTAGAATCGCGAACCTTGCACCAATGATTGTTTAGGAGATATTGATCAAAGATGACTCGACCTGGAAAATCTAGGAAAATGGCTCATGAAGCGCCGAACCATAGAAAGTCAGACGCGGTCAGGGCTACACTCTCACCTGAGCTGCGGGAGAGAGTTAGATCCAGATCTGTTAGAGTTAGAAAGAATGATAGCGTCCGTGTGCTCCGAGGCGAGTTCAAGGGCGTCGAAGGCAAGGTGACCAAGGTTTTGACGGACGTAGGCAGAATAACCATTGAAGGAGTAACTAGAGAAAAGATTGCTGGAGGAACCGTCCCGGTTAAAATCCATGTCTCAAACGTTATGGTTAACAACCTGAACCTTGACGACAAGTGGCGGAGACAAGTACTGGAGAAGACTAGTTAGGTGAGTATGTAGTATGGGTCGTAAAGGAGAGAATCAGCGAACAAAGAGATCAATGGCGCCTAGCTTCTGGTCTATTCATCGTAAGAGCCATCAGTTCACCGTTACAACGGCTCCTGGGCCGCACTCGAAGGCTGAGAGTTATCCTCTCGCAGTGCTGCTTAGAGATATTCTGAAGGCTGTGAAGACCTACCGAGAAGCTATGGGTATAATCAGAGATGGAAAGGTTCTGATAGACGGTGTTGTGAGGCGGACGCCGGACTTTCCAGTTGGACTAATGGATGTAGTGGACATCCCTATTCTGGAAAAGGCTTACCGAATGGTGCCTGTAGAGGGCTCCGTCCTTATGCCTGTTGAGATACCTGCTTCAGAGAAGAATTTGAAGATCGGGAAGGTTAGCAGCAAGACAACTGTCCGCGGAGGAAAGATCCAGTATGGTCTACACGACGGCAGATCTGTTTTGACTGAAAGCGAGATAGCCTTGAATCCAGGGGACTCGTTACTGCTAGAGATTCCTACTCAAAAGATAGTTAGAACCGCCTCGTTGAAAAGCGATGTACTAGCGCTTGCTATGAAGGGTCGAAGAGCTGGCAAAGTCGGGCGGATCAAGGAGGTTAGGCCCGGAACATTCACCAGATCCAAGATGGTTGACATAGAGATTGACGGATCAATCACAGAACTTCCGGCTGAAATGATCATCGTAATTGGGAACGAAGAGCCGCTGGTGACGGTTAAAAGAGGCGAATAGTAAATGGCGGTAGAAGCAGCTGAGGTAAAGACATCTAAGAACCCGATGAGAAACATCAAGGTAGCCAAGATTGTTCTAAACATCGGCGTAGGCAAATCAGGGGATGTTGTTGATCGAGCAAAGCGGCTTTTGAAGGATCTTACTGGAAGCGAGCCGACCTCCCGTGTTGCTAAGCAGACAGTGAAGAACTTCGGTATCCATAAGGGTGAGCCTATCGGCGCCAGCGTTACCCTAAGAGGTCAAAGGGCAGTAGACACGTTGAAGCGTCTTCTAGTCGCGAAGACTAACCGTGTTAACCGAAGCGCTTTTGACAGAACCGGCAACTGCTCATTCGGTGTTCACGAGCATATCGAGATACCGGGAATGAAATACGATCCTGATATCGGTATCTTCGGAATGGATGTATCAGTTGTGCTTGAAAGACCAGGTTACAGGGTGGCGAGGCGACGACGCGCAACCTCAAAGATAGGTCATAAGCAACAGGTTACCCCTGAAGAGGCCGCTGAGTTTTTCAAGAATGAGTTAAAGGTGGAGATAGTATAACATGGTGAAGGTAAGACACGGAAAGGCTCGAAAGTACGGTAAAGGTTCTAGGCACTGCAAGCGATGCGGAAACTACACCGCCGTGATTCAAAAGTATAATCTGATGCTTTGCCGTCAATGCTTCCGAGAAGTAGCGGCGAAAATCGGTTTCGCAAAGTATAGTTAAGGATGAATAAGTGAGTGAGACAAAATGCCAGCAAAACAAATTCTACCAAACCTCTTTTCATCAATCTATAACAACGAGATTCGCCACAAGAAGGAGTGCCTCGTTATCCCAGCTTCGAAGCTAGCCAGTGAAGTACTCCGGACGATGCAGAAGCACAAGTACATCGGCGAGTTCGAGTTCATCGACGACGGTCTACTAGGCAAGCTGCGCATACAGCTTCTAGGCAGAATCAATCGCTGCGGTGTCATATCACCAAGGTTCTCGGTCAACAAGGACGGGTACTCCCGGTGGGAGCGGCAATACCTACCGGCCGTCGGTGTCGGCATACTGATTGTATCGACTCCGCAGGGCGTAATGTCGCACGTTGAGGCGCAGAGTGAAAACATTGGAGGAAGATTACTTGGCTACGTCTACTAGCGCTAAGAAGAAGGATCTTCCTGAAGAGATCGTTGAGTTCCCAGAGGGCGTCGAGGCTACGTATTCTGGTCGTACGTTGACCTTGAAGGGTCCTCTAGGCGAGGTTAGTCGAGACTTTGTCAAGATTAGAGCAGATATTTCCTTAGATGGTCGTGCAGTTACGATTAGGCCGTTCAGCACGAGGAAGCAGCATCTCGCAACTATGAGCACCGCCAGATCAATTGTTAACAACATGATTGTTGGCTGCACCAAAGGCTTTACATATAGATTGAAGGTGGCCTTTGCTCACTTCCCTATAACCGTCAAGGTTAAGGGAGATGAGGTTCACGTGGAGAACTTCTACGGTGAACGGTCTCCGAGAGTCGCGAAGATAATCGGAGACTCTAAGGTGGAGGTGCAGGAGGATGATGTCGTCGTAACAGGAATATCTGTGGACGACGTTGGTCAAACTGCAGCTAACATTGAGCAGGCAACAACTGTTAGACGGAAAGATCAACGGGTCTTTCTAGACGGAGTGTATATCTATGAAAAGAGGAGAGGCGAGCAGTAAACCCGATAAGAAGCAGGTCAAAGGGAAGACCAAGGCTAAGCCGGAGAAGGCTACAAAGCCCTCCGAAGCCTCAGCGAAGAGCAGGGGAAAGGAAACCAAAGCCGAGGCAGCGAAGCCTACAAAACCGTTGAAGAAAACGGTGAGAAGTAGAGTTGCGAAGAAGCCGTTGAGCGAAGAAGCGGTTGCCAGAGCTGCGAAGGTCCAAGCGCTGCTGAAGCTGAGGGCTGAGATCGCAGATGGTCGGCCTGCCTTCCAGAGACCTGAGAGCTGGCGTTATACTAGACTTAAGGAGAACTGGCGTAAGCCGAAGGGGCTTGACAACAAGGTGCGAAAGATGGTCAAGGGCTGGCCTAGGTTAGTCAAAGTTGGCTACAGAGGACCAGTTGCCGCCCGCGGATTACATCCATCTGGTTTCAGAGATGTCTTAGTTGACAACCTGAAGGGTCTTGATGGATTGAACCCTGAGACTGATGCTGTCCGATTAGCTTCTGGCCTCGGTGCGCGAAAGAGGCAGGCAATTATCAATCGGGCTGATGAGCTCGGGTTGAAGGTCTTGAACCCCTGCGGCATAAGGGTGATAAGCGAGAAGGAGACGTAGCGGGACGGCGAGCATGAGATGAATCTTACAATGAAGAAGCGGATGGCCGCGGATCTCCTCGGCGTAGGGAAGAGCAGGATCAAATTCAATCCCGAAGCCTCTGAAGATATATTTGACGCAATTACCAGAGAAGCGATTAGAGGCCTGGTGAGCAACGGAGCCATCGTTATTGCGCCTAAGACAGGAGTTTCAAGAGGTCGTGCCCGTCTGCGAGCTATTAAGATTAGGAAGCGAGGCCGAGGCTCCGGTTCTAAGGAGGGAGCTAAAGGTGCTAGGCGCGGGAAGAAGACCATCTGGGTTACGAAGGTTAGATCTCTCCGTGGAAGAATAAAGGTTCTGAGAGACCGGGGAGAGATTAACGCTAAGACCTTCGATACCATGTATCGCCAAATCAAAGGTGGACAAATCAGGTCACTCAAGCACTTAGACAGCATAATCAAACAGTACAAGAAGTAGAGGAAGAAAGAAGGAGAAAGATAGTATGTCCAATACAAAGCATGTGTATATTCTCAAGAGAAGACGCAAAGGGAAGACTGATTATCGTAAGCGGAAGAACATCCTGATGAGCCGCTCGGTCTTCGTCACACCGAGGATCAGCGACAAGAATGTCAGCGTCCAGTTTTCGAAGCCTACACAAGAAGGCGATCAGGTGGTTGCATCAGCCAACTCTCAGGAGTTGTATAAGATTGGTTGGAAGGGCTCCGGTAAGAGCATACCCGGCGCATACCTGACTGGTCTAATTGCTGGTTTGAAGGCGGTTAAGGCAGGTGTGAATGAAGCTGTGCTATACGCAGGGTTGAGGCGCTTCGCAGGCGGCTCTAGGCTCTCAGCGGTTCTGAAGGGAATCATCGATGCGGGCGTAAATGTGCCTGCTGAAGAGGATGTGCTGCCAGCTGATGAGCGGCTTCGAGGTGAGCATATCGCGGAGTACGCGAAGTCTCTTTCAGAGCAGGATAAAGAGGCGTATGCAAAACGGTTTTCAAGAATGATGAAGATGGGGTTGAAGCCTGAGGAATATCCGGATCACTTCGAAGAGACTAAGAAGAAGATTCAGAAAACCTATGGGGTGACGGAGTAAAGGTATGGATCGCTCTAGAAGATACGAAGAAGACTCTGTGAAGGAATGGGTTCCAAAGACCCGGTTAGGATCGTTAGTCGCCACCGGAAAGGTGACCTCGATGGACGAGATCTTTGAGAACGGCTGGAGGATCAAGGAATCTGAGATCGTAAGAACACTCCTTCCTGATGTTAGAAGCGAGGTTGTCAGCGCCGGTATTGTTCAGAAGCAGACTGACGCAGGTGAGCTAACTCGGTTCATCGCAATCGTAGCAGTCGGCGACGGACACGGATGGTTCGGGGTCGGCCGCGGCAAGGCTCCTCAGATGAGGAGTGCAATCGAGAAGGCGACCAACAATTCTCTGCTCAACATTATCCCAGTTCGCCTAGGCTGCGGAAGCTGGGAGTGCAAATGCGGTAGGCTTCACTCAGTACCTTTCAAGACAAGCGGCAAAGGCGGCAGCGTAAAGGTTGAGATGATCCCTGGACCTAAAGGTCTTGGGCTGGTCGCAGGTGAGACGATGCGAAACCTCTTGGCGCTAGCTGGTATAGAAGACGTCTGGACTAGAACCTACGGTTCTACAAGTACAGCATCATCACTCGCCTACGCAATATACGACGCCCTGAAGAAGATCCACGGTCTTAACGTAATGGCGGTGTAAACACAATGGGTAAGAGCTTCCTAGTCGTCAACATGCGGGGAATGGTAAACACACCTTTCGATGTGAGGAAAACCCTTGAGAACCTGAATATTGAAACGAGGTTCCGAGCCACAATCTTGCCTGACGAGCCTACCTACCTAGGTATGCTTCAGAAGGCTAAGGAACACGTCGCATGGTGTGAAGCTGAACCGGAGATTATCAAGAAGATTCTGGAGAAGCGCGGTCGTCTAGAAGGATGGAAGCCGCTGCTACTCGAAAACGTTAACGGCCTCGGCTTCGAGAGTCTAGACAAGCTCGCTGCAGACCTAGCTGAAGCCAAGGTGAATATGCAAAACTTGAAGGGAGTAAAACCCTCATTTGCACTGTCACCTCCAAGAGGCGGCTTCAGAAGATCAACTCGCAGAAACTTCGGTCAAGGCGGAGTACTGGGCGCAAACCCAGATCTAGCTAAAATCGTAGAAAAGATGCTGTAGCAGGCAGGCTCTGACGAAGGAACCTAACAACGGCCTAAACCCGCTACACTTCATATCCGGCTTTCCTCACCAGAATCATCAGTATGCTCTTGCGTTATAAGATCTGTTCAGTTACGGTGCAGTGTTTTTTATTCGGTGGCTCTCTACATTCCGTGAGACTTTCTGTTGTGCTCTTTGAGTTCTTCTCTGTTGGCAAAGGTGGCTCCGCATGTGTTGCACTTGTACTCTTGCCTTTCTTGACTCATAGGTGCTTAATCGGCTTCATCGCATATAGACGTTTTCGTCCTGTAAGTGAACCCGGTTTTAACGGGCTGGTATGTTGTTCGAGACTATTTTCTGTAGGTTTGAGCTGAACTGGAGTGCTTTCTTAGGCTTCAGGGCAAGCTCCTTAGGTACACCTGCTTGTAGCGCTGCCTTTCGTAGCACGATTTTTCGTTCATCGTTTTCAGGATTTATCTTAAGCTGTAGGTTTAACGATAATGCGTATTCAGCGAGTTCTAGTGAAGCATAGGGCAATCGGAGGTCTGTGTAAGGTGAGGCTGCTGCTTCGTCGCGCTCGAAGTTGGCTGAATAGGCTCCCAAGGTGTCTTTCACCATAGCTCTATGCGCGGCTTCAGCTCCCTCTTCGCTGTAGACTCGCAGATATCTCCGGTAGCCTCCGAAAAGCTCGTCAGCTAGCTGTCCGAGGAGCAGGCAGTCGCATCCTTCGTCACGAGCCGTTGAAGCGACTGTGTTAATCGCCATCCCTATAGCTATGTCCATTGCGCTCTGCTTCTCAGTGATCTCGGCAATCCTCTCGATTTTCTCAGCCACCGCCCTAGGGGTCAAGGCGACCTCAACCAGATCGAGTCCGAGAAGCCTAGCCGATGCTTTAACATTCACCTCATCCCTCGACCCTGACGCATACACCGACACCAGCTTAACATCTCCAATCTGCGATGCTAGGAGCGTCAGAAGCGAGCTATCGACTCCTCCTGAGAAGCCTATTGCAATCCTTCCTCCTTTAATCCGTCGTTCAACAGATCTCCTCAACAACTCCAGAACAGTCTCAGTGGCCTCCTCCAAACCAACGTGCAGCTGACCTGATCCACTGGCGCTTCTTATTGGAAATCGGACTATACCTTCCAAGGATGCCTGGTAAACAAACCCCGGCTGCACCGACTCAGCTTCCAACCCTACTGCCTTCAGCGCTTTCGCCTCCGACGCTATACCGACTCGCTTTTCACTTCTACCGATAAACAACGGCTTAACTCCGAGAGGATCTCGTGCAAAAACGACTTTTTCTTCACTGGGAAAAAGAATGGCGTAGTCACCATCTACCTCTCTTAACGCTGCGGCCAGTTTAGCTGGGTCCTCAGCCAGCCGCTCTATCTCGCCAGGTGTGTTTAGATTTTTGCTGTAGTATATGTTTCCGTGGATAGGCGCCGCGGTTTCTACAGCGTCTTCGCCGTCGAGACAGTATCCGACAGCAATTTTGCTCCTACTGCTAGTCTTGTTTACAGTGTATTGGTAGCCTGCCCAAGCTCTGTGTCTCATCGTCTCTAATGCTTTGGTGAGATGCTGATCTAGGTCGTGTTCTTCTCCAGCTTCGATTAGGCAGGCGTAGCCGTTAATTCTCCGTTCTCGCTTCACTCGTTTAGCTGCTCCTTTATCTTCCGTGCTACTGTGGGCCCGATTTTCGCGACTTCAGATATCCGTTCCGCGGAGACTTTTCTCAACTTGTTTAGGTCTGTGTAGCCTGCGCTGTAGAGTGATCTGGCTCGGACTCGGCCTACGCCTTCGAGTGCGGTGAGTTGTAGGAGTTCCTGTTTCACTCCGTATTTGACTCGTCTTCGGAGGGCGTCGATTTCTTGGAGGGGTTCGGCTCGCCCAAGTATTTTGCATACTTCGCCAAGTGAGTAGAGGAGCCAGTCCGCGTTCTCGACTGATCTGTGAAGGTCTCCAGGCTCTACGCCGTGCCTCTCCAGAATAGTTTCTTCGGAGGCTTCATGTATCCAGCTCCACATAGTCATCAGGGTGCGGAAGCCCTGCATGTACTCGTCGTAGGCGTCGAGCCCCGTGTTAGAAATTGGGATGATGAACCCGTCTCGATGCTGGTCGAGGAAGGTTTCAGCCTCCAGCCAATCGCTTTTCCTTAATGGGAACTTTGGAGTGAAATCTGGAACAGCGGTGATTAGGTGAAGAAGCCCTACTGAGCTCGCCTTGTTCTCGCT
>JACPRH010000039.1 GCA_016190055.1 Nitrososphaerota archaeon | reverse complement strand
CCTACGTGCACCAAGACAGAGATGCCCAAGACCGAACAGCCCGAGTAGACCAGGTACCGCGGTAAGAATGAACGCCACGTCATTATTCTTTCCTTGCATCATTCCATTATTCACCTCGATCAATGCATGAGCAATCCTACCTATAGGAATTACATAGTAGAGAGCAGAAGTCTTCTATCGCCAAAGCATGTAGATTATCTGCAAACAAGAAACCAACCATCAGCTTTGCAGAGCCTTTAGTTCCTTGATTCTTCTGGGGTTGTACTTGCGCATTGAACCTCAAGTGGTAGGATTATTGGATGAGCCCGCTAAAGAAATGACCTGCCAACCAATAATGAGAATCAGTAACCTAGTGGCATGCGGGTTGCATAGCCCAACGGAGGAAACTGGATTGTATTCCAACCCCAATTAGGAACAACGACCAAGCCGACCAAACCGTAACCCAGCGGCATGCGAGCTGCAATACCAGTTGTGACAAATGAGATTGAACTAAAAACGAGGACGTAATCGCTTGGTAAAATTGCAGGCCTGCTTCCGCAGTAATTTCTCTCTGGAAGCAGGAAAGTGGGAGAGACCCTGGTAGGAACAATAGGGACGAGGTAGAAAACCAGATTCCCGATAATGATTGCATATACAATCGTGCGCTTCGACGCGAGATTCATTCATGAACCTTAGACGAATTATTGAGCAAACCAGTATTTGGATTTTACCACCAGATTCCAACACCCAAGTACAACACCCAGAGATTAAACAGAACCGCTCCTTTTTTGCGGATTCTTAATATAACAGGCAAATTTGAGGTGTTCTGGAACCGGTATGAAGAAGGCCGCGATTGTTGGGGCTACTGGTATTGTGGGTCAGCAGTTCCTGACTGCTTTACGTAAGCACCCGTGGTTTGAGGTTGCGGGTTTAGCGGCCTCTGAGAGGTCGGCGGGTAAGAGTTACGGGGAGGCGCTTAAAGACCCAAAGTCTGGAGCAGTCCGCTGGTACGTTAACGAGGCGGTTCCTGAGGAGGTTCTTGATATGCCGGTGGTTGACGCGGCTGATCTTGACCCGTCGAAGTTTGATGTGGTCTTCACTGCGGTTGAGTCTGATCAGGCTAAGGAGATTGAGCCTAGGTTGGCGAAGGAGACCCCGGTCATCAGCACTGCAGCAGCCTTCAGGTATGATGAGGATGTTCCGCTGCTTATTCCAGGTGTTAACGGTGAGCATGCGGCGCTTCTGGATGTTCAGAGGAAGCAGAGAGGTTGGAGCGGCTTCATCGTCCCGATCCCTAATTGCACCACAACTGGGTTAGCTGTCTCTCTGAAACCTATCTATGACACGTTTGGGCTTAGGAGCGTCATTATGACTTCGATGCAGGCGGTCTCCGGTGCCGGTAGAAGCCCAGGTGTGATTGCGCTTGACATCACCGATAACGTGATCCCGTTTATTCCGAAGGAGGAGGAGAAGGTGCGGAAGGAGACTCAGAAAATACTCGGCGCAATGCGAGGCAAAGCTGTTGAGCCGGCTGACTTCAAGGTAAGCTGCACCTGTACACGTGTAGCGGTTCTTGAAGGGCACACTGAGAGCGTTTTCGCCTCGACCGTGAAGAAGAGCGGTGTCGACGCTGTGAAGGAGGCTATGCGAAAGTACGCGGGGGTTCTTTCGAAGGAGGGGTTGCCTTCAGCGCCTCGTCAAATGATTATTGTGCAGGAGGATCCGTTTAGGCCGCAGCCTAGGATGGATCGCGACGTTGACGGCGGAATGGCCACTACTGTAGGCCGGATACGTGAGGATGATGTTTTGGAGAACGGGGTGAAGTATCTCTTGGTGTCGCATAACACTAAGATGGGCGCAGCTAAGGGCGCGGTTCTCGTCGCCGAGTTATTAAACAAGAAAAAGTACATCTAATCAAGCCAAACCAGGATAGCAGGCTTATTTCTTCACCGGATGTGGATTTTACATGGGCCCATGAGTGAAAGATTTAAGTTTATATGATACGTTTAATAAAACTCGGTGGCGGTAGATATACCAAATGGTGAAAATTGACGAGATAGACACCAAGATATTGACAGCTCTTACTGAAGATGCCAGTATCTCTGTACCTAAGCTCAGCAAGAAAATCAATGTAAATCCTTCAGTGTGCTATAGTCGAATCAAGCGGTTAGTACGTAGAAACCTAATCAAGAAGTTCACTATAGACGTTAACGAAGAACTCCTAGGATACCACGTTACCGCTCTAGTAGGCCTAAACACTGATGTAAAGAAGCGTGAGAACATCCTCAAGAACATCACCGGACTTAACGAGACAAGAGAGGTTCAAGAGGTCACCGGTCGGTTCGACATCATGGTCACAATCAAGGCACGCTCCCTAGACGATCTGCACAACATCGTAACAGGCAAGATAGGCAACATCGACGGAGTAAACAGGAGCGAAACCTTCATCGAACTCAAGACCGCAAGCAAAGAACCTACATTCGAGCCGCAGACGGTCTAACTAGCATCACGGTAAAGAAAGAAACAAAGTAAGGCTGTAAATAGGTACGTAACCTGCCTCGGGGTGCATCTAGAGTGTACTCCGAAGCCCAGATTTTTTATTACAATCCAGTACAACCCAGATTGAATTATTAGTTCTGTGTTCTCTATTCTATTCTCTGCTCTATCGTGCGCCTTTTTTTTGCCAGACGACCCTTTGCGGGAACGGTATCTCGATTCCAGCGTCGTCAAGCGCCTTCTTCACCTGTTGCACTAGCTGTGTGCGGACTGGGAACCAGACTGATGAAGGAGTCCAGACTCTGATTGAGAGGTTAACGCATGAGTCGCCTAGATTATCGGCGTAGACAAGTGGGGCAGGCTCCACTAGGACTAGAGGGTTTTCCTCGAGTGTTTTCTTGACGATCTCGGTGACCTGAGCTATATCTTCTTTGTATGCGATGCCCACTGTTATATTGGCTCTTCGCGCAGTGTTTTTTGCGAAGTTGTAGATTTTTGAAGTGAAGATCTTCTCGTTTGGTATACGTAGGTTGACTCCGTCGAAGGTACGGATTGTTGTTGAAAAGACGTTGATCTCTAGGATTACGCCGCTTAGATCTCCGTCGATTATGGATATAGGATCACCTATTGAGATAGGTTTGTCCATCTGCAGAAAGATACCTGACACAAGGTTTGAGACCACTGACTGCGTAGCGAAGCCTACGACGATACCTAGTATGCCGCCTGCAAGCAGGACGCCGGTGAAGTCAACGCCCAAGTAGGAGAGAGATGTCATAACGGCGATAACGATTACGGTGTAGTAGATGATACGTTGCAGTAGCTTTGAATCGTTTCCAGACATGAGTGGGGTGGAGAGCCGTTTGAACGAGAGGCTCAGCGCCTTAGCTACTAGGATTCCGCCCACTATGACGGCTACGGCAACAACGATTTGAAATACCGTGAAGTTTGAACCGGGTATTGTTGCTCCAAGCCACTCCACTAGTAACCGTACTCCATTGTAAATCGGCAGGCGCCACCTAATCCTGTTCGCTCCAAAAGACTAAGGCGAATCTTCTTGGTGTTCTCAGGCATAGGGACTTCAAGTAAACCGGGAAGCGGGGGCTCATTGTTCAGGAAAACATTAGCCACCTTTCCATCTTCAACCATTACGTCAGAGTCTTCAAGATAAACGGTGTCCTCTTTCGCGTAAAGATCCACCATATTCGCCTCTAAGACTATTCTGGTGATGGTCACCCAGTCATCTAGGGGATTCTCGAAGCGCATAATCACTGCAGCCTCCTCGTACGGAATCGGTTTCGCAGCTCTATTAGGGACAGTGTCATGCAGCCTGCAGATGTAACCGGTATCAGGGGTGCCGTAAAGAGCGTACCTTTGCCGTGTTAAAGAGAAGGTGTCAATCATGTAATTGTTGCCACCGTTACCGTTACCTTCTTTGCTCACCGTAAAGACGCCTATTTCGATTGGCATTGTTAGGTGATGAGTAGCTTGGGATTTCGGTGGGAGAGAGATAGTGGGGTTCAGCCGAAGCATAATATGGTGACCTAGTGGTTGAGGAGTGTTAATTGGACGTGAAGGCCAAAGAGCAAGTCTAACGGAGGCGTCTTTATTGGTGAAGAGCCGTTCAGCAACAATCTCCCCGTTGCGCTCACGACGATATCTAAAGTGGTCTTCACCCACATTCTTCAGAGATATCTTTTCGTCTCTAAGCTCAATCTCAAGACCATCCCTCACCTCGTAGGTTCCAAACCTCTCTATCAAACTGATTACCAAACTAACTGCAACACCTCATCCACATAATCCATTATCTAACGCTTGCCTAATCGCTCGAGTGTCGCCGAGGGATGAGTCCGGTGGATATGAAGGTTACGCCTTTCTTATCTAGAGAGTAGCAGTTAGCCGCCGGTCAACGGTGAAAGCAAGCTCAGAGTATCACCTTCGCTAAGATGAACCTCCTTAGAGTCTATTCGCCTTCCGTTCAGAAGAACGAGGGGCGATCCGTCAAGCGTGCCCTTGAGATTGAGCTGATCAGCTATCATGCTGAGAAGCATATCGGTCGCGGCGGATTCTGGGAGATCAACAAAGGTTGTTTTTCGTATCAGCCGCTGGTTGAAGACTCCGTTCACCTTGACCCTTATCTTCGGTATCTTTCTTCACCGCTCTCTTCGTCTACGGATAACTTCTTTCAACCCGAGGGTTTGTAGCTGCTCATCGCTGGGCCAAGCGGTCTCAGGATCCCAGTGCATTGAGGTGTAGTAGTCTCGAAGCAGCGCATCCAAGTCGATGGTGACGCCTGCTGATGGGCCATAGTCGAGGGGCGGCCTGCCTTTCAACCTCTCTGGGAGAACGCAGCGCTTCGGGTCTAATCCTTCGGTTAAGTTGAACAGGTGCCGAGCAGTCTGAACCCGCTCACCGATAGTTAGAAGCCCATATCCGTCTAGGCCCCAGCCTGTCGCCGCATTAACCAGTTCAAGAACAGGTAGATCGGCAATAAGCCCGGAGGTGCCGAACTCGCATAGCCCAAGGCTGTTCACAGCGTGAACGTAATTGCTCCAAGCCCGGTGAACCACGCCCTTACCCGTATACTGGTATCTGTGGATCTTTGGGAGGCTTATGTTATTTAACGGTAGCCGCGTACCCATTGACTCAGCGAAGGAGGCTCCACCGGCTGTGTGTCTACCCGGAGCAGCGTCCACAACGTAGGTTGCCCCTATGCTTGGGCTGACTCTAGGGTCGTGCATCGCAGGTTCTTGGCCACCGATGTGGATAGCGTACTTCTCGGAGCCTTTCCCAATTCTTTCAGCGGCCTTTTTGACACCGTCCGCCAAGACATCCCCTAAGGCTTCACGCTCCCCCATCTGCCTGAGGAGCGAGACAACTTGGGCAGGATTACCCCACCTCAGCTCTGCGCCCCCTGTATCCTCTGAGGTGATTAGCCCGTTCTCGTAGCATTCTAAAGCGAAGGCGATTGTTGCGCCGGCTGAAATGGTGTCCATCCCGTAGCGGTTGCACAGATCGTTAGCCTTTATGATGGACTCTAAGTTGCTGTTGAGAAGAATCGGACCGAAGGCGGCAAGAGTCTCATACTCGGGGCGCTTAACCCTCTTCGCCGCGAAGGAGCCATCATCTACATCCAAGAGACCGCCGCAGCCGAGAGGACAAGACGCGCAGGAGTACCGTGTCTTCTGATACCTTGTCACCGATGCACCGCTGATCTTGTCGGCCTTGCTGTGAGGAAAGTCGCGGACGCCGACGCCGCTCCAGTTCTTCACCGGAGCATCGCCGCTCTCAACCGCCATTGCGAGCCCGAGTGAGGTGCCGCCTTTCCTGAACGTTTCAACCACCATCCCGTTCGCGTTCTCATTAGCGAAAGACGCAATTCTCGAACCGAATACTCTGAGAAGCAGAGGAGTAATGGGACGTGTAATCTTTACAACTAGCCCTGACAGAGGAGAGGGGTTTAACCTGGATCTAATCTTCAAGGAGACCTTGTTGAAGAGCTCCTCATCTGCAACCGGGACTCTTTGTTCTCCTCTCACGGCGACTGCTTTGAGACGTTTACTCCCCATAACTGCGCCTAGCCCAGCTCTCCCAGCCGCTCTGCCCCCATTAGTCATCACGCAGGAGATCAGCGACTGCTTCTCCCCAGCTTGACCGATGCAGGCAACCTGAGCCAACTGCTCATTCAACTCGCAGCGAATAAGCAGCTCAGCATCAACCGCATCTTCGCCCCAGAGACTGCCGGCGTCTCTTAGCTCCGCGTGGCCATGGTTAATCCAGAGGTAGACAGGCTTCGGTGACACTCCTGATACAAGCAGGATATCGTAGCCGCTCTTCTTCAGCTCAGGACCGAAGTATCCTCCGGCATTAGCGTCGCCCCACCCGCCGGTTAACGGGGATTTGCCGGCGACGCTGAAACGGCTGCTGAAAGGAGCATCTGTTCCAGAGAGAAGACCGGGTGCAAAAGCGAGAATGTTCTTTTCACCGAGAGGATCCGCCTTCAACTGTTGCTCCTCAAGAATTAGTCGCACAGCGAGCCCATAGCCACCAAGATACTCCTTGAACAGATCCTCGCTGATCTGGAAATCTCTGAGGACTCCATCAGTAAGATTAGCTCGGAGCCCCTTTCCAACGAAACTTCCAGTCAGCACACATTCACTCCAGTGCCATATTGTTCAAACAACTTCCTTTTCTATTTTGACATGAAGCGTTAGCTAGACACCTAGGATTGCAGGGGGGAAGATCGGTCTCACTACCTGCTCCAAAAAGCATGTGAAGTTATGAATGGGCATGTTGAAATAAGCGAGTAATCCGAGGTATCTCAACATCCATGGGAGGGAAACAGGCAAGAGCTGCTAAGCCTTTGGAGGCCACCGTTGAAGATACCGTGTTCGGCAGGCTCTCGAAACCGATTCAGAAGGCTATTCTGTCGAAAGGGTTTACCACCCCGACTGAGCCTCAAGCGAAGGCTATTCCCAAGATTCTTGATGGAAAGAATATTCTTCTTGTAGCGCCTACTGGAACAGGCAAGACTGAAGCAGCCGTCCTTCCTATTCTAGATATGTTGTATCGTCTCAAGGAGAAGCCGATAGGCATCAAGGTGCTCTACGTCACTCCTCTGCGAGCGCTTAACCGCGATCTGCTTGACCGTCTAGAATGGTGGTGTAAACGGCTGGACGTCCGGCTGGCTGTTCGCCACGGTGACACTGAGACTAGGGAACGGGGAAGACAGGCATTGGTTCCGCCGGACATCTTGATCACTACTCCAGAGACGCTTCAAGCCATCATCCCCGGCCGTGTGATGCAGGGTCACCTGAAGTCTGTCCGCTGGGTTGTTGTGGACGAGGTGCATGAGATTGCAGGCGAGAAGCGGGGAAGCCAGTTCACAGTCGCTCTTGAACGGCTCCGCGAAATCACTGATCACAAATTCCAGACAGTCGGGCTATCCGCCACTATCGGTACTCCTCGCAAAGTAGCTGAGTTCCTCGTCGGAGAGACAGGCGGCCCTATTGATGTGCTATCTGTCCCGGTCGCCCGATACATGAATTTGGAGATAGTTTACCCCAAGGCCGGGAAGGATGATTACGAGCTTGCCTCTAAACTCTACACCTATCCAGATGTTGCAGCTCGCCTCCACGTGATGAGCGACCTGATCTACGACGCCAGCTCAGTCCTGATCTTCACAAACACCCGAACCGAGGCTGAGACTTTGATGAACCGCTTTCGAATATGGAACGCAGACTTCCCGATCGCTGTCCACCACGGCTCCCTCTCTCGAGCCACAAGAATCGCCACAGAAAAGGCGTTTAAGGAGGGAAAGATCGAAGGCATCATCTGCACCAGCTCCCTCGAGCTCGGTATCGACATTGGCCACCTAGACCTAGTAATCCAGTATAACTCGCCGAGAGAAGCAACGAGACTTATTCAGCGTGTTGGGCGGAGCGGCCACAGAATCGGGGCCTTTCCACGCGGAGTAATCGTGACCCAAGACTCTGAAGACACGTTGGAGGCCGCTGTAATCGCCAGGCGAGCGTTACATGAGAAGTTGGAGCCAGTTGAAATCCCTGACTCTCCCTTGGACACGTTGACGCAGCAAATCGCCGGGCTGCTGCTGTGGAAGAACCGGTGGCGGTTCCAAGAAGCATTAGACATCATTAGACGCGCCTATCCGTATAGAAACCTCAGCGTCGAGGATCTGAAGCTGGTTCTCCAATACATGTTTGAACGGTACCCGAAGCTAATCTGGGCCTCTTTCGAAGAGGAGATTTTCAGCAAGCCGCGGGATCTCACCGGGCTCTATGAGTATTACTTCGGGAACCTCAGCATGATACCTGATGAGAGACACTATCTTGTGATTAATGATGAGGATAAGACGCCTGTAGGTGTGCTTGACGAAGCCTTCGTAGCTGAACACGGTGAAGTCGGCACCAAGTTCGTTGAAGGAGGCTCGGTGTGGAAGATCAGGCAGGTCTACAGAGACAAGGTGTATGTTGAGCCTGAGAAGAACCCCCTCGGCGCAATCCCCACATGGATCGGCGACGAAATCCCAGTCCCCTTTGAGGTTGCTTCAGAAGTAGGCGTCATCCTAGGTGAGACTGAGGAGCGGCTGAAGAAGGGAGAAGACCTTGATGCGATCACTACGGATCTGGCTGAGCGGTACCCTGCGGGAAAGGAGGTGTTTCACAGAGCCTTGCAGGAGGTTGCGGAGCAGGTGAAGCTTGGGCTACCGGTGCCGACTGATAAGCGGTTGACGCTTGAACGCTGGGGTGAATTCATTATTCTTCAGTCGCCTGCAGGTCATCGTATCAACCGCGCCTTCGCAAGAGCCATTGGGCACCTTCTCGCGCTAGAGATCGGCGCGTCTGTTGGTGTGCAGCAGGATCCTTACCGTGTAGTTTTGAAGATTAGGCGGGTGCCGCTTGAGCAGGTTGAGCTGATTCTTAAACGGCTTAGTGATAAGGATCTTAAGAGCCTCGTGGTTGACGCGGCGGTTAAGACGGGGCTGTTTAAGCGAAGATTTCTCCATGTCGCCAAGAAGTTCGGGGCGGTTGAGAAGGATGCTGATTTAACCAGTGCCAACGTCGAGAGCCTAATTGAGGGTCTGAAAGGCACAGCGATCTTCAAGGAGGCTGTGAAGACGGTTCTTAGAGAAGATTTGGATATTGCAGGGTTAACCGCGCTAGCTAAGAGGATTGCTTCAGGCGAGATCGAGATAGCTGTGCTTGGTGATGTGGAGGAGCCTTCACCGATTTCTCGCATAGGGTTGGAGGAGATTAGTAGAAAGTCGGATATTGTGCCGCCTGCTAGAATGCGTCAGATCCTGCTGAAATCGACGAGGGCGAGGCTGCTGAACGAGGTTTTCACTGTTGTATGCACCGACTGCTGGGATTACGTTGAGTCAAAGAAGGTGGTGGAGATGCAGGAGATCAGCTGCCCAGAGTGCGGCAGCCGGAAAATCGGTTTCACCACCGACAGCGAGGAGGATGTGAGGAGGCTAAGCGAAAGCATGCGAGTAGGAGGAGAGCCGCCTAAACGGTTTAGACGCCTGGCCGGCAGAATCACCGGATCAGCGGAGCTGTATCAGGAACATGGTTTCCCGGCAGTCGTAGTGTTAGCTGGCCGCGGCATCAGACCTTCAGATGCCTCAGAGATCCTGAAGCATGACAAGATTATCACCGAGGAGATGATTGATCGGATTCTTGAAGGAGAGAAGCGGGTGTTGAAGAGACGCTACTCAGGCTGAGACTCCGCCACGTCATCCGCGCTACCACGCTCACTGGGCGCCGCTAGGATAAGGTTGGTTAACGTTTTCTGATCGATTTCTGCGCGGGTTCTCCAGCCGATGAAGAGCATCTCCTCGTCTTCGAGCAGATAGCCTCTTCTGATGAAGCGATCCAGGTTAATATCGACCTTCCATCGTGGAAACTTCTCTCGAAGAAGCTCCTCAACCTGTTTCCTAGGAGCCTTTCCACGCCTAGAGTTGATGTAGGCTATTGCAGCGGCTAGAACCGCTAAATCGTCGATCCGCCAGCCTGATGTAGTAAGTTCTGAGTGAGTCAATGGTCCTTTCATCACTACGAAGAACCGGGCCTTGTCCAGATCCTCCTCAGGAATCTCCTCGACCTTCTTTGCAACATTGTTGTGGATGACCTTTAAATCAAGACCCAGCCCGTTTATCTCAGTCCTGAGCACATCCAAGATTTTGGTGTACTCTTTACCTAGTGCGCGTCTCAGCTCCCAACCCTTCACGCCTGGGGAGCGCTGCCTCTGCAGCAGTAGAAGCTGCGAGGCGCGTCTAATTTTATGTTGAATCTCCGCTGCGTCATCGTTACTCATACTTGCCTACCACCCTCAATATACATCTCCCATTCACCGTGATTTATTGCGACTACCTTTGAGCCGGTTGATGTCTTTGACGCACCCTCAGGTCTTCTCAGGGTTAGGAAAGCCTCCTCCTCAAGCGGATCAACCTGCAGGAAGGCATCACCTTCGCTGATAAGGAAGGTTGTCAAATAGGCTCTTAGAATGGTCTCCTTAAAATCAGCCACGTAGACAAAGTCCTCGTATCGGATTCTACTTCCTTCTTCGCTGCCTGTAATTCTCTCGTTCAGCTCCTTTTGAAGGTCGTTAAGTCGGTCTTTGAACTCCTCCGCTGAGACGATTTGTAACTTCACCAGTTCTTCTAGATCGAATGAGCCGGGTTCCAAGAGTTCGCCGCTCGGTGAGGTGGCTAGACGTTCTTTGAAGGGTAGAAGGCGGTTCCAGTAATCCATCGCTTCGGTGAGCCGCTGCGGCGTGATATGTTGAAGAGAGACTATTGGGTGCCAGCTCTTCTCAAGTGCTTCCGCTAGTTTTTCCTGCGGGGCCAGCCTGATCTTCAGCTCGACTACTAGGGGGTCAACGTAGAGTGATGAGGCTCGGTAGGCGATCCACTTCTTCTGCAGATGGATGATTGAGGATATTTGGCTGAGCGCCTCCACATCGAGTAGAAGTTCGTCGAGAATCTTCCATTCAGGAAGATGCTTCTTCAGAGTTTCAATGGATCTTCGGACATCGATTTCGAACGGGTCGGTGCCTCGTGTTTCAACGACTTGGCAGAGATCTATGATGCGGAGAAGATCTTCATGCGAGATGTCGGCTTTACTGCTGGCCTTAGCTGTTTTAGATACGGTTGAGCACCTCCTTCACTTCGCTGTGGCCTCGGACGTTCTGCACGAAAATCATGTGAGCGGTAGGATCGGTTACTGTGAGCTGGCTTGGAGTGATCACTAGATACTGGGTAGAAGGAGTCTCCTTCACGTACTGGAAGATCATTCGGAAGATTGCTTCACGGTTCCTCGGATCCATGTGGACATCGAACTCATCCACTGCTCGGAAGGGTGAGACTACGCTGCTTTGAAGCGAGAGGAGGAAGGCTATGATCGCTACGCTTCGTTCACCGCCGCTCTGAGTGTAGGCGTCAAGAACCGCGGGGGATGCTCCGCGGAAGCCGATCCAGAGCTCCAGTCCCGCGGCTTCAACGTCTTCGAGGTCCGAGATTTTTACGATTCCTGTACCCCCGATTTTTGAGATGACGTCTTGGTAGAGCGGGTTAACTTCGGCTAGGAGGCGCTGTATCGATTCTCTCCACAGTTTCTTGCGCTCCTCAACCTCTTTCAAAGCAATCTCTTTGTTGGATGATAGTGTCTGGAGCTTCTCCTTCAGCTCGCCGTAGGTGGTGGTGTAGTCGGTGTACATCCGCTCCGCCTCTTCAGGTACGTCTTCTACGGTTCGGAGATGCGCGGCGTTGATCCTGATTTCTTCAGAGACCTCTGCGGGTGTCCGCTCGGTGTCGATGCGGGGCTGCGCCTCCTCCATTTGAGGCGAGAATGCTGTTAACTCCTCTTTAGCGGCTTTGAGGCTTCGGTTAATCTCGGTTATCTCCTGCTGCAAGTTTCTTCGCTTAAACTGCAGCACCGCCTCTTCAACCTTGAGATCTATGAAGCGGTTGGTAATTCTGTCAACATCCTTCTCAGACTTGCCGATCTCCTCCTGAACCGCGTTAACCTCTTCATTGAGTTCGCTGATGAGCCGCTGCTGCTCCTCCATCTGCGTGTACTGGTTCTGGACGAAGAAGCGTAGATCTTCAATGCGCTCCTGAAGCTTATTCGCCGTAGCTGTTCCCTCGGAGGTGAGTGGAACATCCTGCAGTAGCCTGACAGCCTCGTTTAGATGTGGGTGAATCTCGCCTACGATTTTCTTGCCGCTTTCAAACACGGCCGTCTGCTTCTCTAGCCGCACCAAGCTGAAGTAGAGTTTTCTTAACCCGGTCTGTGCGCCGTCGAGACTTCTGCGGCTCTGCGAGGCTGCTTCACCGGTCTCCTCGATCTTTCTCTGCGTATCGTTGAGCAGCGATTCACGGTTCATGATCTTCTGCTCTAGGCTTCTGATGTTGTTCTCAAGTTTCACAGCGTTAGCCCAGATGAGCTCTCGCTCCAGATGCTTCCGCTTCTCGATGAGGCTCTTCTTTAACAGGTACTTGTCGTAAAGATCTTTCCAGTACTCAGCGGTTTTACCCGCATCCTCAAGTATCTGGACGAGGGAGCCTTCTTCGCTGACCAGCTCCTCAAGCTTCTTCTGAGAGGACAGCACCTTCTCACGATACTCTCTGAAGCCAACGGCCTCCTCAACCAGCTTAAGCTTCTCCTGCGGAGAGGTGACGCTGAACCCCTCCACCATCCCCTGATGCATAATGATCAACATGTTGTCAGGGTTGATCCCTGCGCGGCCGAAGAGACGGGTAACCTCGCTCTTGCTCACTTCACGGTAATCAGCCTCATACCAGTAGGAGCCGTCCCGCTTCAAGTATCTGGAAAGCATGAAGGTGTCTGAGCGGCTGAAGGGAATAGGGCGCTTACCGTCCACCGGCCGGTTATCGAAGATGAGGCTGACCCTAGCGGTATCTTTGCCGCGGCGAATAAGATCGCTGAGCTTCCGTGAGCGCTCCGTGTATGCCTGGCCTAAAGCCACAGAAATCGCTAGCAGAATAGAGGATTTGCCGGCGCCGTTCGGCCCGCAGATAATGTTTAGGCCCTGCTTAAACGGGATCCTAGCGTATTCATACGACATAAAATTCTCTAGAATAATCTCTGATACAGACGTAACCATCCTTAGAGCAGTCTTCGTGCTTGGAACTCGCTTACTTACAGACAAACTACCAATACGCGGATTCATCTACTTTAAAAGTAAAATGGAGTAATGCAGGGCAGAAAAGTAAGTTGGGTCACGGGTTCGCCAGCCGCAGAAGCCTGATGACCTCCGCGTCACCCACCTGATCAAATTCACGGTAGAACTGCCCTATAGCGTAGAAGAAGGACGGCGTCTCAAGACACACCACAGAGTCAGCTAGCTCCTTCAGGCGCTCAACAGTCTCAGGAGGAGCTACCGGAACCGCTACAACCACCTCAGCAGGGTTGTGACGCCGCAACGTGCGGATCGCGGCCTTCATCGTAGCACCGGTCGCAATCCCGTCATCGACCAAGATGACGGTTTTCCCCTTAAGCTCGGGTCGCTGCCTATCACCCAGATACGTTTTCATTCGACGCTTAATCTCCTCAACCTCTAGCTGCTTCACCTCATCAATATACGACTGAGTCACTCCGAGAGACTTGACTATAATGGAGTCGATATAGGTGTCTCCCTCCTCGGTGACTGCGCCAATGGCTAGCTCAGGGTTTCCGGGTGCACCTATCTTCCTAGGGATAATCACGCTTAATGGGGCGCCTAGGTCGCCAGCTACCTCGAAACCGACAACAACGCCGCCCCTCGGAATAGCAAGCACCACCACATCTTTAGACCGGTACTGCGAAAGCTTGTCAGCCAGCTTTTTACCCGCATCAACCCGGTCGTGAAAAACCATGTTGTCCACTTGAGCCATCAGCTTCACCCATATTTCATGTATGCGTTTATCAGTTATCTGTTTAACTGCGAAGAGCCTGCATTAACTGACGCATCTACTTTTGGAACCGATACTCTCAGAACAGACAAGACAAATCCGAGTCGCCGAGAAGAGTACCTACTGTTTGTTCAGTTAAACTAACAGATTTACAAGGTGGCCCGCCCAATTACTGCTAGTTGGTGTAAAGGCGAGTGAAACTTGCGTAGCGTTGTGATTGGGCGAGTTCTCTTCGCTTTGACCACCAGCGTCATAGTTGCATTGGCTGGTGGAGGACTGACCTTTCTGCTCAGGCCCGTAGGAGCAGTATACATGGTCTTGTGGATAGCGTATTGGCTGGTGCAGGCTGGTCGGCGTAGGGGACAAGCCTCCAGTTACGATCGGAAACAGCGAATAGTGTATGTTTCCGGCGTCATCATCATACCTGTGCTCGTGGTTGTGGTGCCGTGGGAGTATACGCATTTCACGGGGCCAATTCCTAGGGATGACTTGGTGTCGTGGGCTGGTTTGGCGCTGTTTGCTTTGGGCATTACTGTTTTGGCTGCGGCGGTGAGGACGCTTGGGGAACTGTACACTTCGTATCTGGGTATTCAGCCCGAGCATCGTCTTGTAACATCTGGGCCGTATAGGTATGTTCGACACCCCGGCTACTTGGGTGAATTGTTAAGCATGTTCGGCATCGGCTTTGCGTTAAGCAGCGTCGTAGGATTAGCGTTGGCGTTTCTGTCGCTACTCCTAGTCTTGAAACGCATCAAGCAGGAGGAGGAGATGCTTACCGCGAAGTTCGGTAACGAATACAGAGCGTATATGGGTAGAACTAAGAGGCTGATACCTTTCATCTACTAACGGGGCTGCAGCTTGAACGCATGCTTGCTTGTACCTTAGCCAATGAAGTGGTTTGGGGAAACAAAGAAACCCCACATGCTTTAGCAGTGGGATGAATTATTTGTTTCTCCATCAAAGAAAGATATTATTATATAGATAGACAAAGGTATTTGGAGGAACAATAGCATTGCTGACCTACAAGTTCCGTCTCTACCCAACTGAGACGCAGGTCAAAATCATGAATGGGACGCTTGAGACTTGTAGGATACTTTACAACGAGCTGTTGGCCGACAGGATTGAGAACAAGACTGGTTTCTACGAGCAGAAAAAGATGCTCGTGGAACTCAAGAAGAAGAACAGCAACAAGTATCTCAACCAAGTATACTCTCAGGTGTTGCAGGATGTTGTTCTACGGCTTGACAAGGCGTATCAAGCGTTCTTCACAGGGCTAAGCAGATACCCGAAGTTCAGGAGGAGAGGACGCTACAACTCGTTCACCTATCCTCAGTCCGGCTTCAAACTTTCTCTCGAAGACAGTCACATCATCAAACTCAGCATGATAGGAGAGGTTAAGGTGAGGATTCATCGGCAAGTAGACGGAGGAGCGATAAAACGAGTCACCGTCATCCGGGACATCGACCAGTGGTTCGTCGCTCTGCTGGTCGATGATGAAGATTGCGTCGGAGAACTATCATCAGGAGACTGCGGTAAGGTTGGTGTCGATGTGGGAGTCTCGAACATAGTTGCACTCAGCGATGGAACACTGATAGATAATCCACGTTTCTTGAATCTCTTGGTTGAGAGAATAAAGATGCTTCAGAGACGGCTCTCTCGAAAGAAGCGTGGCTCCAACAATCGAGAGAAGGCGAAACTGTCTCTAGCGAAGATGTGGAGAAAGGTGAGGCGACAAAGAGAAGACTTCACCCATAAACTCTCCGACAAACTAGTGAAGGATAATAAAACAATCGTCTTCGAAGACCTGAGAATCGGGAACATGGTGAAGAACCACAGTCTCGCATCAGCAATAATGGACTCCACATGGGGCAAACTACGCCAACTAACCGCCTATAAAGCGGAAAGACGTGGTGGACAAGTAATCCTAGTCAACCCCTGTGGAACGTCGCAGAAATGCTCAAGATGCGGAAACGAAGAAGAGCACCTGAAATTAAGCGATAGGGCATTCAGATGCTCAGCGTGCGGCATCATCCTGGATAGAGACGTGAATGCCGCACGAAACATCTTAAATCTGGGCCTGGAACAGGCCCATGCTGAGACAGAACCAAT
>JACPRH010000007.1 GCA_016190055.1 Nitrososphaerota archaeon | reverse complement strand
GTATAGGAAGCGCATTGTTCTGATGTCGAGTTTTAGGATTGAGAGGAATATTGCGTTCATTCCGCATCCGCATCGTTCGCAGTTGGTTCCTCCGCCCATGGCGCAGGGTTGCTTGGGTTTTCCGTCGGCGCCGTAGGCTAATCCGTATATGGCGACTGGGCAGCGTGATGGATCGTTCCATCTACTCAACCCTTTCAACGGGTTCTGGTAGTAGGCCATCTTTGGTGTGAAGAAGATGAAGTCTGGGTATTCTTTCGCCATCGCCAAGACTCGTTGTATCGCTTGATCTCGCTCGTCGTCTTGGAGGCTGAACACCTCGGCGCCTCTCCACAGCGAGGTGTAGAAGCTGTAGATGATTCCTTTGATATCGGTTTTAGCCATAAAGTGGGTGTACTCCTCAATGTACTTCACGTTCTTCTGGTTCAGCGGAGTGTTGGCGACAACGGCCGAGGATGATTCAGGTATAACCGCTATAGTCTTCTCGAAGGCTCCGTGTCCCTTAATCTTGTCGTGAAACTCCTGCGGCCCATCTATAGAAGCAATCCAAGCTGACGGCTTCACCTCAGGCGGGAAACCGTTCAAACCGTTAGTGTTCACCCACGACTGAGGAAACAACCTCACACCCTCCGCCAAGACGTTTAAACGAAGAGTCGGCTCGCCGCCGATGAATGTCGCGTGAAAGAAACCCCCGTCCTTAGCAACACCCTTGATGAGGCCAATCATCTCCTCATCCGGCAGCTCCTCAGGAGGCTCGCGGCTAAAATAGTAACAATAAGGACACCGAATATTACACTTGTTAGTAATATCAAAACTAACACTAAACGGCTTCTTCCTCAAATAACGGTAAAGAGTACCAGGCAGTACACCGCCGTACTCAGCTGCCTTCCCAAGCATCGCCTGACACGTCGCCTATGCTCCGTAGAAGTTTCCCCCATATTTTAGGATTTAACGATTAAAATCGATTCTGTTTCATCTTCACGTGTTTCAAAACGCGTAGCCGGATTTAGGACAGAATCCATTTAACTAACTGTAGCAAACGCGGATTAAGTGAAGACACATGGTAAAAATATCTTACCGTCCTTGGGAACAAATCATAATTCATGAAATCATAGAGGAAACACCACAGGCACTATACTCAATGCTCGTACAACAAATGTTGGCAAGCGGAGCTGCCGGCATGACACCGACAATAAATTGGGTAGATGGAGTAGTTCTCATAATCTCCGCCTTACCAGATACTCCCGAAGTGATTAAGGACAAGCTGAACGGGATACTACACTACTCAGCAGTAACCTTTGCGCGAGTACCAAGCTACCAACATGTAACCCCCGTTACTGTAAACAACAACACCTATCAAATTCGACTTCACAAAATTGAGAACAACGATAATTTTATCGAACTAGCTAAACTTCTCAAGGGAAGGAAGAAAGAGGCCTAGTAACGATTCAATCTTGGTTGGCGAGGCATTTCTTTAGCAAGATCATCCATATCTCTCGGTCTAACTCTGCTTTCTAAGCTGGGGTTTGGCCTAAGGCTGAGTGTGGCTTGATGCGGATGCAGTAACATTATAACAGCACTAAACCAAATAATCAGCAAAGCAGCTTATCCTCACTTTCTAACAGTAGCAGATGGCGGTTCTTTCAGAGCCGACAGGGATAAATCAGTAAGGTTTCCGATGGCCTATCGAGGATGACGATGGTCAGCACCTCTTATACGAGAGGTAGAGCTCGAGAGTATCAAGTACTTCAGAAGCTTCGAAGCGAGGGTTGGCTCTGCAGCAGAAGCGCAGCATCTCACAGCGCAGTAGACATCTTCGCATGCAAAGACGGCGAAGTGCTTCTTGTTCAGGTGAAAAGTGGAAAAGCAAGAGTTTCGAGTGAAGAGCGTGTTGAGCTGGCAAAATGGGCTGAAGCCTCAGGCGCCCGAGTAGAGGTCTGGTACTTTCCGAGACGAAACGGCATGCGAAAAGAAATCGTCTCAGACGGACCTAAACCAAAGAAGCATAGCGATAACTAACTGATTGCTGCTGGCCCGCTAGCTTGATACTACTCTTCGTCTGCGTCGCTATCTTGCTGCGCAGCTGGTTGAGCTACGTCCTCTAGGAGTTCAGCGGTTACCATTTCGTACCGGAATATGTCTTCCATTGTAACCTGATACTCTTCAGCTAGGAACTTCTTCACTTTGTCGCTCAAAACAGATTTGAAGGTCTTGACCTCGAAGGAGTACACTTCGCCTCTCTTCAACGCGTCTATCGTGATGCTGCTTGGCACATCAACGTTGAGGATGTAGCGGCCCTCAGGGGACGGATCGTAGAGTTGAACATCAGCCGTCTTATCCTTAGAATTCACGTCAAGGAAGTACCCTGATGCTTTGAAGGAGTCAAGAGCCTCCCACTTCGCATTAGTTATCTCCTCAGCGACCCATTTAGGCAGCTTCTCCGGCATACCAACCAATCAAGCTTCCCAACTACCCCCCATATATACATAAACCCTAATCACTTCATTTGATCCAAATCAGTTAGCCGGAGAAACTGTTATAACTCGAAGTCGAGCATCACCCACCAATGACAACTCATCAGCTTGATGAGGGACTCGAGACGATCACGAAAGATCTCAATGCCAAAGTATCTAGAAGAGAAGATCTTATCAAAGAGTCCCGCGCAGTTATTTCATTCGCATCAAAATGCATCGTCAACATCCACACAGGAAAAATTGACGAAGCGCAGAAGGGTCTCAAAGAAGCTAAGAGCCTGTTGACGCGGCTGAGAAAGGTTGCAGGCGGCGATCTCACCCGCTACCTTATTTCTCCTGAGACTGAATATGTTGAAGCTGGCACAGTAGTGTCAATCGCATCGAACAAGCCTATTCCAGAGCAGAAGACGCTTGGGGTCAGCAACGAAGCCTACCTCCTCGGGCTGCTTGATGCGATAGGTGAAATGAAACGCATGATCTATGACAGTATCCGTAGAGGCGATATTGAAAGAGCCTCAGATCTGTTCAACCTAATGGAGGACGTCTATATCCATCTCTCTCCCTTCGCGATTTACGATAATGTTGTTGAAGGTCTCAGGCACAAACTGGACGTTGCGAGAGGTCTAATCGAAACCACCAGAGCCACCATCACAGAAGAAACACGGCGAGATGAATTCATCAAAAACATGGAAAACCTGACTGCGCGATCCCCACAACAACACCAGAAGAAGAAGTGACGCGGAGACTAGGATAGTTCGCCAGTTTGCTGAAACCGGACACCACTCTCACCAGCTTCATCAAACAGATGCAAAGCCGCATCGTCGAGATTCCCCCAACAAGATACGTCGAACCAGGAGACGTCAAATGCTTTTGCGGCGTCGATATCTCATACAAAACAGATAGAGCCGCGGCCGCAGCAGTCCTCTGGGACATCCGGAGCGACGAGGTTGTTGAAACAAAGATAGTTCAAGGCGAACCCCCGTTTCCCTATGTACCTGGGCTGCTCTTTATGCGCGAAGCCCCGTTGATGACCGCCGCAGTTAAGGCGCTGTCTAAGCAACCGGATCTTGTCCTTGTAGACGGCCACGGGATAGCGCATCCGAGAAGAGCTGGGCTCGCAGTATTCGTCGGGCTGGCGTTAGACACCCCGTCAATCGGCGTAGCCAAGTCGCTGCTGGTCGGAAAAATAGGCGAGTTAAAGGAGGGTTTCGCACCTATTCTGCTTAACGGTTCAACAGTAGGCTTCCAAGTGAATGTTGGGCGCCGCCGACCCTTATTCGTCAGCCCCGGATACGGTGTCCGCCTAGAATCGATTAGAGAGATTCTTGACAGGCTAGGCGATGGTTTTCCAAAGGTTCTTTTAGAAGCCGATAGGATGTCAAGAGCCAGTTTGAGGTGAGCCTGGTCTAAATGAAGTCGGTGCACATCCCTACATTGCTGGAGCTGCTACTCCTCGGAGCCAAAGAAGATTACGTTGAGATATCAACTACTGATCTTGCTAAGCGGCTGGGCAAATCACAGCAGGTCATCTCAAGACACCTATCAGATCTTGAGAAAGCGGGCTATGTGGATCGGATGCAGAGAAGCGGAAGAGCCAGCGTCAAGCTGACAAAGAAAGGCGTTGACACCATGACCGGTATATACGCGGCTCTCAGCAGCGCCTTCGAAGGCACAGAGCCTGTCCCCGAAATAAGGGGAAAAGTATTCGCAGGCCTAGGCGAGGGCGCCTACTATGTATCACTCAGAGGCTACCGCAGACAGTTCGTTAACCTACTAGGCTTCGACCCGTACCCCGGAACTTTAAACCTCCGGTTAGACTCACCGCAGGATAGACGTCTCCGAAGAGATTTGGAGAGACACTCAAGCATCAACATCGAGGGCTTCGAAGACGGTCACCGAACCTACGGCTGGGCTAAATGCTACCCTGCGGAGATCAACGATGGGTTAAGAGGCGCAGTCATCATACTCGAACGAACACATTACGACGACTCAGTCCTAGAGCTAATTTCCCCAGTAAACATCCGAGAAGCGCTGCAGCTCAAAGACGGAGAAATAGTCTCGGTGAGAATCCTACCAGTCACAGAGAAACCGTGACCCTAAGCACGAACACGTTTAGATGCGGTAGTTTAGAACTCTTCAACCGCCTTTGTATCCTTGATTATCTTTGAGCTCTTAATCCCCGGCATCGGAGTGTCGAACCGAACCACCTTAATGTGGAGCCCTCGACTACTCGCTCCTAGAGTCAGATCATCTATATCATGCTTCTGGTCGTATCCTAACGCTATTACGTCGGGCCGCACCCGTTCAACCACCTCGAACATGTCGGTCTCGCTTCCGAGAAGTGCCAGATCAACAATTCGAAGAGCAGCGACGAGCTCAACTCTCTTAGCCTCATCGTTAATAGGTGCATGACCTTTCATCTTCTTCACTGTCTTGTCGGTAGCAACCGTGACCACCAAGACATCCCCGAGATTCTTCGCTGAGGAGAGTGTGTAGATGTGTCCCGGATGAATGATGTCAAAGACGCCTCCGGTGAAAACGACGACGATACATTTGCGACCAGCATCAGTCAGCACCCACTCACCCCCCCTCTTCTTAGCGACCAGCTTGTCTTCAACAAGGCTGCGGCAGTCATCCTCTACGCAGCTAGGTTCAACAAAGATCGCGTTGCCAATATCTTCTGAAGAGCAGCTTAAGCCGAGAATGCTGCGGCAGAAAATAGTCTTCAGAATATTTCTTCTGGAGACGCTTAACTCTTCGGTGCTCATGCCTGCCGATACACTCTTCTGACACGTTTATTTAATCCATTCATTCATTCGTTTATTCGCTCGTTGCCGGCAGGCTGCTCCCAGATGTTCATGAATTTTTCGGAGAGATAGGTCAATGCGTCAAGCAGACCCTCCGCGTACCCTGTGCTGAGAACAGCGAGCTCATCTCTGCCTTGACCGAGGAACCGCTCAGCATCAGACACGTAGCACTCCACGTTTTCGAAGAGCTGAGCGTAAATCTGCTCCTCATCCTTGCTGCACAAAGCGCGTGCCCTATCAAGCGCAGCCCTCGCCTTCTTCGTATAGCGGTTCACCATCTTTTCAGCAAGCCTAGGCACCCTCTCAGAGTTGTCGCGAATCTCCTCTTCACCGGTCTTCAGAAGTACCTTCAAGGCATCGACCTCTGTGAAGTGAAGCCTCCCAGGTACCACAAGCACATGAGGAGGTTGACCGAAGTCCTTCTGCAGAAGCGTGGAGATACGGCCAGCTACTACCGATTGATCTTTTCTGCCGATCCTTGAAGCGAAAATCAGCAGCGTATCCTCGTCGAAGATACCCTGCTTCAACTCCGCCTCGGTGTCGAGAAGCCCCTTAATCGCGCTCAACGGATCAAAGAAGAAACCTGAAGCATAATCATGCTCAAGAAGAACAATCGTGTGAAGCCGATGGACAAGATTCTCGAAGACCGTGCTGTAAACTGTCGTGTGAAGCGTAGGGCCGCTCCGAGCCATCGTAACCGTCTTACCGAACTTGTACGCGTGAAGCCCAGTCTCACCGAGCAGCGCAGAAAGAATCGATGCATTATGAACAACCCAAGTTTCAACACCTTCAGCCGCCGCCCTGATCCTCAAATCCATATGCGTAGTCGCAACCATCGAGTCGCCAGGAGCAATCAGAACCACATTCAGGCTCTTCGACTCCTCAAGTATGCGGCGGCCATCCTCAATAGTCTCGCGGCCGATAAGCTCAACCTCCAAACCAATAATCCCCTCTAACTCCCGCCTCAAACTATCATTCGACGGACTAGTGTACACCTCCAAGTACACCTTATCCGCAGCCTTAGCAGCAACAACCCCCTCAAGAGAAAGGCTCACACTACCAGCTAAGCCAAACCCAACAAACACCAAACTACCCATAGCAAACTAACGGCAACACACCCAACGTATAAAGATGACCAGAACCACCTCCCTGTAATCTTAAATATACCCCTCCGACCGCCTAACATCCGACGATGGGCCTGTGGCTCAGCCAGGTCAGAGCGGCTGGCTCTTAACCAGCACGCCGTGGGTTCAAATCCCACCAGGCCCGCCAGAATTTACAAAAGCCCGCGTAGATTACAAAATATATGCACGTCAGGTGGGTCAAGTAACATATTCTAAATTAGAATCTCTCTATAAAGATATCAGAAAAAGCAGAATAAGGATCCGTAAGTTCAGGTACTATTACGCTACACAAAAGGTATTTATTAGCTTGCCACTTTCATACCAGATGAAGATGCTACAGTGGAAGAAAGAAAAGAAAGATATTTGACCACAAACCAAGGTGTCCCGGTCACTGATAACCAGAACTCTTTGACCGTCGGCGAACGCGGTCCAATGATGCTCCACGATGTACAGTTTATTGAGAAGATGGCTCATTTTGATAGAGAGCGCATCCCAGAAAGGGTTGTTCACGCGAAGGGGGCAGGAGCACACGGCTACTTTCAGGTTTACAGAAGCATGGAGCGTTACACGAAGGCGCGATTTCTCCAAGACCCAAGTACCAGGACTCCTGTGTTCGTACGGTTTTCAACTGTCACTGGAGGACGAGGTTCCGCTGATACCGTGAGGGATCCTCGGGGCTTCGCCGTCAAGTTCTATACTGAAGACGGCAACTACGACCTTGTTGGGAACAATCTCCCAGTGTTTTTCATCCGCGATGCCGTCAAGTTCCCGGACATGGTTCATGCCTTCAAGGGCGCACCTGACAGCAATATTCCATCAGCCTCTTCCGCTCACAACAGATTTTGGGATTTCATATCATTGACCCCAGAATCGACACACATGATTACTTGGCTTTTTTCTGACAGAGGGACACCAAAAAGCTACCGAATGATGGAGGGTTTTGGCGTCAACACCTATGTGTGGGTGAACGCTGGGGGAACAGCTGTTTATGTGAAATATCATTGGAAACCGAAACTGGGTGTGCAGAACCTTGACCGCCACGAAGCGACCCGGTTTTCCGGTGTCGACCCAGATTACCTTACTCGTGATCTCAGAGAGACGATCGCCAGCGGTGAAGAGGTTGAATATGAACTCAATGTTCAACTTATGAATATTAATGAAGAATTGAAACAAGACTTTGATCCACTCGACGCAACAAAGACCTGGCCTGAAGACAAATTTCCACTCATACCCGTCGGAAAAATGATGCTAAACCGCAATCCAGCAAACTTCTTCGCAGAAGTAGAGCAGGCTGCTTTTTGTCCCGCCAGCCTTGTTCCAGGCATCGAATTCTCTGCTGACAAATTGCTCCAGGGTCGAACATTCTCCTACGCTGATACTCAACGCTATCGGTTGGGCGTGAATTATCTACAAATTCACGTCAACCGCCCTCTGGTACCCGTGGACAATAATCAGCGCGATGGAGCTATGCAGTTCAGCTCATTCGTTGGCTCAGTCAATTATGAGCCTAATAGTTTGGCCAGCGGTATGCCAAAGGAGGCTCTGGGCGGCACCCAGTACATACATCGGGTTGAGGGCGAAGTGACTCGTCGGAAGATCAGCTTGACAAATGATTTCAAACAGGCCGGGGCAAAATATCGTTCCCTAAGCAAGATAAATCAAGAACACCTAGCCGATAATCTGATCGCAGATCTAATGCATATCGATAAACCAATCAAGAAGCGGGTGATTGAGAACCTAACCAAAGCAGACTCGCAGCTAGGTAAACTTCTGGCTGAAGGTCTTGAGGGTTTGACCATAACAAAGAAACCTACTAGACATCAAAGGTAAATCCAAGATGCTCCATTCAATAATAGGTCCCGTGGCTGAGAGAACATGTCCATTCTCTCCGCCTTTGATTCGCTGAGACCTTGCCTCGAAATGTCTGAAGTATGAACGCAGTTTGAGTCCAAATCTACCCCGTTAACGCTCCGGAACCCACCAAGCCCGCCACAAAAATTCGTCCAGAAACAGACTGGTTTCATTACCGTCGTTTAATGGATACAGGTCATTCGTAGTCAGCCGGAATCTCAAGACCTCTTACCTGACTCCACTTGCTACAGCCAATCTGCCAATAACAGGCTAACAGAATCTACGATCTCTGCAACCTCTGCAGCGCTCTAACGCAATTCTAACATAATAACAGAAGAGATTCTTGGGGGATAATCTTGCAACCAGAACCAATGCTTTCAACAAGCACTGCATACCCAAAGCCTCTACCCACGCAGATCCAATAGAACAGCAATTGGATTCTTATGCTGCTTTCATCGCTATTTATAGCCCTCGTTAGAGCAATGACAGCAGTGGTGCCGGCGCACGAGCGTGTACTGCCATACAAAGCAGATAACCGTTCTCCAGCATTTGCAACAAATCAGTTAACTCACATTAAGGAAAAGCGATACTCCATAAACAGTTAGAGCACCTACTTTAGAAGACTGACAAAATTTTCGCAAATACGCGACGCATTAACATTCAAACCAGCCGCCAACCTATCCGCGTCTCTCAGTAGGGCCTCGGGATCAACACTCCCGCTCAAAGCCGCCAACTCATCGCGGTAACACTCCACCCATTCTCGAACCATCTCAGCAGAAACCTCAACATGAAACTGCAACCCGTAAGCGGCAGCACCGACCAGAAAAGCCTGGTTAGGAAAAAGACTAGAGCCTGCTAAGCGAACCCCTCCATCAGGAATATCAAAGGTATCTCCATGCCACTGAAAAACCGTCATCTCAGCATTAAGCCCCTGAAACAAACGATCCGACCCAGCCTCCGGAGTCAAATAAAGCGTGTACCACCCTATCTCCTTCTGCCGCCCACGGTAAACTCTGGCACCAGCTGCCTTAGCTATAAGCTGAGCACCGAGACAAACCCCTAAGAGCGGCATACCGCGTCTTAACGCTGACTTGATTAATTTGTCCTCTTGCCGCAGAAACGGATGCTCCTTCTCTTCATAGACGTTCATCGGGCCGCCGAGGAGAACAACACCTGAGTACGGCCCTAAATCCGGGATACTCTCTCCTTCATAGAGCTTCACATATCTATAAGATATGTCTCGCCGGATGAGCAGTCCTTCAAACACGCCGAGATGCTCACATTCCACATGTTGAAGCACCATTAAGCTGCGCAACTGTACACGTTATCAGCTTCGGAATAGACGCTTATCAGTTTTTACAACACATAAGGGTAACGATAGCGGACAATGAAACTGCGTACGATGCGCTATTCTTATGGTGTGAGTTAGTTAGTTGCTAGGCTAACTGCCTTCGAGAAGCGTCGAAAAGTCGTTATGATGCTCCTCTTCTTCTGAAAGGATCTCTTCAAAGAGAAGACGAGTCGTAGTATCACCCTCGTCACTCGCGACCTTGATAATATCCCGATACAGCTTGATCGCACCTTCTTCCTTAGCTTTGTTCTTCTGAATAATATCTTCAAGATTGGTGCCTATTTCAATCGGAGTAGGTTTGGTCGATGGAACCCCACCGAGATAATCGAGGCGTTCAGCAATCTTCTCAGCATGCTTCATTTCAACAATGGATATCTCGCGAATTTTATCTCGAACTTCAGGACTTCTCATACCAATCGCCATTACGTGATGCCACATATACTGGATTGAAGCTGAAAGTTCCTGCGAAATAGCCTGGTTCAAAAGATTCATGAGCTTTTCAGAAGCCATATTTTCCATTATCTACTGCGTTTTATTTAATACTTTCTGGACTGACTTTGCGAAAGGTATATACCTCACTTGATAATCTCTTCATATGATGTTACACTCATACGAAGAGGTGTTGAATAAGTAAATGAAACGAGGACTGAGTGACGCCTGTAACCTATTTTTCCTGACCTTGTCAAACCCTACACGGCTCGCTATACTAGAGCTGCTGAGGCAACGGGACATGAGCGTCACAGAAATCACAACTGCACTAGACCAAGAGCAGAGCATGATATCCCACAACCTAACACCTCTAGTAAGATGCGGCCTCGTCTTCGTAGAGCAACACTGGAAGGAACGAATCTACTCGCTCAACCATGAGACCATGGAACCACTCTTCCAAATAATGTCCGACCACTTTGACCGATACTGCGCAAAGAAAGCCGGCGAAATCAACTGCACCACGACGACGAAAAAGCTGGCGAACATCTAACCATGGGAACCGATAAAGGAACGAACAACACTAACATAAGACACCCCGCAGGTGTACGCCAATTAAAGGAATATCTGATCATCAATGCAAAAGGAGATATGCTTAGATGAGCAACGACCAACCTCGACCAAAACACTGTCCCGGCGTCTCTAAAGTAGTAAGACCGGTTCCAGAATACGAAGAATGTCCAAATTGCAAAGGAACAATAGAGTTCTGGAGCGACGAAGACTTCGGCAAATGCTACGACTGCGGCCGCGAATACCCTCGAGCACTGAAGGACAACTCCTGCTTCGACTGGTGCCCCCACGCAGACGAATGCCGAGCAATGCTACAGAAAGAAAAAACCAGCTGACCAAAACACAGCAACTACCCGTTCCGCCCGCCTAAAGCACATCTACTGCCTGCAGAGCAGGCTTTAACACTCCAACTATTCGCGTATTAAACAAACTAACAGATTCTTTATACCTACAAAACCAAAACCCCATCTGGATGCAGCCTATCGGCATCGACCTCATCGCAGTTTCCTCCGCCTTTTTCCTGATCATACTGGCAGAGATGGGGGACAAGACACAGCTTACGACTGTGATGCTGGCAGCCAGATACAGAGCACCCGGCCGTATCTTCCTAGGATCATTCCTAGGAGAGATATCAGTGAGCCTTGTTGGAATAGTAATCGGCACAGCGGCCTCGTCATTGATACCGATAGCACTGATAGGCAAAATATCCGGAGGCATATTCATACTCTTTGGGCTATTTAGCCTCCTGAGCAGAGAAGAAGACGATGAGGAGGCTGAAAGTAAAGGCAAAGAAGTATCTGCAAGTAAAATGGGGGTCATCGCAGCGTTCTCACTTGTAGCAGTAGCTGAGCTGGGTGACAAGACCCAGTTAGCAGTGATCGCACTAGTCGTAGAATACAGATCCCCTGTTTCAGTGGCTCTAGGCGCCATAGGAGGCTTCGCAGTAACGTCCTTAACGGGTGTCGTACTCGGCAAAAGCCTCTCACACTTCGTCTCTACAAGGCTAGTCCAGAAGATCGCCGCGATAGCCTTCATAGCTATCGGCGTAATACTGCTCCTCGGACTAATCTAAATCTACTCGCTAAACGGAACACTCAATCAGGGGTACTTGAGGAGCGGGCTTGATCCCACTCGCTCAAGTTCAGCCGCGGCAGCATAAGGTAAATTGGGAAACAAACAACCGCAGCAGCTAAACCAATCAGGAATGCATATTGGAAGCCCCCTGAAAGTATCGATATCTGCGCCTCCGTTAGTACTGTTACTGTCACTAATCCTGCTGTGTCTAGAGCCGCCTTTATCGGAACCCACATCAACATCACACCGATTGAGCCGCCTAATGTCCTCATGAAGCTAAGTAAAGCAGTAGCAACACCTAGCTCTCCAGGGTTAACCATTGTCTGCACAACGATGAGAAGAGGAGTTACTACACTCCCCATGCCTGCCCCTACTAACAGACCTCCTATCGCTACCGCGGACGTGCCGTGAAAGAACGCGATGATGACCAGCCCTGCAGACATGAAGACCACGCTTGTAAGCACAATCGGCTTCAACGGTATCCTAGTCAAAAGTCTACTCGCGATCAACGCAGCCACCGTCCATCCAAGAATTGAAGGGGTCAAAAGGAGCCCCGAGTCCGAGGCTGGGAGACCCAGCAGCCACTGAAGAAGAATCGGAACGTAGGAAATCATACCAAAGAAGGCTACTCCAAAGAGCAGGTTCCCCACTAGAGCAATGGACAACACGCGATCCCGAAGGAGACCAAGCGGTATCAAAGGCGATTTAGCCGACGCTTCAATCCTGAAGAACACAATCATCGCCACTGCAGATACAACCAGAAGCGCGAACTCAGTCAGACCTCCAAGATCTGAGTACTCTGTGAGGAGAATCATCAGAAGAGATGTGGAAAGCGTGAAGAAGAAGGCGCCTGGCAGATCTAAGCCTCCGTTGGAGCTTCGCTTTTGATTGGTCAGCCACTTTGCTACCATAACCAGAGCCAAAATACCAAAAGGAATGTTGATGTAAAACACCCAGCGCCAACTAATTTTATCAGCAATGAAGCCTCCGGCAGGTGGACCAACGATGCTGGCAATCGCCCAGACTGAGCTAAGGTATCCTTGAACACGACTACGCTCCCTGAGCTGGTAAATCTCCCCGACTATTGTGAAGGTGAGGACGAGAAGAGCGCCGCCGCCCACTCCTTGAACTACTCTGAAGATGACTAGCTGAAGCATATCCTGAGCTGCGCCAGAAAGCATTGAGCCTGTGAGGAAGACAGCCACCCCAGTTAGGTAGATTAGTCTACGCCCGTACATATCTGAAAGCCTTCCCCAAAGAGGCCCCGTGATAGTGACGAGTAGAATGTACGCGCCGAATATCCAGCTATAGAGATCCGTGCCGCCTAACTCCACCGCTGCTTTGGGCATCGCTGTGGAGACAACTGTCATCTCGATGGCTGAGAGAAAGAGGCCCATTATTAATCCAAAGAGAACGAGCCCCCGCGAACGACCCGGCACGTTAGTCAACCAGCTGCTCCAGCATTGCCTGACTCTCTTTCCTTATAATCTTTGGAGAAGCAACGCCGGACGAAGCGGCGATTACTACTATGATGCTTACCGATCTAAATGACCTTGTTAACCATCTGATCGATTTTCGCTGCTAAGATAAAGTCATTCTCGCTCAGCCCTTTTACTGCGTGAGTCGACAGAGTGAGCCGCACCTTATTCCAAGCGTGAATCAGAATGTCAGGATGGTGATCCTCGGCCTCAGCAATATCAGCTACGCGATTAACGAACTTCATCGCCTCTGTGAAGTCGGTGAAATCATAGTTCTTCTCGATACGCGCTGAGCCAATAAGCCTCCAGCCGCTAAGCTGCTTAAGATACTCCTCAGCCTTCTCTTTAGACAACGGGGGCGTTCCTTCATCATACTCTACGCAGCTTCTATCCACCAATTGCATAGACATACGTGTAATAGCTACTTTGAACGATAAAAAACTGCCGCAGTCAAAGTTTCCACCCATCTTCCCGAGACCTATAATGCCGAGTTCCACTTTATCCACCTAACAATTACTGTCAACGGTGATGGCGTCACAATCCTTTATACGATCCCTAGATGAGAACACGAATCAGAGCAAGACACCCTGTACTTATGGGTGTGCAATCTGTTCAAAGATTTGGCACTGTCCTAATTTAGATGGTTTAATATACTGCTTCGTACCTGTTATGGCGTCATGGCACGTCCAAGGAGTTTGATTCAGATTACTTGCCAAAATCCCAAATGTAAATATTACCAAAAGGAGAAAGGGAGAGACGTAAT
>JACPRH010000035.1 GCA_016190055.1 Nitrososphaerota archaeon | reverse complement strand
TGCCTAAAGTGACCTATCTATATCTCGCTCTTGTTTACTGGAATGCGATGCTAAACTTAACCGCAAAGTGCCTGAAGTATGCCGTATATTAATTGGCCCTATGCTTTGAGGACCTTTTCATGCATTTTGACGCGATCTTTTACCATTTTGCGAAGCTCATCAATTCTGTCTCTGGCTTCATCTAAGACCGAGTCGATCTCTTTCGCCATTGTGTCGATATGTCTCCTCTTGTCTTCCCTAGTCTCTTCATCCATCGGAACCTCCGTTTCAGTTCCCATTACCCTCTCAGTTACTTCTCTACCCTCTTCCTCTATCTCAGCCGCGGCCTCTCTCGCCTTCTCTCTCACTCCCCTCCGCGGCTCTACAGCCTCCTCCGTTAGATCAGTTCTAGTTGATGAAGGTCCTATGTCTCTCACTCTTCTAATTTGACGTTCAATTGTTGCTCTTAGCTCCTCAACCTTTTCCCTAATCTCGCGTACCTCTTCCTCAGCCATTTTTAAATCACAAATTATATGAGGCTCACCTTTGATATAAATTCTCTAACCACAGATCAAGCTACCTGCATGTAATGTGATCAATGTAATCCTATTAACATACAAAGATTCATGTTTACAGCAACTGTGGTACAATGGATAAATACGTCTCACTCTGCTTGTTGAAAGAGCGGTAGGTAGTAACGTTCATTGCCACTCAAGGACTTTCTGCTTCCTGGTGAAAACGTAAGGTTCCAAAGCGTCTCGAATGTGCAATATGCTGGACGCGCTTATAGAGTGATTATCACTGATAAGAGACTCGTCCTATATTCAAGAAGCGGAGTGATGTTCAAGAGTGACAACGTGGCCACAGAGTCACTCAAAGATATTCAAGGAATCCATTACAAGGAACAGGGCATTGTTATGAAGAAAGGAATACTTGATGTTCTCGGAAACACAAAGATAGTGCTGGTCGGAAGCTCATCCGAGGTAAAAGCAATTTACCAAAACCTATCCTATCTCATAACCAAAAAGTAGTCCTGCCTACTACGGTTGCCTAGTGATCATCTTCGACGGCTTTACCACAGACTTGGGTGCTGTAAGTTGTGTTGTGATGCCTGTTGCTGATGGAGAATGGTCTGCAAACTTATATTATGTAGCGATGATCCAATGGGTCAGGTAAGATATGGGCTCAGAACCCGTTATTGAGGTAGATTCTCTGGTTAAACGATATGGGGATCTTACCGCTGTCGATAATATTTCATTCAAGGTTCAGCGAGGAGAAGTCTTTGCCTTCTGCGGCCCAAATGGCGCCGGCAAGACCACAACTGTTGAGGTTCTTGAATGTCTCCGCGTGCCTACGAGCGGTAGCGCAAAAGTTTTGGGGCTAGACATCTCGAAGCGCAGCGATCTGCACGCTATTCGAAGCCGGATAGGTGTCCTTCCGCAACAGTTCAACACCTTCGAGCTTCTCACAGTCAAGGAGAGCTTAGAGTTCTTTGGAAGTGTCTTTGACAAACACGTCGACCCTGACGAACTAATCAAGGTTATCGATATGGCGGAGTACGCTGACATGCTTTACAAGAATTTGTCAGGCGGCTTGAAGCAGCGGGTCGGGGTTGCAATTGCTCTAGTCAACGATCCTGAGATCGTCTTCCTTGACGAGCCGACTACCGGGCTTGACCCTAAGGCTCGCCGCGGCGTCTGGGACGTGATTACCAATTTGAAGAAGAATGGGAAGACAGTCTTCTTGACTACTCATTATATGGATGAAGTTGAGGCACTTGCGGATAACGTTAACGTCATCTTGAACGGAAAGATAGTTGCTGAAGGCTCGCCGCGCCGATTGATCTCGAAGTACGGCGGTCAACAAACGTTGGTGGTCGAGGAGGGTCAGGTGGAGGCATACAATGTATTGAAGGGTATTCTAAGCGATGTGGTGATGGAGCCTAACGGAGATGTGCTGGTCAAAATCAACAGTAAGAGTGATATTGCTAACGCCTTTTCAGCCTTAGATGAAAACAACGTGGTTTACGGCAGGTTTTCAGTTAAAGGGGCGTCTTTCGATGATGTCTTCCTGAATCTCACGGGCAAGAAGCTCGTGGAGGGAGAGCTGCGATGATGCGGTTCCCGGGGCTTGTCAAGGTCTTTCTCAAACACTGGTACAGACGTAAAAGTACCATATTCTGGACAATTCTCTTCCCTATCCTGCTAATCACTATCTTCGGCTCAATCTTCAGCAACATGGGTCAATCCAAAGTAGGACTTTATGTTCAGAACCTAGATGTTAAAGACGGCCAGCCTTCCCAAATGTCGCAGGGGCTGATCAGTGCGCTTAACAGCACAGAAGCCTTCCAAATCACCTTGGTCAACTCCACTCAGAACCTAGACGATATCCTGAATCGCGCCTCCAACCCTCGTGCAATCATAATCCACGAAGGATTCGGTCAAGAAGTAGCTACCAGTCTACACAGCAGAGAAGCGTCACCAGTCTCACTTACTCTGAAGCGTGACATGACGCAGGTAGCTGATCCCGCCCCCGGCATCATTAACACTGTTGTCCGGCAGTTCAACACCTATCTTCTCGTTAATAGTACACGCGAAGTTGTCACTGTTAAGGAGGAGGCTGGGAAGAGCGGCTTCCGATACATCGACTTCTTCATCCCCGGTGTCATCGGAATGACAGTTATGACCGCAGGTCTCATGGGCGCAGTTAGCATTAACACTGAGTACCGGATGAACGGTGTCCTGAGGAAGCTGGCCACAACTCCTCTCTCAAAGATAGACTGGGTGCTCGGCGTCGTCATCTACGAGATAATTATCGCGTTCGTATCAGCAGGGATAATCGTCGGACTAGGCTACCTGCCCTTCAGCATCTTCGACGTGCATGCTTCACTAAACTTGCCTGCGGTTCTTCTAATCTTCGCCGGAACCCTAGCATTCCCAGGCATGGGCATGATATTAGCGCGCTTCGTCAGAGATCCAACCGCAGCCGACGCAGCCGCCAACGCGATTGCTTTCCCAATGATGTTCCTAAGCGGCACCTTCTTCCCAATCGATATGTATCCTGATTTTCTGAAACCAATCGCTAACATTCTGCCGCTCACCTACCTAAACAACGGGCTGCGAGCTGCAATGGTCAACAACCAGCCTGATGTTGCATTCGCAAACGCGGCCTTGGTGATGGTAATAGCTATAATCTCAATATGCGCCGGTATCCTCCTGACTAACTGGCGCGAAAAGTAAGGTAAGTCGACGATGCCTTTCTAACGCCTGTTCCTTTCCGTCCTCGTTAAATGTAACCTAGCTTGGGTATTGTGGTCTTTCGATTGGAGTAATGTCAACAGTGACTGTTTCTCCGGATCTCCAAAGCGTTAGCTTGACTGTTTGTCCCGGCGACACATGCTCCTCAATGTAGACCTGCCAGTCTGAGAAGTCGAGCATAGGTTCGCCGTTCACCGCTAAGATAATGTCCTTTGCTAAGAATGTATGAGTTGTGTTGGGTTCGATTATAAGTGCTGCCGGGGTCAAACCTGCTTTGGCTGCTGGCAGCCCGGGAGTCACATTCGTAATCAAGAGCCCGGTCTGAGTCGGCTTTATGTTGGTAATGTTTAGCGCTCGGATAGTTTCAGGGCTCAGGTTGATGGCGGAGAAGCCGAAGTACGGGTGGCTGTAGACGCCTTTAGTGATTAGTGATGCGCCTACTCTCTTCACGACGTTAGATGGAACCGCGAAGTTGAAGCCTTGACCTGTGCCAGCGTTAGTTATCCCGACGACCTTTCCAGAGAGATCGAAGAGTGGTCCCCCGGAGCTCCCCGGAGCTATCGTGACGTCGAGCTGGAGCACCGGTATGATGATCGGGACATCTTGGAGGTTGATCTGCTGGTTAACTTGGCTGACGAAGCCTGAGGATAAGCTTTCAGCCATGCCAAGCGGATTACCAATTGCAATTACCTGTTGCCCAATATAGAGTGCAGATGAGTTGCCTAGCTCAAGCGGCTTCACGTCGGCGGGATGGTTTGCCACCCTGATGATAGCTACGTCAGAGTAAGCGTCTGTGCCCACAATTGTAGCATTGCTCCTAGATCTGTCGTAGAACTGAACTTCTATGCTGGTCTCGTTAGTCACAACATGCCAGTCTGTGGCAATGAGATCGGATCTGTTGTAAATGAAGCCTGAGCCTTGTCCAACAGGAGTCCTTATGACTACTACCGACTTGTAGGCTGCGTTGTAAACATCTCTCGGAGTCTTTGTGACCTGCTCCGGAGGCGTAGTGCTCTTGTTAGTGGCTGAAACTTTAGAGGCTAATTCACTGAGGTTTGAGTTGAGCGAATTAATCTCATACTGTACGCTGCTAAGATTTGACTGTAGATTAGCTATCTTGTTCTTCAATTCCTCATTGGTTCGTGTCAAGTTGCCTGATAAATTGGTGCTCTGCGTTTCAAGTCGGTTCTTAAGGTCTGCTAAGCTGCCAACAGTGGTTTGATTAAGCATGCTAACTTGGCCTGACAGTTTCATGTTACTGGCCGATTGGTTCTTTGAGAGTGAAGTGCTGCTTTCGGATAGCTGCGTGAGTTGTTTTCCCAGATTCGTCGAGTTGGACTCAATTAATTGAAGTCTCTCACTTATTCCATTCAGCGAGGTCTGCAGCTGACTCATTTGGCTGCGAGCGCTCTCGACTTGCGCTGAATTAGATTGTACAATGCTTTGCTGCTTCTGAACCGTGTCAAAGGCTATGTATGCGCTAACACCTGCGATTACTAGTGCAACTACGCTTATGATCGCTAAAGCTGAATAGATTCGACTCGACATATTATCCTTAGAAGGAATTCGTAATCATATAAGGTTTGAAGATATTCAGTTTAGTGGTTCCAACATCCATTCTCAACGCTGTTTTTTCAATCTGTATCCGTTTTTGCAACTGAAACTTGTGAGCTCTGTATTATGCACTCTTGTGACCGCGAGATCATTTTGGCGAACTCTTGCTTCAGCTTTTCTTCAGGCATGTATCCGATGAGTTCACCTACTTCCCGGCCTTTGCAGAAGAACTTCATCGTCGGCAGGCTCATTACTCCGTATTGAGAAGAGATATCAGGGTAATCCTCAGAATTCAGTGATGTAAAGATAATCCGACCCTTGTAATCCTCCTCAATCTCCTTAAGGAGCGGTGTCAGTCGTCTGCACCAAGGGCACCATGGTGCCCAGAACTCAACAAGCGTTAGTCCACTAGACCTCAAGACTGTTTCGTCCCAATCTTTAGAAGCTAACTCCAACATAGGATCAATCTTCGCATCGATAGATTTAACCCTTTTCAGAAATTAAAAAAACGAAAATTATTTACATCATTTAGTTATTTAATTACCCGGAGCTTCGGCGAAGATCATCTGTTCTCCGCCACACCGGTTTCCCGTTCTCCCGCCGTGTCTTCGCCAAGTTCACTACGCTTTGGACACGCTGAAAATTCTCTTCATATACATGGAAGCTTTCTGAGGTATCAACGTACTGTCCAACTTCGACACTCACCTTATCAGCGATTATTTTCTGCAGGTTAGTCAAGGCCCACATGTTCATCGGAGCAGCGGAGTAAGCATCTCGGCTACGCCAAAAAGTGTGCATCTCCAGTTTATTGTTGACGACTTTGCACCAAATAATCTGTAGACACGGAGGGCCGACTTCCGGATGCTCATCCTTCCACGTCATCCAAGTAACGGCCTGAGCTCGGTTAGAATACGGTGTTTTCAGCAGCTTCTCAACTATATAGTCAATTTGATTGATTGCACTATTTGCGGCTGAAGGCTTGTAGTTGAAGATGCGGTCATGATAGGTGTAGTCCAGAGTCTCCCCAATTAGGCGATCCTTTTTTCCAAGAATAACATCATCCGAGTATTCATCGAAATCAACTGGTCTCCCCCATTCTAGGTGGAAGCGCGGCTCCTTCAGGGGATGCTTTATGACCATTCGCATAGAGCACTCTTTGATTCGATCCTGCTTCACCTCAAACCTGTAGGACTCCTTCAACGAGGTGCATCCTTCAGTCCACAGGAGCTCTAGCGCCTTCTCCCACACCTCTGGAATAACATCGCCCTGCACGAGGAACTGCGGGAGATTCTCATCAGTCATGTCAGGCTGACTCCTCGGCGGGTGGGATATTTTGTTATCGGTTGGTTAACTGAAACCATTGCGCCTGAAACACTACTCTGCTCACTAGTGTATTCGAATCTTCGTTTAAATGCGTAAAACTTCCTTAAGTAAAGACTGCTCCACTAACCATCATAAATTCCAGCCCTACCTAAAGATGGGCGTGTAATGTATGGCTGAAGAACGGCAGAACAGCGCTAGATATGAGAGTTTAGAGGAGTCAGTCTTCAAAACGTTGAGCCATCAGACTCGACGCGACATTTTACGCGTCATAGGTGAGAAGCGCGGAGCCACCTTTACAGAAATCAAAAACTCTGCTGGTGTAGAGGATAGCCCTTCCTTATCCTACCACCTTAACGCTATGGATCACCTAGTAGTCCAGAAGAGCGGAAAATACCTGTTGTCCGAACTAGGTTACGATGCGTATAACCTGATCTGCAAAGCTACAGCATCTACACAATCAGCGTCGATAATCAGTTCTTTAAGGAAAGAGATTCCCGCGGTGATTATTGCTAACGCCCTGATTTGGGCTACCGCACTCTTCACAGTTTCAACTTTTGAAGGAAGACCTCACCAGATAACTACCTTCAGCTTCGCAGCTCTATGGTTCATCAGCAATACAATTCTCTATCTTATCTCTGCGAGAGTAAGGCAGAGAAAGAATTAGCAATCCAGCAGTTGGGAAGTGAAGCACTCCACAACGCACTCTCTCATACAATGAGCGTCTAGATTATTCGGTAATTGTCATTATCTGCATAATATAAATAGTAACTGTGGATAGGTTGGAGGTGATTTCCTGAATTGGTTTCTGAAGAGCTGGTGCTGAGCGGCGTACTGAGTGTAAGTCTTCTAGTATTTTTTGCGAAGATTCTTGCAGGCGTGTTTTCACGTATTGGTATTCCAGCTGTGCTTGGAGAGCTGTTTGCCGGCATCGTCTTCGGGCCTTATGCGTTAGGTTCGCTGATCCAGATAGCGGGACATAATCTAATAGAGATTAACGAGATTGTTCTTGTCTTTTCCCAGGTCGGCGCTATTCTAATTTTGTTTGCCGCAGGTTTAGAAATGACCTTCGCAGAGTTCAGGGCAGCTGGCTTACGTTCCTTCATTGTAGGGGGTCTAGGTGTAGTTGTCCCGTTCTTCTCAGGGTATTATCTTACCGTATCATTAGGTTACTCTTTCGCGCCAGCACTAATCGTTGGAGCAGCCTTAACCGCTACTAGCATAGCTATTACAGTTAAGGTTCTTGAAGAGCTTGGGAAACTAAATGATCCTGATGCAAAGGTGATGATAAATGCAGCAGTAGTTGATGATGTCCTTGGATTAGCGGTTCTCTCAGTTGTAGTCTCTGTGATTGAAAGAGGCGCGGTACCAGGCTTATCGGACATTGCGGTAAAACTTGCGACAATATTGGCACTATGGTTCACACTTCTTATAGGGGTCGTGTTTACTGTGCCGCGGTTTCTGAGGTTTCTACCTAGATGGAGAGTGGAGGGCACTGAGGAGGCGGCTGCGACGGTAACCTGCTTCGGCTCCGCATCTCTAGCCGTAGTGCTTGGGTTATCCCCTATAGTGGGCGCGTACGCGGCAGGGATGGCTCTGGCTGGCTCGCACGCATTAACAGCTATACGGAAATACGTTGAAAAAATCAACTTGATTTTTGCGCCAATCTTCTTTGCTGTAATTGGTGCTTCACTGAACCTTGGAAGTATCACTCCACCCGTTTTGGTACTCCTAGGCATGCTACTTGTAGTTGCGGTTCTGAGCAAACTAGTTGGGTGTGGCCTATCTGCAGCAGTTTTGACGAAGAGTCGAAAATCCGGGTGGAAGATAGGGTTAGGCATGACCTCTAGAGGGGAGGTGGGGCTTGTAATAGCGGGGCTTGGTCTTACCTCCGGCGTAATTGGGCAGGATATCTACGCTGCATTAATCGGAACGGTAATCCTAACTACTATTCTGTCTCCGATTTTGCTAAAGTCTGCCTATAAGCGTGAAGTCCAATAAATACCCCGGTCAATCGGGGCCTGAATAATACACAAGCATATATATTTGGAAACAAATCAAATGATGAAGACATGATTGGAGAATGAGCGCGTAACCAAGATTTTGGTGCCTACAGATGGCTCGCCTATATCATTGAAGGCTGAGGATATGGCGATAAAAGTAGCTAAGGCATTTAACAGCGAGCTTGTGTTTGTACATGTTCTTCCAACTGCTGTGTATCTGATGCCTAGGAGTGAACAGAATAAAGCGCTGGAAATTAGGAACTGGGCGAGCCCGTCTACAGAAGACGAGAAGATTGCTAAAATCTATCTTCAGAATGCGCTTGAAAAGGCTGAGACGGCGGGGGTTAAATCCTCCGCAAGCCTTTATCGAACCACGTTTTCGGTTCGTGAAGCACTATGCACCGTCGCAAAAGATCTGAGCGCACATCTGATAGTTATCGGAACAAGGGGAACGAGCGCAAGACGTGTAATCATGGGAAGTGTTGCTGCAGGAGTTGTAACTTACGCTGAATGCCCTGTGCTAGTTGCTAGGTAGTGATGCAGATATAGACAGGTGCACCAGGTGTCCTTCTATGATTTAGTTTTCTTAGCTACAGTCTTAACATTATCCCTATTACTCTTGGCTTACTCCGCAAAAGTACTCGTAGACTCTGCGTCGCGAGTTGGTGATAGGCTCAGGATAGGTCAGTTTGCCATCGGATTCCTTCTACTCTCAATCATTACATCGCTTCCTGAAATGCTTGTCGCAATATTCTCAGTGAACAAGGGCGTTGTTGGGATAACTCTTGGCGACATATTTGGGTCAAACGTAGTAAACATATCATTTGTCACAGGTTTAACCCTGTTGATCGGTAGGAAGAAAGTAACATCTGTGCCGTTAAGAGATCTTGCAGGGGTACTCTACTTCTCATCCCTCATCCCTATCATCCTCTCTATCTTCAAAGTCTGGAGTAGAATTGCAGGTCTTGTCCTCATAGCCTTCTTTGTGCTTTTTTCGTATCTATCAATAATAAAGGGGCAACGACTTGCGTCCAGCGAGAAGTCCTCAGTAAAACTACGTCGGGACATAATAATCATCGCAATGGGTGCGGTGGGTATAGTAGTTGGTGCAAGACTAGCAGTTGATACGGCGGCTTCTCTAGCTGATCTTCTAGGTGTAACACAACTGGCTATTGGAGCAAAAATAGTGTCCGTAGGAACGTCTCTTCCAGAGCTGGTGGTTGCGTTACAGGCCGCTCGGCTGGGAAGATATCAGATGTCGTTAGGCACTTCTGTAGGATCGAACTTGACTAATATGACATTAATTCTGGGAACAGTCTTTTTGCTTGCTCCTATTCAGGTTAACGTTCAGTCGCTTCAGCTCGCCACAACCTTTGTGCTGATAGTCACATCTACCTTCTGGTATTTCATCTCGCGGGGAACCTTGGGCCGTATTGAGGGTTCAATACTATTAGCGCAATACTCATTATTTCTACTGATACTCTAAGATAAGCTATTCAGATGGTTCCCTAGTCTGAACCTTTTACCTTGGAACTAAATCGTCAAGTTTGATTTGCTG
>JACPRH010000033.1 GCA_016190055.1 Nitrososphaerota archaeon | reverse complement strand
TCCGTCAACTATTTGCCGTAACGAATAGTCGACCTAGCGAGCCCAGTATGTGTTCTTCCTATCCTTCACGAGCATGAATGCCGTCCGCTTACTCAAGCCGATCATAGATCAATTGGTAAAAAGTTGAAAGAAAGACTATAACTCTTCGGGACATGTGAGTTAACTTCCATCTTTCTGCTCGGAGGATTGCCTAGGTTAGGGTTCCTCTTCACAGCTTCATCTGTAGATGGCTGAGCCTGCGGAACCACGCAGGCCATCTTCATCGCCGCTATGTTTAGTGAGGCTAGTTCGTCTCTATCCCATGTTTTGTCGTATTTGGGGCAGTAGAGTTTTCTCTCCGCCAGAGTTGCGACGGGGGAGTCACATATAGGGCAGTTTCGAGACGTGCCTTTAGGGTTGATGTAGGTTACCGGTACTCCTTCCCACTTGGCTTTATACTCGATCTGGTGCTGGATCTCTCTGAAGCTCCAGTTGTTCATTCTTCCTCTGAAACTCTTGCCTTGGCCGTTGCCTTTCCGGTAGAGTTTGCGGATGCCTTTCAGCTTCTCCATGATGATTTGGAGCCTGTGCTGCTTGGCGTGCCGCACGATTTTCTTGGATGCGATGTGGAGCCGCTGGACGGTTCTTTTACGTTCTCTTCGACCATATTTTGCGTAGAGTTTCTGGCTGATTCTGTGGTCTTGCCTTGTTTTCCGTCCGATGTTTGCTCTTAGATGCTTGTAGTTCTCCTTGAGGTCAGCTACTTCGGAGATGTCTATCATCTCTGTTTTCCCGGTGGTGTCTGACCATGTGATGTTTCTTTCATTCATGTCGATGCCGATGTTTCCCAGAGGCTTAATCTTCGCAGTCTCTTTCGAGAATGCGATGCTTACAGTGCGACCCGTCAGCGTGATTGAGCCTCTCTTGAGTGTCGGATCGTCGATGAACCGGAGGTGATAGTCCGATCCTTGAAGCGTGAGGTAGATGAACTCTCTTGGCCTGACCGGGATTCTCAGAAGCAGATGGTTCAAGGTGTAGGACGGGTTATCCAGCTTCAGGAACGCCTGCTTGATGTAAGGGTCTTTTACTCGATTCTTGTTCTTGCAGACGGAGTAGGCGACTTCGCAGGCTGACAGAATGTAGTGGGTGTGAAGCCCATACTCCTTCAGACTGGGATACGCTATTTTAATCAAGTCGATCCTGCTTTTCGGCTTCTGCTTCAACGCTATTCTTATGGCGTCGTTGCACATGAGGCGGAAGTCTTGGAAGAGGGAGTCCAGTTCCTGTGACGCTTTGTATCTGAATGAGACTGCTTTGCAGGGGTCGTTACTTCTGCTTTTATGTTTCACCGTGATGTTTCCTCCTGTCCAGTGATCGTGATATTGTGACTGCTCGCTCCGCTGTCTTGCCGTAGGTTTCCAGTTCTTTCTTGGCTTGGTTGAAGCCGAACCCGGCCATTTTCTCCAGATCTTGCCGTGTAATCATTCGGTAGAGAACTAGGGCGTGCAACGCTTGTCCTTGCGATCCGTACTGCTTGCTGCCTCCCGGGGTGTTGATCCACCAGTGAGGCTCGTAACCCATCTTGAACTCGACGGTGACGCCTCCTCTCCTGAGATGCCCTTTGCCTTCCTTAATGAAGCCTACCAGCATTAAAACCTTGAAGAGAGTAACCGCTTCATTTTCGGGTCGCACACTCAGTCACCACACAGCCTAACTATATTAAACCCATGTCCCGAAGAGTTATCCCCTATGAAAGATACTATGGTGCCCCTGTTCCTATTTGTCTTCTTGCAGCGTGGTTATCTGGGTCGTTAGATATAATTAACTCTAGCTTGCGCTAACCCCATAATCGGGTTCTTAGATGGCGACCCACTCCTTCCTTGTGGCCAGCTGCAGGCGGCATACACCTATTCGGGTTCCTTCTCCCAAGTATGGAAGCCGCTCGGAACAAACAACGCCCAATCAGAACCCCGGTCGCAGAGACCATGTTAACTACTGGGCTAGCTGGCACCATCAATATAGACACAGGCACAGGATAAAGATATCTTTCATCCAATCAGAACCGAAGTGGAAAATGCATAAGTCATCCGCTTACCGATCTTAAGGTAGGGTGTTACATTAGATGGTGTTAGCGGCGAAGATATTCGTTGTTAGGGAGGAGACTGATTTGGAGACCCTGGCGATGAAGCTTAAAGATTACAGGGTTGAGGAAACATATGAGCAGGAGGAGCATAAAATTCCGCTGCTCACCGAAGTTAAGGATTTGATGCTTAGGACGAACTCGCTTGAAGGAGTTTTTGCTAGAGATCAAGTCATCGTTCTGCCGCATCACGATAAGATGGTGTCGGTGCCCAAAACGCTTGAGGCGCCCTTCATCTTTACCAAGTACGGCGATAGAATCTTTCTGACCGTTATGGAGAAGAAGGCACGGGCGAACAATATCGCGAACGATCTCAGCAAGACCTTGTTCATCATCGCAGGCAGGATTGTGGAGGCTCGGATACTGCCCGAGGTGATTAAGAAGTTCCACGAAGATAATTTTGAGGATACCAAAGTAATCTTCTTTGACGACGTAGATATTCCCAACATTGAGAAGCTATCGCTCTACGGGTCTGCTCTCGGAGACACTTCGCTCTACAACGACTATCTGAACCACGGGAAGATCTGGTACACGGTGGTGAAGACTAGGAAATACGGTTACGTAGTAGGCGTGACCAGAGATTCGGTGGTCACAGTCTTCAGCCGAATTGAACCTTCAGATCTCATGACATACCTTACCAGCGAAATATTCCCGCTCATAGAGTAGAGTAAAGGCAGGTAAGCAAGCAAGCAAGCACAACTTCCGACTGGAGCTTCTATGTTCCGCTTTATCGATAAAGAGCCTGCATTAATGCTTCAAGTTGATTCTGAGAAGATTCTGGTAGTCTCAGATCTCCATATCGGTTATGAGAGAACTTTGGCGGATAAGGGCGTCAAGATTCCCTCTCTTGCACCGAGACTTTACGAGAAGCTTGAACAGATAATCTTCAAGCAGCATCCTGACAGAGTTATAGTCTCAGGTGACATCAAGCATGGGACAGCAAAACTGCTCCCGCATGAGTGGATGGATGTCCCAGAGTTCTTCGAGAAGCTGCTGTCACTGGGCATACCGATTGAGGTGGTGCCGGGGAACCATGATGGCGGTCTCACGCATCTTCTGCCTAGGGAGGTGGTGCTGCACAGCCCGCGAGGAGCAATCACTCGGAGTCAGGAGAAGGTTCTTGTCACCCACGGCCATACTTGGCCAACTCCGACAGGTTTATCCGCGGATCTCGTGGTAATGGGTCACAATCACTTCTCGGTTGAGTTCAGGGAGGCCAGCGGAGTGAGAGCGGTGGAGCCTGTTTGGGTGGTTGCCCATTGGAATACTGAGAGGATGGCCACTGAGTTTCTACGTTCAAGCGGCATCAAGTATCAGGGCGACGCTCGATCAGCGTTCCAGGAGCGGTTCGGCTTTGAGGTTGGTGATCCGACTATCATTGTTGTTCCAGCGTTTAACCCAATGCTGGGCGGAATGAAGATTAACCGCGCCTCTAAGGAGCGGTACATTAGCCCTATTCTTCAACCGGCAGTCGTAGATATGGAGCAGGCTGAAATATACCTCCTAGATCACACGTATCTTGGTCGAAAGAAGGATCTGCAGCTGTCAGAAATTGATTGATCAACTGACATGCTGGCGAGACGGAGGAAATTCTTTTACAGAAGTATCTACAGATAGTCGGGATGTAGGCGCCTTGAATCCTCACATTAAGTTAGATGACCCCGAGACGACTGCCGCCCTGCCTAAGAGCATGGTGAAGAAGATCAAGAGCCGCGTAAAATACGTGAAAGAAGGTGTTTCACGGGTTGAAGAGGCTTCTGGACTAACTTATCCACCGTATTACGTGGAGCCTACTCTTCTTGTTGCCACGAGCGGTGTCGAGGTGGAGCAGGTGGGGGCGCTTTACGCTCGCGTCATACCGGTTGTTGAACCGGCCGCTGGAGTGCAGATTGTTGTTCAGCTCTCAGCACCGCTTGTCGCCTTCGGTTTGAAAGGCACTATCGAGGCGGTTTTGGCGCATGAGTTTATGCATTACGTGGAGCTAGTTCGCAAGTTCACCTCGTTTGACCTGCTTTCAGATGAGGCGGCTGGTACGCTTCACGAGTCGCTTTACGCGGATTATGAGCGGTTATATAATCCGAAGTGGCTTTACAGCGATAAAGGGTTGGTCAAGCTGATTGAGAAGAAGTTTGGTGACGGCTTGGTTGACGATAAGTTGAATCAGAGTACTGTGAAGAAGTGGATTGAGAAAGGGTATCCTGTGTTCAAGATCCCGCCGGACGCCAATGTCGTGAGAATCCCGGTTGCATCCATCTTGAGAACCAATTTTGATCCTCTCCTGAAAGGTAGGCTGAAGGAACTGGAAAAGATCAGTAGTGCTTCAGCAAATGTCAAGTAAAGAAAAAGAAGCCAGAGAGTTAACTGAGGCTGAGAAGGCATCTCTCACCAAGATAGCTAACGAAGTCTCTGAAGGACGAAAAATAGTCGGGATAGCAGTCTACGGTTCCCAGGTAGCGGGTTACGCGACCAAGGACAGCGACTACGATCTTATCGTCATCCTTGAAGACTACAGCCCCAAAGTAAAGTATCGTTACATCAACGGCGAAGTAGACGCATCGGCACTCGTGGTGGATAGAGAGGCGTTGCTGATGGACGCGGATAAGGCTTCGCTCGGAGAGTTTGTGGCTGGACGACTCCTCAACATCTACGTTCCTATTACTGGAGGAGAGGTCTTTCACGAAGCTGAGATCATGATTAAGGGCAGAGTCATGCTTGAGGCTTTGGAGGAGATTGAAGCATCTATCGGGCAGTTCGCTCAAGAAATCATAATCCCGGTTGAATACTTTCTGTTTGATAAGCTCAAGAAGAGAGCCGCGATTTACCCACCGGCGCTTTACAGCTATTCCAAGACCTATGGGCAAGAGCATGGTCATAGAAACACTGAGGCGTCCTGCCAAGGTTTCCTAGAAGTGTTGAAGGAGATTGCGGATGAGGGGCTAATCACCCTCAACGGGGGCACAGTGCAGATTAAGGATTACGAGCCGAAGCACTGGGTGACTAGGCTCACCGAAATGGCCACATATACTAGAAGAAGTTTGGCGCAGTATGCGGTTCACGGTTACGCTGGGAGAGTAGGGCTCAGCATAGTTAGGCGTGAGGTTAGCTCCAAGATTTCTCGCTCAAGAAAAGGGTTTGAGGTTCCCGACGTAATCAAGCATCCGAGGAGGCTGTGGCGGCTTCAAGAGGGGCTGCTGATAATTGAAGAGGATGACTGGTTCGGTAAACTGATTGAGCACATGGGGATTGAGCGTGGCGGAGAAGTAAGTAAGAACGGTATGGGAGAGGTGTACTCTGTCACCAAGGTTTACTGCGTGAACGACGGAAGTAAAGTGGTGAAGTTTGCTGTCAAGAACTTCGCTGATGCGAAGGCGTTTAAGTGGGTGGTGCTGAATATGTGGGCGCTTCTCTCGAAACGGTTTGATATGGGTCAAACCTCCAGATTGCAGAGAGAGTACTCCGCGTTAAGACGTTTGAGAGGATTAGGGTTCAGGACGCCAAATGTTTTGGCGGTGGCGCTGGATCAGAGGCTTCTGGTAACTGAGTTCATTGAAGGTTCTGATGGGGGGGAGCTGCTTCCGAAGGCGTTGAGCGGCGATGAGCAGGCTTTGAATGCGGTTCGGCTTTACGGTGAAGCGCTTGGCAGAGTGCATCAGGAAGGATATACCCTCGGAGACACCAAGCCGAGCAACACCATCTTCTCAGACGGTAAAATCTATCTCGTCGACTTGGAGCAGGCAACCTACAGCAACGACTGCGGATGGGACATTGCTGAATTCATATATTATTCATCAAAGTTTACTGTTGATGAAGGAGCAGTCAGACGCCTAACAAAAGAGTTCCTGAAAGGCTACTTGAAACACGGCAAAAAGGAGTCTCTCACAGAGGCCTTGAAGTTCAAGTATCTAGCGCCGTTCCAACCCATTCTTGCACCTAACGTTGTGCGAGCAGTTAGGCAAGAGATCAGGAAAAACGCTGCATCGGCATAATAGCTCGCAGAAGAAAAGAAGCAGATAGGTAGGGTAAAAGTAGGACCTGTAGAAAAAAGTCGGGGTCTCTGGATATTGACCTCGCTATCTGTTAAGCACCACCGCGATTTTGTTGGTTGATTCTCTTACTTTAGCTGTTCTTTCGCTCTGGCGGTTATATTATACTACGTCCTTCGATGAGCCGGATTAGTATGACTATGACCGCTACGACTAGCAATATGTGAATTAGTCCACCGAGTGTGGCGCCGCCCACTACTCCGAGTACCCAGAGCACCAATACCACAACTACTATCAATGTTAGTAGATCCATGCTCTCACGATATAATTATCGCATAACGCGCTAATAATCATTCCCATTATTTTAAGAAGTGAGGCTCTGACCAAAATTTAATCAATTTTAATTTACAGTCCCGACTGAATAATCGAATCTGAAATAAGCGTGCCGAAAGAAGTCATAGAAGAAAGAAGCCCTGCCTTACTTCACACTAAACCGATCAGTAGAAAGATAGACAGGTAGGCAGGAGCCTTGCCTAGTGGGCAGGCTTCCACCGAGTGTTATACGTGTTGTTTGAAGGTGGTGTAGTTGCATTTGCCGCAGGTGAAGCGATCTTTGTGCTCGGCAAGGAAGACTCCTCTGCCGCAGCGTGGACACTCCTTCTTCAATCGCTTCAAGATTCCACCCTCAATCTGGTAGAACTTCCAGACCTGTGGGCTCGGCTTTTCCTTCTTCTTTGCAGCTGCTACTTCAGACATAGTTACTTCTGCTCCTTCTTAGGGGCTACCGCAGCCGCTTTAGGTTTTTCTGCAGGTTTCTCTGCAGGTGCAGCCTCAGCTGCCGCTTCTGTAACTACGCCGTTCCGTTTCAAAACGTATGTCTGAAGATCCTTCTTCGCAGCCTCATCGTCATTATAGATGTAAAACACACCCTTAAGATCCATAGTACCGTATGCGCCTTTGAGCAGAACGGTGTAGACCTTCTTATCTGAAGCCTTCATCTGCTTAGAAACAGCTTGAGCAGCATTGCTCCGAGAGAGAGCCCCAGAGGTACCTCTAAAGACGCATTCAACCTCACGTCTGCCAAGCAGCTTATTCTCGATATCACTAGTAACCTCGATGTCCACTTTATATCGCTGAACACCCGAAAGAACGCAGATATTAATACATTACCCAATCTAGTCGAGCGAAGGAACGCCCATTTTGCGGAGAAATGAGCGTGCGACTCCGCGAATATTCTCATCTATGTGCAGCACAACTAAACCCTGTTTAGGCTGACCGTACAATACAGTCGTGTCGTTAGGATATAGAGCTAGAACCGGTAGCGCCATCAGATCCTCTTCCCCTTCAACCAAGATGCGAACAGGCTTCTCTGACCGCAACGCCTCAGAGACGGCTTGAAGCGCCTCATCAGTTAAGCAGCCGGCCGGATTAGATGTTCGTATTATACCTCGATACTTTGAAGCAGGTGGATCCCGGTCTCTCCGCATCTCTCGGCTGTCAACTATCTCGACGTCCGGGGTGAAGCCGAGTGAAAGAAGATTCTCAGTAGTTGCGTCGCCGACCGTAACTGTGAGTACGCTAGATAAAATATCAGATGAAAGGTTTTCCCTAGTTACATCTTGGCTCCGGATGAGGCGACCAAGCGGCCGCTTCAACCTCCGTCTAAGATCTGCTGGAAGAATGTAGCTACGCAAGCTATCGATACAGCCGGACGCCCGCATCTATTTCAGCGTTACCGAATAAACTAGTTTTCCGCGGGTAAATTGATTAGTGAGCCGAGAGTAAATGGCGTAGTTAGTTAGCTGACTCTGAGAGCGTATCGTCCGGGCTTTGTGATGGTGAGTGATCGTGCTACGTCTGATTTCTCGGGATTTAGGACTACGACGAGCCCGCTCCATTCAGTGCTTAGATTCGTGGATCCGCAGACGGGGCAGACCTTTCCGCTGGTGAGGCTCTTACATTTCCTGCAGGCGTATTCTCTAGGCATTTTTCTTCACAAACCTATATAATTACTTACTTTTTCCGTTGTTCCTTCTTCTGTTCCTTAGGTTCCTTCGCTTCTTTAGAAGGCTTCTCGGATTCTTTAGGTTGCTTTCCTGATGGAGCGCCGCCTTTCCTAGATTTTGCGATATCATCTTCTATCCATTCCAAGGCGCCTAGGAAGGGTTGTCGGCAGGTGACTCCGATTTTGCCCATTGAGACTCCGCGGCCTAGGCTAATAGCGGTGATCCTGACTCTGACCTTTGAGCCTACCTTTAACGTGCGTTTGGTTTGGCTTGCGAGGATAACACCCTGCTTCACATCGCTCGTCAAATAATCATCAGTTATCTGTGAGAGGTGTAGTAGGGCATCAGCCGGGCCGAGTCGGACGAAGGCACCGAAGTCGGTGATTTCAACCACTTCGCCTTCAACAACCTCCTGAAGCATAGGGTAGAAGGATAATGCGGCGAAATCGACCTTATGGTATCTGGCACCGTCGCCTGGAATAATTTTGCCGACCTTTTCGACACCTACATCAGTAATCAGGATGATGTAACCCATCTCTGGGCTGATAGTGCTCTCATACTTCGACTTTAAAACCTCAAGAGCGACATCTCTCAATGGGCTCCCAAACTTCTCCGGGGAAACCCGAATAACATCACTCATACTAGCTATCTGAAACATGCAAACAGCCTCTATAAGGAAGGGTCTTTATATGTATAGTTAAGAACCTTTTGCTGTAAAAGCTTATCGACCCGCTCGTTCAACGACCCTCAACCACTAACCTGTTGCCGCTCAAAGTCACAACAACAACTCCAGCAGCCCTTAACCTGCGCCGCAACTCAGTATCCAACGTCGCCACAGCCGCCCCACTAGACTTCGCATACAGCAGAATCTGATCATCAACACTTCCAGAACCGGTCTGTGGAACCCTCCTCAAACCTGACGCGTAATCAAGGGCTCGAGCTGCGGCTTTGGCTCGTTTAGATGCTGCGCGATCAGCGATTCTACGGAGCTCTTTGATGACCGAGGTGAGAACTATCGGTTCAACTTTTCCAAGCTTGTCTTCGATCTCGGTGAAGCCGCCGGACGGTGTTTCTACTAGAAATATCAGGAAGCTTGAGTCGAGAAGAAGATCAACCGCCATTCCAGTTCGACTACTGCTGCAACAACTACCAACCGCTGTTACGCTATTGTTAGAGGATGGTTCCTGAACCGATTAGCCGCCATCTGTCGCCGATTCGCCGTGTTAATGCGACTCTGCTTCCCGGCGCAGCGCAGACTGGTCGTTTCAGCTCCACCTCGACACGGTTGCCTTTAACCGATTTGACTGGGCCGAGTGTTACTCCGGTTCCCACGTTAAGCCTTAATGCTTCACCTGGCCTAATAGGCTCGACTTTCGCCATATCGGGGGCGCCTACAGCTGTCTTGAAGAGCTGAGTGTCAAGCGCAACAACATTGTGAACCGGTGGAAGCTCATCAGGCAGCCCGATGACGGAGCCAAGTAGAGCGTCTGCACGGGTTAGCGCGGGATCAAGTTTGGTGCCCAGTGCAACCAGGCCGCCTGGACCAACTCTGTCAACTAGGCCTGCGCTTGTTCCTATGCTGATGATTTCTGTGCGTATCGGCATGTATTTGCCGCTCTTTTCATCAGCAAGCCCAGGTACAATCTCAACTTCGTCGCCTACCTTGAACTCTCCCTGCGTCAAGGTGCCTCCTACGACGCCTCCTCTGAGCTCAGGGATGAGCATCCCGGGACGGTTGACATCGAAGGAGCGGAGAGTCTGCATCAACGGCTTCGCTTCAGGATGCCGCTTCGGCGTAGGAATATACTCCTGAATAGCACCGATCAACGCATCGATGTTAAGTTTATGCTGGCCGGAGACCGGGATGATCGGAGCGTCCTCAGCGACGGTTCCTTTAACGAACCGTTTAATCTCCTGATAGTTCCGCTCAGCACCGCCGTCATCAACAAGATCCAGCTTGTTCTGAGCGATAACAATATGCTTCATGCCGAGCATTTGCAGTGCAAGTAGATGCTCTCTTGTCTGCGGCTGCGGAACAGGCTCGTTAGCTGCTATAGTGAGGATGGCGCCGTTCATCACAGCTGCGCCTGAAAGCATAATCGCCATGAGGCTCTCATGGCCGGGTGTATCTACGAAACTGACTACTCTGAGAAGCTCAGCCTTTTCGCCGCATTTAGGGCAGGTATCGGTGGCTGTGTAACAGGTAGGGGGAGGGCATCCGGCGCAGCGGTAAAAAGCCGCGTCCGCGTAACCGACTTTGATTGTGATGCCTCGTCGGAGCTCTTCACTATGCTCAGAGGTCCAAATACCGGTGATGCCTTTTACAAGCGTTGTCTTACCGTGGTCTACGTGACCAACTGTGCCGATGTTGACCTCTGGCTGCTGCGGTATAACGCGTTTCAAAGATTGAGTCTCCGCTCGTGTTGCCATATAGAGTTCTCACGGAATTCAGGGGTATTTAATATTACGGGAGCCGCAGCGAAAATAAGATTTTTTTCATCTATTCGGCTAGCTAGCTCTTCTTCTCAGGAGCCTCTTTGCCGGGCTTAGCGGGTACCGCTTCCTTCTTCTCCTCGGCCTTTGGCGCCACTTTAGGTGTCTCCTCAGCCTTCTTTGTCTCTTCCTTCTTTGCGGTCTCCTTCTTCTTTTGTGTACCGACTAGGATTGAGTTGATTTGGTAGATGTCTTCAGTGATTGTGTTTCCTCTGACCATCTTACGCCTTTTCTCTCCTTCCTCTTTACTTCGGAAGCCGATGCCTCTTGTTAAGAGCGCGTATTTTTTAACTCCGCCGTGAACATCATGCCTCATCGGGAAGCCTGCGCTGTCGCTTCCACCTGTAATCTTGATCTTCCCTTCTACGCCGACTGTTGATCCCTCAATCTCACTACCTATCTTCAGTCCTCGGAAGGCTCTGAACTGATCATCACTCAACTCATACATCGTAGACTTGCCTGTTCCGGGATCAGCAACTATCAGCTTAGACTTAGCCACTCGAAATCAACCGCACTCTGCCACCCATTCATCTATTAAATATTTAGCCCATCTGGAGGGTTTTGTTCATTCTTCGGGTGTTTAAAACTGGTGTACAAAAACGGGTGGTAGGATCTAGTTTGGCTAGTTCGCTTGTCCTTCTTCTTTCTTTTTCCCTTTAGTCCAGAGCTTGAAGCTGTAGGACCAAGGAGGATGTGTCATCCCCCTTCCGCAGGGAGAGGTAATATCCACTCGAGCTTAAGTGCTTTCACGAGTCTCTCATACCATCTGGGATCTCTTCCACCAGAGTACCTCTCTTCTGGATAGCAGCTGGTCGT
>JACPRH010000034.1 GCA_016190055.1 Nitrososphaerota archaeon | reverse complement strand
TGTATCTCCTCAGGCGTAAGTCGACCATGCTTCTCGGATAACCGCAAATCGGATGACATCCTATTATACGCAGAAGAGGTAAGCACAAACGCTTGAGGAACATTAAAATCAAGTTTCAAAGCTTTATGAAGATTAGAAGATTTACTACCTACTTCAAGAATATCCTCTGCACTTATATCCGAAAGCCACTTAATATAACCTGAGACCAACTGCTAAACTGCTAAAAAACTCCGGTGATCATATATAAGCCTTGGCGTATTCGACTCCACTCTCGAGGGAAAGGATAGATTTGGTGTTAAACGCAGAGACGCTGGTTGCAATAACTTTGCTATCAGCTTCACCTGTAGGTGAGATACTGGTTGCTATCCCGGCTGGCGTCGCCTTGGGAGTAGAGCCTTTCACATCTTTTGTAGTCGCCTTTGCAGCAAACCTCCTCCCCCTTGTCATCTTGCTTCTCTTGATGGATCGGTTTGAAAGAAGGTTTCCGAGGCTCTTCAACTACTTTGCAAAAGAAGGCGGAAGATTTCGGAAGAGACTCGAAGGAAGATACGGATCTGCAATCATGCTTCTGATCACGCCGCTCATCGGGGTCTATGCTACCTCTGTGACTTCAAAGTTCCTGGGATTCGGCAAGATGCGATCCTTCCTTCTGCAGCTTACTAGTTTGGCTGCATACGGCTTGCTGGAGACCTTCGGGCTTCACTTCGGAATACAACTACTGCCTAACCTCTAACCAACATATACAACTCAAAGCGTCGTTCAGCTACGCCTAAAAAGTCTCCAATCCTCAATGTTGCTACTACCACTATTCGCAGCATTATTCTCCGAGGCTGCTTTCGCCTTATGTCCATCGGGTTCGCCTAACATATTTCTCTTGCTTGAACTAGCAGATCAGCCTGTTTTTGCTGGATGTCCTGTAGTAAATTGGTGCTGTAATCCCACCCCGCGCCACTATGACTTCTTGCGGTTAGAGCGGTTCAAACTGGTTGATCTGCGGCGTTTGAATATTTGACAATTCTCTTTTATTTTGGCGATGCTGAGTTTTTAGAAATCTGCATGAAAATTCATTGGTTGTTGCTAGTTCTATTGCTCTTGAGCGTTCATCCTGCCTCAGCTCCTATGCTGGTGCTTGAGAAGTCTGAGGTTTCGGTGCGGCAAGGAGAGAGCGCGATGGTCGACTTCGATGTTCTAGGGGAGCAGAAGACGCTTGGAGTTGAGAGACCGGATAAACTGCCTGATGGACTTGATGTGTCGGTGGTAACAGGCGAGAAAGGGAGAGGTGTTCTCAACATTTCCGCAGGATCAACTACGCCTGAGGGAGAGGCCATCATATGAGTCCTGCATGGTGATGAAGTGTACTTCCTAAGGATAAACGTCCTTCAAGCCCAAGGAGGCATTGACCCCTTTCTAATGGTCGCATCCGCAGCAGCACCTATCACAATCATAGCTCTATTCTTGAAACACCGGTCGTCAATTAAGAAGGTGAAAAGGCTTCAGAAGCCACTGTTATCCCTGATTCTCCTAGCGATCATAGTTGCTCCGATGATTGCTCCCGTCTACGCAGCCTCACCGAACCTGAACGTAAAGGTGGAGGATGGAGATGGAAACACAGTAAGCGGGGCCTCGGTCATACTGTTTGATTCCGATTACCATTATCTGGCCTCGTCAAACACCGGCTCCGACGGGACAGCTAGGCTCCGAAACATTAGAAGCGGCCTCTACATGTTCGAGGTTTACTACCAAGAGCCTGGTCTTAACGGAGAGTTCTGGGGCAGTGGCACCGCAACCTTAGGGAAGGAACCTGTCGACCTAGTGCTCAAAAGAGCTATGCCGAGAGTTGTAAGTGTAAATGTGGAGACGCAGCCTACAGATGATAACGGCAGATCTATAGATGTGGCAGTAGAAGTAAATAACCCAAGCTATTCGCAGAGGGAAATCGCGGTGAACCTTCTAATCGACCGCGATCAATCTGAACCATTCGAATCCAAAACATCAGAGACAATCACCATCGCTGCAGGCTCAACAGTAACGCAAAGATTCAGAGTAAAGATCGATGAACCAGGCGTCCACTACTACTCCATCTATCTTCAGCTGATCGGTTCGAAGAAGAAAATCATCACCGACCAAACACCCTGGTCAAAGGCAGCTGAGATCCCCGGCGCAATAAGCATAAGGGCTCGGGATGCTGCAGGCGACACCCAGACATTCTTCGCTCTATTCGACGAGCATTACAACTACCTACAAAATGGGAAGACCGATGGAACCCACAGCGCGGAATGGGATAACCTAAACCCGGCAAAATGCATAATCGAAACCTATCATGACCCAAAGGCACCGCTCAACCTCATAGAGTTCTGGGGCACCGTAACAGCACAACCCTCACAGAAAACCCTAGTCTTTGAACAGACCAGCCCCACAATCACAACAGTCAAAGTCGACACCAACCACGGCAAACAACAGACAGTTACCACTAACGTGAAGAACAATGAAAACTACGAGAAACAGGTGAAGGTCAGCCTAATATCAGATTCGGATGGACAAGCACCCTTCGACCAGTATCAAGAGTCCGAACAGATACGACTAGCACCCGGAGAAAGCAAAGAAATAAAGTTCAACATCGCAGAGACAACCCAAACAGGAACACAATACATATTGTTGCAGACCCTTTACAACAACAAATACCTCGTAACCAATCAACAAACCCAAAAAGGGAATTGAAAAAAGCCTAAACAAGTGAGTTGGGTTGGTTGCATCCCGTCTTCGGGGGATGCTGATGATGTTTATGTGAAACTAAGACTGCGGTGATGCCCATTCTTCACGCATCTTCTTCTGGAAGGCTAGACTTGACTCTGCCCAAGGCTTCTGTCTACTAAGAATCTCGGACATCTTTTCAGCTGAAACCTTTCTTATCACTGCACGCTCATGCTCGATGGCGAAGACCACTCTATCACCCGCTCTGAGCCCTAATGCATCCCTAATCTTCTTAGGAATCGTCACCTGACCCTTCGATGTAACAGAGCCTACACTTACCTCCAAGAGTTACTCTCCTTACCGATAAGTATGACGCGCCTTAACAATAAGCCTTATTCACGGAAAGGGCCGTAATACCAGAAAAAGTCAAGGATTACGAGGCTACCAAGTCTCTGATCTAAAGGTCTCGCGGGTTCGAATCCCGCGCCCCTGCGCTACACTAAGCAGACATGCGATACAAATGCCATGTTGTATAAAACTTACTCGAGCTAACTCCCGCGTCGCCGATTCGCGCTTTTCGTGGGATTATGATGGACCATTGTCGTCAGGTGGATTGCCAAAGGTATAGACGAAAATGTCTACATAAACAATTTTGTCTACACGCAGTGATACAGCTGCTGCGCAGCCTTTTCTCGTTAGTAGACCCGTGACAAACGAGTACTTCATAGAGCGTGAGCAGATGAAGAATCTATATGCGCTAACATACACTCTTTTGTTATCTAGCCTTAATTGCGGTTGATTTGACAAGGTTTAAGTGTATGTTTATGTTTACTTTTACGGTGATGTAGATGTTTAAGACAACCGTTACGCTTAGAGAAGATGTGTATGAAGTTTTGAAGAAGAAGTATGGGGCGAGAGGTATGTCCAAGGCCATTAATGAGATACTTGCAGATGCTCTTCTGAGTGGAGAGAGTATGTTCGGCACGATGAAAAAGGTGCCACTCAAAGATCTGAGGAATCACAGGGATCGAGTATGAGGTGTGTAATCGACTCTTACGCGTGGCTCGAGTATTTTATGGGTACTTCCGCAGGCAGTAAGGCTAAGGAGATAATAGACACAGGTTCTTTTGAGAAGCTGACCCCGACTATCTGCGTAGCCGAGGTATACGCTAAGAGTCTCAGAACCGAAGGGCAGGAGAGAGCAGAACTTCAAAGACTGTTTATCAAATCGCGAAGTGCTATGGTAGCTCTAACTGAGGACATTGCTATTGAAGCGGCCAAGATTAACGTAGAGATGAAGAAGAAGGTTTCAGGATGGGGTTTAGCCGACTCGATAGTTCTAAGCACAGCTAAAAGGAAAAAAGCAAAGGTGCTAACCGGCGATCAGCGCTTCCTAAACCTAGAAGAAACACTGTATATAGAATAATAGAAATGAGATAGAATCCGTTGAGATGTTCAGAGAAGTTGTTAATGAGATACCGAGCATCGAGAAAATGATTAAATGACAACAATAGACCGGTGTATCGGTTACGAAGCGGTTTTGCGAGAACACGGTGAGAATACAACTCATTAATTTATGTTCGGCGTAGATAAATATTAGACATATGGTCAATGTAGTCAGGTTATAATGTATAATAAACACGTTACGTATGTGTTAAAGAGTATTTTTATATCTTTGCTGCTGCTATTTTCTATTCCCTTCTCCTCGTTCAGCTTTACGGAAGCGGCTCCGCAGGAGCAGGCCAACGGCGTCTTGAACTGGGCTACAGAAACGGTGGATAACAGCCTAACCACGTCACCCTCTATCACGACGGACTCATCAGGCAATCCACATCTGCTGTATGTCACAGCCAACGGCTTGGTGCATGCATACAGGTCTGCGGGAGGTTGGGTTAAGGAGTTCGCGGATTCACCTGAGAACTACGAGGAGGAGATGGCGAATCACGTTAAAACCTATGGACCAGGGTACAGTGATGAGATACCCAGTATTCGCAGCTTCAATTACCCAACAGTTAAGTTGGATTCAACCGGTGCACCTCACATCACCTATGATGTAAACATAAGGTGGAGGAGCGGCAGAGGCGAATCAACTACACGCGTAATGTATGCCAGCAAATCAGCGGATAACTGGACACGCACGATACTCGCATCCGGCAGCAACTGGGGAGGAGGAGTAGAGGTGCATGATCCTAATCTGGCTGTGGACGGGTTAAACAATCCTCACACAACCTATTACTGGAGCGAAGAAAGCCACTCCAGAATGAGCTACGCCACGATGTCAGGCGGGGTATTGTCTAATGAAGAGATATCAAACCTAGTGATCAATCCCGCTCGTTCATTAGTCGCTGACGCTTCAGGCTCACCGCATCTATGCTACCAGAAGTACAACGGATCAAGATACGAGTGGACGCTTACCGGCCTAGGATACATGGTCAAGTCAGGAGACTCATGGAACGCTGAAGCCGTAGACCCCACAGCGAAAGTAGGGGCATGCAGCATCGCTTTAGACGCCCCAGACAACCCTCAAATCAGCTACTACGACGCAAACAGCCGAAGCTGGAAGTACGCAGTCAAGTCAGGAGCCTTATGGAAAATAGAGACCGTAACTTCAGAAGCGGTCTCCGGCGGGTTGCTGTCTGTTGACAGCTCAGGCAACCCTCACATTCTCTATCAGGATCCTGTGAGCAACAAACTGAAGATCGCAGCAAAGTCAGGCGAAGCGTGGATCTTTGAAACAGCCAACACAAATCTGGATGCAGTATGGGGCCCCGCGTTCACAGTCGATGCTGACGGCAACCCCCACATAACCTATATCGACGCAACCAGCGGATTCCTCAGATACCTAAGCAAAACCGCCGCGGGTAAACCTGAAACTACCATTAGCTCATCGTACAACCTGACTTTCGAAGGCTACAACTACGATGAGAAGAACGAGGCGTACATACTCGTCAACAACGAAATAGTAACTGCATTACCTCAATTCAACACCCCGTTTATGTCGTTCAAATACGCATACTACACACTAGACATATCAAAATACGTAGTAACTGGGGCTAACACAGTCACCTTCAAGCAGAACAACGGCTCCTCCGAGGTACGGAACCTCAAAATCAACAGGCCGAACGGCGAAATATTCAGCGACAACAACAGCTACCAGCTTCTCGTTCGACCCTGTGAACAGGGAATCGTCTACAGAGACGGTGCGTACGTCAGCACCCTAATCTGCTACCGGCAATCAGTAACCTACAACTTCACCCTCCTTACCGCAGGCAACATCACAACTAGAACCACCAACACTCCGCCCAGCGGCCCAACCTATACACTAAGCTTCCAAGGCTACGATTACGATAATCCAGCCGAGGCATCCATCCTAGTTAACAGCCAAGCCGTAGCCACGTTACCGACAAGCTACTCCCCGCAGAACAATAACAAGTTCGCCGACTACTCGCTGAACATCACCAAGTACGTTTTACCCGGCGCTAACACCATCACCTTCAAACAAAACATCTACTCATCAGGAGTCAAAAACGTCCATATCACCAGCATCGATGGAGCAACAATCTACAGCAACAGCACCTACTATTACATACAGACCGAGGTCAATGGGTCAATCACATACAAATTCAACGCCCCAAACAATTCTGCTCCCTCCTAGCATTAGAATTATCTCTACTTCTTACCTTGGACGGGAAGGTTTTACTCGAGTTGCTCGCTAACCTAACGCAACTACTTGCTTACTCGTTCTTCTCGTGACCTTTCTCTTTGTGCTGCTTCAGAACCGTTCGGGCAGCCACTTCTTTAGCGCGGCCCCCGTAGCGGCCCTCCTCTTCAGCCTTCTCCCTGATATGCTCGTACATTCGTTCCTCTTTCTCTCCAACACCTTTAACATGCTTTTTCCCAAGCATGCACTTGCCAAGATTAATTATTTCTTATGAGGCAGCTGTGCAGAGCCCTGTTAATGTAAAGACTAGCTCCTGCAACAAATGTTTGATTGAGTTAGGTGACCCAATATTTCATTTGGCTCAGTCGGCTTGCATCTGTGTCTGTTGCTGAAAGTATAAGTAATGTTTTGATGTAAAATTGTCGTGGATGATGCGCAGATAACCGGCAACCAGTCTACTACTATCCCTTCTTTGATTAAGAGGAATACGATGCTTCTATCGTCCAACCAAGCTTTTCTAACTCTTGTTCAGCAGATGGTTGTGACCTTCGGAGCGTTAGCGATGCTGAAGCTGACAGGTCAGGTTGCTTTAGCCGGTCTTGCCACAGCGATTGTTTGGGGCGGGCGGGTGGTGATAGTTTACCAGTCTGGGAAGTGGATGGATAAAGTCGGCAGGCTGAAGGTGCTTCAAACTGGTTTGATCTTGGCGTCGATTGGGATAGTTCTTTTAGCTGTGTCGATGGCCGTGAGTTCTCTGCCGGGTTTCATAATTGGGCTTGTGATCTCAGGCTTAGGTTGGGGGGCTACTCAGCAGAACAGGGTGGCTGTTGCGGATATGTATCCGAGTAAGAGGCGTGGAGAGGGGATAGGTTATCTTTTAACGGCCAGCATCATAGGCGCGATCGCGGCGACGCCGTTCGTAGCCCTCGCAACATTGACGGGAGACTTGTTAGCCATAGATCATTACGCGACAGCTTGGCTTCTTTCCCTCGTATTCCTCCCCATGGCTTCTCTCGCTTTGAAACTCGTCAAGCCAGATCCTCAGGAAATCTCCCGAAACATCACCGAATACTACCCAAATGAGAAGCAGGACCAACCAGCAGACATTCAAGGTAACGGCTCAAACGCTTCTGTCAGGAGCACCAGAGAATATCTCCTGTTCTACCCAGTTTTAGCTGCGTTCGCAGTCTCAGCGCTAGTTCAGGGAAATATGACGATGATGATGGCGCTCACATCCCTTGTTATGAACGAGCACAGCGTGCAGCTAACCTTGATTTCATTAGCGATCAGCATCCACATCATCGGGATGTATGGTCTATCAGTGCCGCTGGGCAAAATATCGGATCGTATCGGCAGAAGAAAGCTGCTTCTAATAGGTGCAGTGACCTCTGCGATAGGAGCATTCCTAACCCCTGCAACAGCAGACTACACAATCATTACTTTAGGTATCTTCCTAGTAGGCGTAGGGTGGAGTGCAGGAACAGTAGCCACAACCGCCCTAGTATCAGACTTGACGAAGTACTCCGAACGTGGAAGAATCATAGGCGCTAACGACTTCTTCCTCAGCCTTGCATCAATAACCTTCCCAGTAATAGGAGGCATAGTAGCCGGCGCACAAGGCTTCGGAGGCCTAGGTCTACTAGGACTCCTCATACCGATACCTGCAGTAATACTCGCAGTACTCCTCAAAGAAACCACACCAGGAGTCTACTCGTACACATTCACAAACAATAGCCGAGAAAAACCAGCCGCTACACAACCATCAAACCAACCAAACTAGCCCCAAAGGATCTGAAGGCCTGACCAGGACCGAAGAGTTCGGCTTCGAATCTGACTAGGCTTTACCAAATCTTTTGCGAGCGCAGTCTCTGCAACAGAGTTTTGGTCGTATAGTGACCGTCTTACCCCACTTTATATCGAGCTAACTCGCGTATAATATGAAAATGTTATCTATAAAATATAGGATAACTATCTTCTCTCTGTTAACAATCCTCGGATTAGGCACATTCGTACCAGTTCTAGCATTCGCAGCACCCCTAGCGAACAACGGCAAGGACTGGCAGTACGTGAACGGCAACAGTTGGGGTTGGAACTACAGCCCTCAGACACAGATCAACAAGGACAACGTCAACAACCTTGAGGTCAAATGGCTCTTCCCACTGGGAAGCAAATCACTTGCACCCGCAGGCATGCAGGCTATACAAGGGTTCAGTGAAGGTACAACCACCCCACCCGTCGTCCGAGACGGTACGGTTTACGTACTAAGTAACTGGGGAAGAATGTATGCTGTAGACGCCAACACGGGTAAACAGAAATGGACACATGACTACGTCATCGACATGGAGGATCTACGCAAGAAACTACCATTAGCGATGGGCGGCATCATACATGACCACGGCTTCAGATACTGGGAAGGCGGAGACGCGCTTATGGCATACGGTCTGGCCTGCGACTTCTACGGTGTCAACGCAAAAACTGGCGAGAAAAAGTTCTGGGTCAAAGACCTATGCTTAGATGTACCTGGAAACATCGGTTTATACCGTCCAAGTCTAGCCAACAGCGCAGTCATCGGAACCTATGAGAAAGGTCGACAATTCATAGTTGTCTTCCCAAGCAGAATCCACGACAATGTGGCTCAGGTTGCACCTCGCGACTCAAGACACGTTACAATGGGCATAAGCATGGATGCGCCCAACCAAGTATTGTGGCGAGTATACAGCTCTCCACCGCAGGATCAACCTGTCAAAGACTGGGCGATCACCGAATGCAGCAGCGGCTACTTCAGAGACATACCCTGCACAGAAGCATTGGCGGCCAACCGCGCAGGACTTGAATGGGACTTTGCGTTCCCCAACCAAGCAATAGGCTGGTACGGCGGAGTCACAGCTAACTGGGGACAACCAGTAGTAGACGAAGACACAGGACTAATGTACACGCAAACAGGCAACCAAGGACCATACTCCAACATGACATTGGCACCAGGACCAAGACTCTTTGGCAGCACAATTATGGCAATTGACCTTATTGCCGGCAAAAGAGTCTGGTGGCTGCAACCATTCCCACATGATCCTTACGACTATGACTGCAACTGGAGCGGTCTCCTCACAGAAAACCCAACGCTAGGCAAGGTCTACATGTACGGCTGCAAGGAGGGGAGATACTTCGCGATAGACGCAGCTACAGGCAAGCCGAAGCTAACGGTTGACGTCCGTAAAGACCAGTTAGCAAGAGGACAGATATCCACAGATCCTAGCAAACTTGTCTACGAGCCTGACCCACGAAGCTACTACGATATGAGGGAGTGGAACTGGATAAGCTACCCAGCCAAGAAGGTGGGTGAGCCCGGCAAGTTCTGCACTCTACCATGCGAAGTCTACCCGTTTTGGCATAACGGAGTCTTTGGTACAGACAGAGCCCTAGATCCAGTGACACAGACATACATCCAGTATGAAGTCGCCATGCAGGTAACTATACAGCAAGAGCACTCATACAACCCAGGCGAGAGCAACTACAAAGCTGGGAGCCTGTTCACAACTAAACCTTCGCCAATCGCGAACGCTACGCTCGTCGCCAGAGACGTGGCCACCGGTAAAGTGAAGTGGACATGGTACTACGACTACAGCTCACAACGTTCAGCCCCAGTTGTAACGGGTGGAATGGTCTTCGCAGGCTTCACAGACGCTACGATGCGCTTCTTCGACAAGGATAGCGGCAAGATGCTACGCGAGATGATACTCGGCGCCCCCATCGTCGTCCAAACGACCATCGGCCAGGGCTCGGACGGTAACTCAAAAATCTTCGTCATAATGGGCACACAGCGTGTCATGCAGCCTTACTATGGACTAGCCCCTGCTAACGAGGTTCCCGGAACTCTCGTCGCCCTTGGTCTGTCTGAAACAACAGCTCAGGTCAAAACCACTACAGTCACCACCACTTCAGCAACCACACTCACCAGCACCTCAGCCACAACCGTAACTACTACCGCACCAGCTCAGACCATAACCACATCAGGTGCAGAAACCATAGGCCCAATCACATACGCCGCGATCGGAGTAGCAGTAATCGCAATCATAGCAGCAGCAGTACTAGTAATGAGAAAGAAGTAAAAGTAATAGCAATAGACGATCCTTGAAGGATCGTCTCTCCCATTTTTTGTTCTAGAAAATTGATCGATTACGCTTAGCTCCTCAAACGCAGCAATACCTAGTGGTGGGGTTGTGGCGGCTCAGGTGACAGGCTGGTCATATTTTCCCCACGGGTGCAGGAGCCACATGCCTGCACCCAACACTTCCAGTAATTAGTAGAGCACTACTTTAAGCAGGTAGTGCCTTTGCTACCTTGAAGCGACTCTGCAGTTCCTCTGAGGTGCTTGTTTTAATCTGTGTGTTCAGCTAATTCTTCTCTAGCTTTTCCCTTTAGCTGCTTGGCTTTACCTTTGAGTTTTTCTTTCTCGCTGCCTGTTATTTTGCCTACTTCTTCTTGGACTTTACCTTCAACTTGCTCTGCTTTTCCTTTTGTTTCTTCTCGTCTCTTAGATTTGGTACTCATAAGCCATGTAGTAGCATTCGACAATATAGATATTCTCAGCCATCGGTTAATCTTGTTCTTCATCTACTCGCTTGAAGGTAATGGCTTTTGGTGAAGCACATGCTTCAAATCGTTTCTTAACGTGTCATAGCTCTCTTGAAGACCGGTACTGCGATTAGTGTCATGATTATGCCTAACGCGATTAGTATGGTTAGCTCAGTGGTTATCGCTGGAACTCCGGCTCCGAACACCATGACTTTTCTTAGGGCTGTGGCCGCATAGGTTAATGGAAGCATCTGTGAGATGTTCTGCATGAACCAGGGCATTTGCTGTATTGGGAAGAATACACCGCTTAGGAACATCATTGGGAACATAATACTCGTCATCACCATTGTAGCTGTTTCCTGATCCTTTGTGAAGGAGGTTAGCACGATACCTACGCCCACGAAGCTGAATACGCCGAGCAGCAGCAACGCGAATATTAGCAGTATGCTCCCGTGTATTGTTACGCCGAAAAGAGCCATTGACAATACAAGTATCAGGGTTCCTTGAAGCAGTCCTCTAGCTGTTTGAGCAAGTGTTTTTCCAAGCACTACTGCAAGCCTGTTGATCGGGGCCACCATCATCCCGTCCAGTGTCCCGACCTCCCGTTCATGCGAGATAGCGGCGGGCAGCCCGGTCATAACGCTCATCATCACAGTCATAGCCATTAACCCCGGAGCCATGAAGTCGAAGTAGTTGAAATTCCCTGCAACAGCCCCTTCGGTCTGAACATTGTATGGTGCCACCACTGCAAGAGAGTTGCTGGCGTTAACATCTGGGCTTAGCCACTCAACGTTCTGCCGCGCCACCTGCGTGCCTATCTGCTGGAACAGGTTCGTCATAGAGGTTCGCATAACAGATGACATCTGCGGATTAGTTTCGTCGGTTACAACTATGATTGTTCCCTGTTTACCGCTTGCAATGCTTGAGCTAAAGTTGCGCGAGATCACTATGCCTCCGTCAATCGCGCCTCGCTGAATCATGTCCTGCACCTCGCTGAGACTTGAAGCATGGGTGATGGTTATCTGGCCTGTGCTGTTGTTTATCTCCTCCAAACCGGCGGCGAGCGCTGAGCCGGCGTTCAGATAGCTGCCGTATCCTTGATCCTCGTTCGCTAAACCTATAGTCACATGACCCATGGAGCTGCTGGAAGGAAATATGAAGCCGACCATACCCATCATGAAGATCGGCATCACCACAAGCATAGCTAACCCCATCTTGTTCCTGAATAGCTCCATCAGATCCTTCCAAGCGACCATGAAGCTGTGAGTCAGCAAACTCTTAACACTCATCAACCACTCACCTAACTCTGCTCCTCGGCATCATGAAATGACGGTGCTCAGACTGCATCGACGGCTTCTGATCCGCCTTGTCCCTAACGTCGCGACCGGTTATGTGGAGAAACACATCTTCGAGCGAGGGTTCAAGATGCTCCACCGAGTTTATCCTGCACTTCTCAGCCCTCAAAGTATCGATTATCGTGTCGAATGCTTCGTCGCCGGTAGTGTGAACTTTGAGGCGAGTGGAGCTCTCCTGAGAAACCGATGTGGCGCATTTGAGGGATCGTATAGACGCAACAGCTCTGGTGGTTAGGTTCGCGACGTCCAGATTCAGTATGTTGTGATCGGCTCCTGAAATCATCTTCTTCAGATTCTTGGATGTGTCAAGCGCTACGATCTTTCCGTGATCCATTATGCCTATTCGGTCGCAGAGCATGTCAGCGTCAACCATCATATGTGTGGTGAGAATGATCGTTGTCTTGCTCTCCTTACTGATCTTCCTCACGAACTCCCTGATCTCAACTGATGACTGAGGATCCAGGCCTAACGTGGGCTCATCTAGGAAAAGCACCTGCGGCGCGTTAAGCAGCGCCCGTATCACATTCATTCGCTGCCGCATACCCGTTGAGAAGGTACCGGCCTTAGCGTTCTTCCACTGGCTGAGCTGAACCATCTCCAGCAGATCATCAATCCGCTGGTTGAGGATGTCACTCGGGATGTTGTAGAGCTTTCCGAAGAACCAAAGATTCTCTTTAGCGGTTAACCGCTCGTAAAGTATCACCTTCTCCGAGACCAAGCCGACGAGACGCCTTACCCTGTCGTCATCCTTTACGACGTCTTGGCCGCCGATTTTGATGGTGCCAGCAGTAGGTCTTGTCAACGTGGCAAGCATCCTAATTGTCGTAGACTTTCCCGCCCCGTTGGGACCAAGTAAACCGAATATCTCGCCGTGCTTAACGTCAAAAGAGACATCATCGACAGCGGTGAAATCGTTAAACTTCTTGGTGAGGTTCTTGACCTCAATCATGGCGTTGCTCTCTGCAGTCAACTATTACTACTTCTCCGCCATATGTAGCGGCAAAATATATAGCATTTAAATATACTGCTCACCTGAGCGGGACTCAATGAACGCCGGCTTCCGCCCTTCCTTCCTTCTTTCTTCCAGCGCAAACTACTCTGAGGTACGTTGAGTGAATGAGTAGAGGTAGCGGCGGCGAGGGTAGAGCTGAGCAGATAGCTGAGATGTGGGAGACGGCGATGCGTAAAGGCTACACCAAGCTGGTGATACTTACGCTTCTCAACAAAGAGCCTTTAACAGGCTACGATATCATGAAAAAAATCAAGGAAGAAACACTAGGCGTCTGGACATTAACAGCCGGCGGAGTCTATCCCATACTCAAGGAGCTAGAAGAAAACAGTTACATCGTAGGACAGTGGAAAAGCGAAGGCCAGCGAAAAAAGAAGACCTACGAAATAACAAATGAAGGCAAACGGCTCTTAGAGGTCGCCATGAAGAAGCAGCAGCAGATGGCAGAGGCGATCAGCAACCTATTCCGCGAATTCGCCCGCGACATGCTAGAGACTAAACTGCCCCCGTCACCTAAGCCGTTTGCATTTCTCCCGTTCGGAAAAAACTTGGAAGACAAACCAGTTGACGAACAAATACGCGTACTCAAACGCGGACGAACCCGCCTACAGACCATGATTAAACAGATAGACAAGAGACTAGACAGACTAGAAAAACAAAGTAAAGTAAAACGGAAACAAAAACAGTCTTAACCATCGTAGGGTGCTTCAAACACTTAGGTTACTATCTCTTAATTTGTAATCAACTCAAATAAATATCCGAAAACCCTAGTACTAATCTTCGATATGTATGAAGTCTAAACCATTAATAGTCATATCGTACACGTTTACCGTTTTGAAGTGATTTGAATTGAAGGTATCTTTCTGTTGGCATGTGTAGATTTGTCTTGATTGTGATAACCTGTCCTTGTGTCTGATACCAGCGCTTGCTCTGGCAATGGTTTCGGTGCTGACGAACTCGAATACTACAGGAGACGCTGTGCTGAAATCGAAGCGGAGAATACAGGGTTGAAAGCCAAGAATGCTGAGTTTCAAGATCGAGTGGCGAAGCTCGAGTCCGAGAACAGGGAGCTGAGGGAGGAGCTGCTCGCCCTGAAGACAACCGTGACCGCTGTCGTGGCCAGGAGTATTGACGCAAAGGCCTCCCTTGACAGGAAGCGGTACAAGAAATCCGGGAGGAGGGATGGACATCAGGGCGCGAGCAGGAGCAGGCCAGAACATGTTGACGAGACCATCGAACTTGACCAATCAACCTGCCCCAGGTGCGGCGGCGTCCTCTCGGAGAATCACACCGACTCATACACCAGAATAGTCGAGGACATCGTTCCCGCAAGGATAGTCGTCACCGAGTACGTCATGAGGAGAAGGTACTGCTGCAGGTGCAGGAGGCAGGTTGCTCCAGCCATACCCAACGTGATCAACGGAGGAAGCAACGAGAGGTTCGGTCTGAGGCTGATGCTCCTTCCTCATCGTCTCGCTGAAGCTCCTCGGGATGTCTTACGAGAAGATAGGCTCTCTCCTGAAGCTGCTCTTCAACCTCGACCTCACGGAGGCAGCGATGTTCCACTGCGTGATCAGCGTCGCCGATGCCTTCGGCCCGAGATATGAGGAGCTGAAAGATGAACTCCGGAGGGAAGCGAGCCTGGGCGGGGATGAGACAAGCTGGAGGATAAAGGGGAAGAACCATTGGCTCTGGACATTCATAGGGAGGTGGAGCGTCATCTACGAGGTGGCGAAATCCAGGGGCAAGGACGTCCCCCAGAAGGTACTCGGCGATTACGAAGGGACCGTAATCAGCGACTCTTGGCCTGCATGGAACCATGTTGGCAAAGAGCACCAGCGCTGCCTCGTCCACTATCTAAGAGAGATAAAGGACACCAGCAAGTACAAGAGTCCTGGCCGAGAGTTCACTCCGTTCTCGAAGAGGCTCAGAAGGATACTTCGGGATTCGATAAGGATGGGCGAGAGGGTTAAAGACCCAGTCGAGCGTCTGAGGGTGAAAGGAAGGCTTGAAGCGAGGATCGATGCGCTCATCGCCTCATACTCCTGTGTTGATGAGAAGAATTGCACGAGGTTCCTTAAGCGCCTCAGGAGGGAGAGAGGGATGCTCTTCACCTTCCTAGAGGAGGATGGTGTCGACTGGAACAACAACGCTGCCGAGAGGGCTCTGAGATCAAGCGTCGTAATCAGGAAAATAACATACGGGAACCAGTCAGATCAGGGAGCTGAGGCCCACGCCGTTCTGATGAGTATCAGAGAAACATGCACCCTGAGAACCGAGAACTTCTTCAACTACGCGATGAGCTACCTGAGCCAACCAACTTCAAAACGGTAAACGTGTACGTCATATCAAGTATTTTTATCATCTTGTCCCTATTGATATTGAATCTGAGTACATTCGCAGCAGCAAAACCCAAGTTGATCGATCAGTACTCCTTCACTTGGACAGAACCTACTACACAAGGGCAAATCAGCATCACAGTCAAACACCTTAACGGCTGCACTGATAATCGCCCCCGCGACCAAACTTGGCAGTATACAGTGCACAACATCAACTTCAAGCCGCCGACCACAACAGGGACATCTTTCGGAGGAGTCGCATGGTTCGGAGTCCAAGCTGCCGCAAATCTAGCAGTCGGTGAAGTGCATAACGTAAAGGGACCGGGAATATCGTCATCGGTCGACGGCAATTGGATAACATTCGCGCACTATGTTAACGGCATCCTTCCCGGACAAACTGGAACTTTCAGCTTCTGCACAAAACCTAGAGCCGCAGTAGTCGTCACTACAACTGAAATTGCAGGCATAGGACCAGCCGGCTACGTCGCTAGCTCACCTACAAGCCACGGCGAAAGCTTCTACGATACATTCAACGGCAATCTTGCAGTCCCAGGAGAAATATACAAAGCTTCAGCGAGAAACTTCCATCGGTAACTTAACAACCCCAGAAGAAAGTGGGCCCCACCCATATGGATGGGGCGCCGCCACCAGGTAATACCTAGTTTCTGCTACTCTTCGATTTCCTTCTTGATTTGCTCGACTTCTTTGCTTAGAGCATCCATCTTCGTCTTTATGTTTTGGAGTTCGGTGAGTAGTTCGGACGAGGGCTCCATCTTCTCCGGCAACGCGGCTGCGGCTATGCTGAATATTGTGGCGAAGAAGAACAGTATCAGGGCAGTGAAGAGATCTCCTCGTAGTACAATTATTCCAAGTAGCCAGATTATTGAGAATGACCAGACTCCTAAGAGCATTATTTTTCTAGTTTCCGTTCTTTCTCACCTCCTTTTTGAGAAGTTCAGGTGATACGTGGACATCGAATTCTTGGAGCTTATAGTATCGGAGTGCTCGCGCTTCATCCTCTACCAAGACTACACGGCTCTTGACTATGCCCGCCCGTTCAAGCTTCTTCAGATGTATCTTAGCTAGCGCCCTGTTGATTCCTAGATCGTTCGCGATTTCATTCAAGTACATGTCCTCTCCTTTCTTAGCTAAGAGAGCCGCTATCTTCAGTCTCAACGGATGCCCTAGCGCCTTCATCTTTCCCGCAAGCTCTTCTAACGTGGGCACACATCTCCACCAACTATGTAATCATTTTATTACATATATACGTTTTGATTTCTAGTTAATCTAAATGTTACATCAAATGGTTTTTGTCTCTCTGAGCATCCGGTGAAACCAACATCACTAAGCAGAACTCAAGCAAAATGACACAAGACAGCATAGACTAGAAACCAACATCTTTGCATAACCAGCGAGACGCATCTATGTGATATCTGCTACTCAGCTGGACGGCAGTCTCTCTATCTCGATATCTACACGTACAAATTAGTGCTTAGCTTGCTTAGCAATAGGGCGGCATAACCTGAGCTTACTTGCTCTAGACATTTTCTTGACCTCGATCTCCCGTCTCATAGCTTCTGCGCGACTTCTAAGCCGCTCCTGGTACATGAGGGTGACTGGAAGCCTGCTTCTCGTGAACTTTGACGCAGTTCCCTTACGATGTTCAGATAAACGTCTCTTCACATTGTTCGTATAGCCCGTGTAAAGATGCCCCGTCCTGCACTTCAAAATATACACATAGTAAGAAGCGGCGGTAGTCATCTAAACATCAGATCCAATATTTGCTAACCTTCTGACTTGGGCGCATTTATGCTGTCCGCTTCGAATTGCCATCGTATAGAGCGATACTAGTGATGAGGAAATAGCTTAACAAGACAGACAGATTTTCGCATCTTTTTCTTGCCGTTTTTCTGCCCAACTATTCCAATTACTCCTTTGTGTGTTACAATATTTTGCTGGATTAGGTTTATATCTTGTTTATAGATTTGGCTCAAAGTATATGTTTTATTCATGTCTTTTTGCACAAGGTTTATATTGTGTCCAGCTTTGCGGCTCTTTCGAAAGTACATGAATTATCTAAACTTTATCAGAGTTACTGTACTAGCTGTTCTCGCGTTCAGCACATTCGCAACAACATTCGCATACGCAGCGCCACTAGCAGACAATGGTAAGGATTGGCAGAACGTCAACGGCAATTCGTGGGCACAAAACTACAGCCCACAGACACAGATCAACAAGGGCAACGTGGACAACCTTGAAGTCAAGTGGATATTCCCATTAGGAAGCAAATCTGCAGCACCAAGTGCGATACAATCAGTTACTCTAGGTGAAGGCGCGAGCACTCCACCGATTGTTCGCAGCGGTGTAGTATATGTAATGACTAACTACAAACGCCTATACGCAATTGACGCCAAGACCGGAAAGCAGCTCTGGACACACGACTACACAATCAACATCACAGCTGCGAGAGAGCGGTTACCCGTAGTAATATCTAGCATCGCGCACTTCCACGGCATCCGATACTGGGAAGCTGGAGACGCAATACTTGACTTCGGCGCAGCCTGCGACTTCTACGCAGTAGACGCTAAGACCGGCAAAGACAAGTTCCGAGTCGAAGATCTATGCAAAGATGTACCAGGCAATCTGTACAAGTATGGAACAAACTACAACCTACCCAGCATGAACCAAGTTGGAACCTATGAGAAAGGCAAGCAGTTCATCTTCGTACTCCCCGGCAGCATGCATAGCACCCTAGTAGGACCAGACTCCAGACACGTAACAATGGGCATCAGCATGGATGCACCCTACAATGTCCTGTGGCGAGTCTTCAGCTACCCACCTCAAGACGTACCCACCAAAGACTGGGCCCTACAGGAATGCAATATAGGCTTCTTCCAAACCTATCCATGCAGCGATGTAGCAGCTAAGAACCAAGCAGGACTAGAATGGGACTGGGCTCAACCCGGACAGGCACCAAGCATGTGGGGTGGAGTAACAGCCAACTGGGGCCAAATGGTAGTAGATGAAGACACCGGCATCCTATACACACAGACAGGCAACCAAGGACCCTACTCGAACATGTCTCAAACACCCGGACCAAGGTTGTACGGAAGCACTATCATGGCTATTGACATGAACGCAGGAAAGCGCGCCTGGTGGCTACAGCCGTTCCCGCATGATCCTTACGACTATGACTGCAACTGGAGCGGAGTACTAGCAGAAGTACCTACCATTGGCAAAGTGTACATTAAGGGATGTAAAGAAGGCATTCTCTACGCAATGGACGCCAAGACAGGCAAGCCTGTGTGGACTGTTGATACTGTAAAAGATCAAATAACTTGGGGACAGATAGGTTCTGCCGCTTCAAAGACTCTTGATCAAGGGGGTATAAAGTACTATAGACCGGATCCATACAGCCAGTATGATCTGCGAGAGTGGAACTGGATAAGCTACCCTGCAAAAGCTCCAGGTGAACCAGGCAAATACTGTACATTACCTTGCAACGTTTACCCATACTGGTACAATGGTGTCTTTGGCACTGACATGTCATTAGATCCTAAGACAGCAACTGTGTTCCATTATGCAGTAGCGTTACAGGTGACTGTGTTAAAAGAGCATCCCTACGTATCTAAAGGTGAACTATTCACAACCAGAGGCTCTCCGATAATGAACAGCACAATCGTAGCCAGAGATGCATCTACAGGCAACGTCAAGTGGACGTACTTCTATAAGGTCGGTCAACAGCGCGCACACATGGTTATTACACCTGGACTGCTCATCACAGGCTTCAGCGATGGCACCATTAAGGCATTGGACACAGACACAGGTAAAGTACTGACCGAGAAAACAGTTGGCTCAGCGATCACAGTCGGAGTAACAATAGGTGCAGACTCTGACGGCAACTCAAAAGTGTTCTTAGTAACCGGTTCTCCCGGCGCACTTGTATCAATGGGTCTATCTCAGAAAGCTGCAGCTACCATCACTTCTACAGCCACAACAACTACCACAACAACAACAGTCTCAACCACCACCGCCACCACAACCGCAACTACGACAGCAACCTCAAGCACAACAGCCACCACAACAACAACAGCAACCACAACTGTAGTCTCAACTCAACCAGCTCAAACACAGACAACCACGGTAGTCTCATCGGTCACAGAGACTTCGGGTCTACCCTCAGAAGTCACCTATGCAGCAATTGGAGTAGCAGTAATATCTCTGATTGCAGCAGCAGTACTAGTAATGCGAAAGAAGTAAACAGTGATAATAGTAGATGACGATCCTAGTGAGGATCGTCTCCTCCTCATTTTTATGGGAAAACATTTTTGTTAAAAACACAGCTTATGTAATTTAGAATTGAGTGATTTTAGGCAGACCATTAAGTCGAGTCACCGAAGATCATCTAACATTTAGGTAGTTTGGCTGAACTTAAGATCTATTTGCGAAGGTTGATATGTTTGGAAAGCTATCTCTGTTTGAGGTTGATGGTTGTGAGTGGAGAGGAGCAGATTAGGACGACGGTTGAGGAGCTTCTGAAGGTGTTGTCCACCAATAACGTTATTGGTGAACGTATCGAGATGGAGGATAAGACGCTGATTCCGGTTACAAGAATCGGCATGGGCTTCGGCGCCGGTACAGGTGAAGGTAAAGGTATGAAAGGCGAGGGCGGCAGAGGTGGAGGAGCAGGTGGCGGAGCAGGCGTAGAGCCTGTTGGCCTCATAGTTGTCTTCAAAGGGGTGAGGGGGCCGGAGGGCATCAAAGTTCTACCGTTATCTGCACCGGGTCCACTAGCCAAATCCGTAGGCGATCTAACCTCAGCCATTGTGGAGAAGCTTAGAGAAAAGAAAGGAAGAGAAGAAGAAGGAGAAGAAGAGGGAGGAGCAGCGGAGAAGAAAAGAGGAGAGAAGTAGACTGTAAGTCCTGTTGAGAGAAGGGCGTCGTTGACCTACTTTTTCTACTATTCTCTCGCTGCGATCGGTATCATCATCCTTATCGCTTTAGCAGCGGTTCTACTCATTCCACTCCACGTATCGCTGCAGCTGCTGAGGCAGGGCTCAATTACCAGCGGAAACCTTCGCATAAGCTGGCTCGGATTAACATTCCGTAGAAAGATACCGTCAGGAGAGAAAAAAAGGAAGCAGAAGGAGGAGGGGGAAGAGGAGGAGAAGGAGAAGCGGCCCGATTTGAGCCGTTTGCCCGAGACGGTTAGCCGCCTCGTGGAGTCTCTACCGTATTTCCCAAGCGTCTTTAGAACATTCATAAGGTCTCTTACAGTTGAGAGGTTCTCAGCTGATGTTGAGCTGGGTTTAGGCAGCCCAGTTGAAACAGCAGTGGTGAGCGGCTACCTATGGTCTCTGGCGTCACTGGTCAACATTTCGCCTAAAGCTGACCTCACTGTAAAACCAAATTTTCAGGAAGAACAGCTTGAAGGATCACTGGTAACCGACTTGAAAATCAGATTACTCTGGATCGCGGTAGCCCTAGTGAAGGCGGTGACCAAGAAACCGGTGAGGCAGCTCTTCACAAGCAAGAGGAGGATGCGAAGTGGTTGAAGATAGGCTCTATTGGAGAAGTTGAGACAAAGACCTCGATAGGAAAAACCTTCAGTGTTGACGGTAAAACCATCTATCCGGTGATTCAAACCTCGACCCTGAGCGGAGAAGGAGGAAAAACAGTTTTTGCAGTATCGATTTCTCCGGTAGCTATAGTAGTAGTGGAGCGTACAAGAAGACAGGTTATCCCTTTAACGGACAAGGCAGTCACGCTTGATCAGCTTCTTGAAACAATACCTTCGTTAAAGGAGGAGATAGCAACCGTCTCAAAAAGAAGCTCAAAACCAAAGAAAAAAGAAGGGGTGTCGGGCGACTAACTGAGCTAGTCACTCAGTTAGTGTACCCGCCAAGCCGTTAACGGGTGAAGCTCCCACCCGCTGTAGCTATGCCACTGATCAGATTCGTGGCCCGGATCCCAGAATATGAAGCCCTGCACATCTATGAGTGTTGAATAGGAGCTCGTCTTCGACGCTAAGGCCGCATTATCACATGCTGTACCTGAGCCGCAGTAGCCAGCTGCCTTCCAGTTGTTGTCAATTTCGAGGTGAATACGCCCGTAGCAGTTGGGGTCGGTGGGTGAAGAGCAGCTTCCTGAAGAGATGGTTGGATCGTAAATGTTGAAGGTGCTGTCTGGCCAACTTTTACCGTTGGGCATTGAGTGCCCGCCGTTAATCGGGTCGTAAGTGCTGTGGTAATCCTCATTTACAACGGTTGTCCGCTTCACACCGTCAATCTCTACAAAGATACCCACAACCTGTCCTTTACTGTTCTTAATTGAGCAAGGAGGCCCTGGGGAAATCCATCCTGAAGGAGTTGGACCCTTGGTTAGCCAACGCTTAGCGTTTGAACCTGAAGGCGCGGATGATGGCACAGTTATTCCGGGGCTAAACATGCTGTTCGCGTAAGATTTAGATCCGGTAGCGCGTGCAGTTATGTCCGTAATTTTGACCTTGATAGGTGTGCAGGCTACCTTGGAATTCCACGAGGTTCCTTTGGAAAACGTGGTAGTGGTGGTTGCGGTCGATGTCGTAGAGGAAGTACTAAACTTGTAGCTCACCGAGCTTGTACCTCCCGTCCACATGGAATGATAAGTGCTGTCGCTCAACAGTGCTCCGTTGGGTCCGGTGACCTTGACACTTTGTACCGCAGACGAATATAGGTTCTGCTTGAAGGTAATAGTGTTGCTACCAGACACTACATAATTGGATATCTCCAGCGAGAAGCTCTTCCACACATTGTTGTTCTGAGAGGACTCGACGGTAGGTAGTGAGGTTGCCAGCTTACCGTTGACGTATATAGAAACTTCGCCCTTGTTGTCGTAATCGTAGCCTTGGAAGGTTAGAGTGTATGTCGATAGGCCGAATGCAGAGATGTTTGAGTAAGTAGCGATAGGAGTGTTAGCGTAGGCGGAGGCTAGAAGTATACAGATTAAACCTATTACAAGTAGAAGTTCTCTTTTAGAGGCGTCACTATAACGTTTCTTTAGACGAGTATCTCTAGCTATCACATTGTTTACCTGAATTAAAGATCGTTGAATCAGTATTATTGCTCCACGTACACTACCTAACACATTTGATGTTGTTTGTCTGTAAGGTACTGGAATGAATATTACAGAAGTAGGAGGAGGCATGAATATAATGATCGAGCTGTTGAGAACAGCATAATAATCCTCCTACCTAAGACATAGAAATCATAGTTCTGAAAGAACAGATAGTTAACTAGGCTTTTACTTTCAAGCCCGATAAATTAGTGATCTAGCGGAGGAAACATGTAGATTCATTAATCGCTTCATCCGCGCCCCTTATGCGACTTCTTTTCTGCTGCGTGAAACTTTTGTTTGTAAGCGTCCACCGCCTTCATGATGACGTGTTTAGCATCTACGACAGGGAACCAGCCGATGATCTCCACCTTCTTCCCCTCCAGATCCTTGTAGACCTGAAAGAAGTGAGCTATCTCCTTCAGAACATGCTCTCGAATATCTGTGACATCTTTGTATTCAGAGTATCTCGGATCGTTCTTTGCAACGCAGAGAATCTTGTTGTCAACTTTACCCGCATCAAGCATCTTCAACATACCGATAGGCCGAGCCTCGATCAAGACACCAGGGTACGTTGAGTTAGTGACCAGCACCAAAGCATCCAGAGGATCGTCATCCTCCGCGAAGGTCTGGGGAATCAGCCCATAGTCTCCAGGGTAGTGCAGCGGGGAGAAAAGAACCCGGTCCAGCTTGATTAAATTGTTCTCTTTATCGTACTCGTACTTGTTCTGAGAGCCTTGCGGTATCTCCACGATTACGTTTACAATCTCAGGCGCATTGCTACCAACCTTAACGTCATGCCATAGGCTCATAACAGCCGCTCATAGAGTAGAGGATAGTAACTCTTTCGATGCCACTGTTAAGAAACTGAAAACGCGTAATTCAGAGAGTTAGTTAGCTACTTACTTTGTTCCTTTAGGAGTTTTTCGAGGCGATTTCTTACTCTTGCTCGTTTCTTTCCTGGGTTGTTGTTCTTGGATTTTTCTCCGGATTTTATCCAGCCGTTCTTTGTACTTTAGCCGCAGTTTGTAGTACTCTACCTCTTCCATTTTTTTGGCGGCGTAATCCTTGTCTATCTGCTTTAACACGGAGGTCAGCGCTTGCTCCTCTGACTCTAGCTTCTCTATTGACCCACGGTTACCTCTGAAACCGTAAACAACCGCGCCTACTATTACTGCTGCTAAGACGCCTGTTCCTATCCAAACTATGTTCAGCTCGGCGCCGCCTTTATAGCCGGTTATGGTGATGGAGACATCCTCGCCTTTGTAGAAGCTGGAGGCACCCCAGACGTTAAGAGATCCGCCGTTGTCAGGAACTTGGCCCTGCTCCCAGAGGTTCTTGTGGTCTGTCACCGTTAACTTATCATTAGGGTTTAGGAGGACGTAAACATCACCGGTTTCATAGTAGAACTGCTTTGAGAGCTTATACTCATCGGTGGTAGGTTCTAGGCGATAGGCGAAGTTTATCGACTTGGTCGCATTAGGCAGTAAAGGCTCGGTTGGTGTAAAGAAGAAGCCGAAGTCAGCTGCTTTGAAACAGCAGTCTTGATCCCAAATGAAGCGCTTGTAGCCTGTGGGCATAGCCACCTTGATGCTGGCATTGTTGATCACGCTGCTTCCGTTGTTCGTGAACATTATGTACTCGGTCACGTTCAGATAGTTGTCGCCTCGATCGATAGCCATCTGATACAACGATACGAAAACGTTGTCGTCAGAATTGGTTACGTCAGAGACCTTGATCGCTATTTTCCGAGAAGTCTGGTTAACAACTACTACTGGTGTAGTGTAATCTATCCCTTTGTACTTCACTACGACAATGTACTGTTTACCGACAGCAAGATTGCTGAAACTGAATGAAGGAGAGTTAACTGTTTTATTCTCAAGAACACTGCGGTTAGAGTCAACTAGCGCAGCGGTCAGAACAGAGCTTCCGTCATAGCCGTTTACAGATACTTCAACACTACCTGTTTCTTGAGCTGACGCCACCCCTATGCTCAAAGTAACTAGCATGTAGATTAGGGTTGAGAATAGTAAGGCGCATATCAGATTACGGGGAATGTTGGCTCCGAGACTTGAACTCATCAGTTTTAACCTCACATAGTAAGCATCGTCGGTTCTCGCAAACGCTACCCCTAAATCCGCTTCGCATCAAATTAAATACCTTTCCATCGTACTGAACTGCGTTGTTTGATCTCTATTAGCTTTGTAAACTTTAATATTCTCGCATCGTAAAACGCTTCTAAGCCGAGCCAAGAGATAGGTTGATGGCAGAAGTTGCCTGTGAGCCCTGAGGATTTTGATGCCCTTCTAAGAGGAACCACCTACAAGGTGCTCGTCTACATGTTGAACCATAAGGAGCCGGTGGGTGTGAGGGAGCTGCAGAGAGACCTGACTCTCTCCAGCGCAGGGCTTGCGAGCTACCATCTTGAGAAGCTGATGAAGCTTGGTTTGGTGGCTCAGAACGAATACGGTGATTACGTGGCTGTTCAAGAAGTCAAGACAGACCTGATAGGGGCTTCCGTCAAGATAAGGCGACTTAGGCTCCCGAGATACCTCTTCTACTCAGTATTCTACACCACGCTCTTCTCAACATATCTCCTCTTCTTCCAAAACACAGGCTTAGAGAAACTGTTCCTACTCACACTCGGCTCAACAGGCATGCTCTTCCTCTGGTACGAAACCTATCGGATTAGAAGCTAGCCAGCAGTTATTCAAGAAGAAGGGAACTGGACAGGTAAAGCAACCGCTGTCCGTAAATTGGAACAGATCCTCACCTGTTGTTCTAAAGCATAGAGCTAAGAACAGCACCCCCACATCTACATGTGGATGGATATGTTTAGAAGAAATATCGGAGTAAACCGAGAAGCCCTGAGACGAAGGGCAAAGATCCTCATCCCGATAATAATACTGGTAGCAGCAGGCATAACAGGGGCCGTAATAGAGTCGCAGAAAAGCTTGAGCCCACCGCTCAGCCAACATCTGGAGTTCACCGGAGGCGTAGCGGGATCGGTTACATCCACTCACCCCATGCAAACAACGACAGTCACAAGCTATAGCGGAGATTACGGTGGCGCATCAACCTCCGTAGTGACAACTTTGACTACCACCGCAGCCACTAGAACCATGACTATGGCCACCACAACCACTATGGCTTCATCGCTGAACACACCTATGTATTCGGAGGGAGTGAATGTTGCTGAAACCAGTTCGCCGATGCTGCCTGACAGGCTAGTAATATACACGGCGAGCATCGGGTTGAATGTAAGCAGCGTCCAACTGACGCTTCCCCAAATTCAGCAGATAGCGGTAAGCCAAGGCGGCTACGCGGGCAGAACTGATCTCCAACCTATTCCTAAAGGCGTCTACATAGCGGGGAAGGAGGTTAAGGAGCAGGGGTTCACTGCAACAATCACAGTGTTAATCCCGGCTAACCGTTACGGAGAAGCTCAAACACAGATTATGAAGCTCGGGAAGGTAGATTACTACTCTCTTAGCACCCAAGATGTCACCGATCAAGCAGTCGACCTCGAAGCCCGGCTGAAGAACGCGCAAAACGTCTTGAGCCAGTACAACGACATACTTACGAAGGCAAGCAGAATCGAAGATATACTCAACATACAGTCGAGGATAGACAATACTCAGGAACGCATAGAAGTCTTGAAGGCGCAGACGCAGAACCTGCAGAAGCAGGTCAGCTACGCCACCATAACCCTCAGTTTGAAAGAACCGCTACAGTTTAAGGAGGAGACAGGGGAAACGAAGCCTCTGCAGAACCCCTACACAGCAGCGCTGCAGGACTCACTTATCCTCGCAGCATCAGCATTAACATTCGAGGCCACGGGCATAATATTCCTCACAGTAGGATTATTCCCCATCTGGATCCTACTAGGAGTAGGATACATAGCGTACCGGAAGGTCTCACTGGGAAGAAAAGAATCGAGGCAGCAGACAGTAACCTAATTAAGATACAAAACAAACAAGCGAGAATACAGGTAAAATGAAGATGAGGCTTGCACCCGCAGCACTAGGAGGATTCGGCCTAGCCATCGCACTAATCCTCGTCTTCATCTACATCGCGCCACAGGCAAACCAACCCAGTTTCTACTCAGGCGGATCAACCGCAACAATAACCAGCACAACAACCGCTACAACGACAACAACTACGTCACCAATATTAACATCGACGAGCCCAACTACTTCATCAACAGTTAGCACATCAACAGTAACCCGTACAATGACAACTACAGTGAGCACAACAACCCTTTCAACAACAACTTCCGCAACCACAACAGCCACCACAACAACAGCGGCGACAACAGTCACCTCTACACAGCCATCTCAAACAACCACCTTAACATCAGCTGTCACGGTATCAAACGGATTACCTACAGAGATAGCTTACACTACAGCAGGAATAGCTGTGATAGCTATCATTATAGCAGCAATAGTAGTGACCAGAAGAAACCTCGCTTCGGCAACCCAGTTAGCAACCACAACAACAGCAACGGCAGCAGCCTCGGGAACTGGAGTGCATCCTCAGCCTGCATTAAAGATCGGTTATGAGGTTGATCCGGAGTTTATGGGTGAAGTTAAGGAGGAAGGGAAGATAGTTGGATACTGGATCAGCCTTCCAAGAGGAACTTCAAGAGACACCAAGGTCACGCTTAAACTCACAGGCGCGCAATCCCAAATAATCATCCCCAAACTCCTCTCGCCGCCTAAAGGAGTATCAGGCGCCTTCAACCCACCAAGCATCACACTCGAAGAACCTAAATCTGAAACAGTAACCCTGACCCTAGAAATAAGCAGCGATACACAATCAGGAGTCTACATTCTCTCAATTACAGCAGGCCCATCAACAGAGAAGATCTACATAATAGTAGAGTAATAATGAATCCTAGATAACTTGAAAAGGAATAAGCAACCAAGTACGACAAGAATTATCTCATGTAGATTTAAAGGTAAACAAAAAGAAGATTCCCCAAACAGTCGTCCCGTTCGGGGTGTATCTATCCAATTACTGTACCGGTTTATGGTCCGATTGCTTTTTCGCCAGGTATCGGTAGCTTGTCTGGGTTAGGCACACCCTTCTCGTTGGTATCAACCTTCTGAGTTAGGAGTGTGAAATCACCTTTGCTGTCTACGTCGTGGCAGGTGAAGCAGCTTCCACCGTAGTGTATCTTGAAGGCTTGGCTACCCAAATGAGCTGGATGCACGATATCTCTGAGAGCTAGTGGAGCGACAGTTCCCTTTCCTTCGCGATCACCAGTGCCTGCTCCGTGGCACGCTAAGCACTCTGTGACGTTCGGATTATCTGTTGGCTTGAAGGCTGGGTGTGTGCGTCCTCTTGCTTCTGCTCGTTCATGCGCCTCGTAAGCCAATGTGTATTTTCCTGTTGCATTGTCCACTAGTGTGTGACATGCTGGGCAACCTCTCCTAGGCTCGATTGAAGCCTCGATCGGGAATGCGAGCTGCTTGGAGAGCACCTTCTGCACCGTCTCGTTAGCTATCTTTTCGATGACGGCGCTGCTTATATTGCCCCCGCCTCCGCCGATAGCTACTTGACCTGCCGGACCTTGCGGCCCGGCTGGGCCTTGCGCGCCAGCTGCTCCCGCTGGACCCGCTGAACCGGCTGGTCCCGCTGGACCGGGGGCGCCTGCTGGACCAGTTGGACCAGATGCTCCGGTGGGGCCTTCTGGTCCCCTTGGACCGGGTGTAGTGAAGGTCATTCCGATTGCCGCTGCTCCGATGAGTATGGCGACTATCGACAGTATAACTGGTGTAGATGAACTACTGCTCATACTATATCGCTTGAGTAGCCTTCAACCTATGCTAATTAATATGTTGTTTATATTAATTATATAGTTATATAATCAATCAACCTACCTTGAAAATATTCATCAGTAAACACCACCATCAAAGTTTTGCCTGCAAGAAACAGTACAGTAGAGGCGGCCAAGCAAGCCTACAATCATAATCGAGCCGAGTTTAGCCTCAACGCTAGGAGCTCCGACTGACTAGCTAAACAGAGAGAAGATTGCCTAGGCTTTGTTTTTCAGTTCTTCAACGAGCTCTTTTGCTCGGTCGAACCGGACTCGCCGCTCCTCAACCATTTGAGCAGCTACCTTCTCAACAAGGTCTCCTGATGCCCCCGCTGAGATCGCGACGTTTCTGGCGTGAAGCTTCATGTGCCCTCTTTGAATGCCTTCGCTGGAAAGCGCTCTTAACGCAGCAAGGTTTTGCGCCAGCCCCACCGAAGCTATTACTTCAGCCATCTCGATCGCTGATTTCACACCTAGAATCCGTGTGCAGGCCTTAGCCACAGGATGAACGGCCGTAGCGCCGCCTATCAGCCCTACAGCTATCGGCATCTCGATTGTTCCAACAAGATCTCCCTCCGCATTCTTCTCCCATACAGTTAGAGGCAGATATCTGCCGGTGTAAGCTGCGTAGGCGTGTGCTCCAGCCTCAAGGGCACGGGTGTCCTGCCCAGTTGCGAGAGCAACAGCTGAGACCCCGTTCATGACACCTTTGTTGTGGGTAGCGCAGCGGTATGGATCAGCCGCGGCAAGCGCGTAGGCGTTTACGACGCCGTCAACAATCTCCTCGCCGCCTAAAACATCTTTCTTGAACACGGCGCGGGAGCGTACAAGCCGCTTTGTCGCAAGGTTCGAGATAATCCTGAGGATTACGCGGCCGCCTGTGACCCGCTCGATTATCGGCGCCACCGCTTCGGACATTGTGTTCACGGCGTTCGCGCCCATAGCGTCACGGCAGTCTACTTGAAGCTCCGTCACCACCATAGGTCCTATGATTGAGTCAAGCACCTTTACGTCAAGGGCCTTGGCGCCGCCGCCAACCTTCACCAAAATAGGATCCTGCTCATTCGCTTTACCCAGTATCTCCCCAGCCGCCTCAAGTATCCGCATCTTGGCGCCAAAGGGATCAACAACCCCGATTGCTTGAATCTGACCTATCATAACAGGCCCAGTGTTGCTGGTGCGGAAGCCGCCTCCAGGTCGAGCCATCCTCGCAGCATTACTCGCAGCCGCGACAACAGAAGGCTCCTCAATCGCCATAGGAACAAGATAATCCCGCCCGTTAATCAAAAAGTTAACCGCAACACCTAGAGAGACCGGCATAATGCCGATAACATTCTCAATCATGTGATCAGCAGCATCCAACTTCAAACCCGCACCGCTACCGATCAGCGCAGCATCCTCATCGGAGATACCTGAAATCTCCTTCACAACTTTAAGCCGCTCAGCAGGACTCAGCTTATAGAAACCAGAAACCTCTGAACTCTTACTACTCATACCGCCCTTACCTTCCTTCCTTTCACAGCGGTTCAACTGCTGTTTATATAAAGTGAACCCAGAAAAAAGCCGATAAACAACAAATGCCGAATCAAACCTAGAAAGGAAAGGCCAGTTAGAGATAATAATGAAGCGAATCACCACGGAAACAAGATGCTCTTCAACATCAGTCTCGTCCTCAGCAGCCTCGCACCTTGGGCTCCGCTTATGCTCCGTCTTGCACTTGGAGTCGCGTTTATCGCTCACGGCCGCTTAAAGGTGTTCGGAGAAACAGCTGAGAACAAGAAAAAGAAGTTGAAGAAGGATATCGGCATGCCGCCTGCGGCTACAGTATTGACCGGGATAGTGCAGATCGTCGGAGGAGCCGCGCTCATCATCGGACTGCTAACACAGCTAGTGGGGCTTGTGATGGCAATCATGATGATAGTTACCACTGTAATGTCGAAGCGGCAACTGCATTTGAACTATCTCCGAGGCTACGAACTTGACCTAGCCTATCTTGCCGGAGCATCAGCACTCGTATTCCTAGGCGGCGGAGAATTATCGCTTGACGCTCTTCTAGGAATCTAATCTAATCTGATCCAAGCGTCGAACAGACATTTCCCGATGCCACTAAAGCTTTTTAATCCTTCGAGAAGGGAACTCTGAACCGAGGGCCGGTCGTCTAGAGCGTAGAAAGAAAGAAGGCGCCTATCCTTAGGTCGCTGCTTCTATGCGGACAGCCTGGTTAGGACATCGCTCTGACACAGCGAAGGTCGACGGTTCAAATCCGCCCCGGCCCACCACGCTTGCTTAATGAAATACAGCTGAATATCTGAAAAGCGTGACAAGATGAACTATCAATGTAGCAGAGAACGTTGTTGGCCTGCCGAGCCATCTTTTTCCTCATGTTCGCTATGAGCGAACGTTTATATATTCAAGCGAACAAGAATTGTCGATGCGTCAGGCTCGCAACATCTTTGACGGAAAATCTACTCGAGTAATCCGGTGTTTGCTGGTTAACTTCGGGAAGGAATGGGTGATCAGGAGCATCGCGGAAGAGACTCAAGTCGCGTTAGGCTACACGCACGCAGTTGTTGCTACACTCATCAAGCTGGGTTATGTTGCGAGGAACGAGAACAATAAACTTGTAGTCACTAATCCTACAAGACTTCTAAAACGCTGGGCAGCCTATCATCAATATGATGTGATGAACAGGTTTCTAGACTACTATACCTTTGAAAGAGACCTGCAGAAGCAACTTGACCAATTGAGAAAGATTCGAAAACCAGACTATTCTCTGACATCCCTTGTCGGGGCGTGGCTCAAGAAGCCCTACGTCCGACCAACTGACATTCACCTTTATGTAAAGTCAGAAACAGATGCGAAAAAGATGGCTGAAGCACTCGGCTTAAACCCGACTCCGGAAGCTGGTAACGTTAAGATGGTGATACCCTACGACGAGGGTGCCTTTTATGGTTCACAAGAGATCGACGGAGTAAAGGTGGTTTCTAACGTACAGCTTTACGTTGATCTCTATAATTATCCTGCGAGAGGGGAAGAAGCCGCGGGAAAAATCTTCGAAGCAATCTCTAAGGAATGGGCTAAACAGGAGACCGCTGTAAATGTATGATCGAGACGAAACGGAGGCATCTAAAAGTGCTCTTATCGAACTTGGGACCGCTCTGGGAACCTATCGAGATGACTTTGTTCTGGCAGGAGGATGGGCTCCATTCTTCCTATCAACACCCCACTTTGATCATTGCGGCTCAAGAGACATCGATTTCGTGTTAAGACCATCGATAATGATAAGGTACAATAACATCAGGAAGATAATCGAAGGACTTGGATACACCCAGACTGAGAATATATTTCGATTCAAAAGAGATGTCCCTTCTTCATTATCAGGCAAACACTACGAGATCGAACTCGATTTTCTCACCGAGCCTCAAGGAGCTAAAGTCCTGCCCGATGAAGATCTAATCACAGTACAAAAAGATCTCAGAGCCTGCCTAATCCAAGGATGCAGCGTAGCGTTCACCTTCAATTACAGAGAAACAATTAATGGGATTATCCCGCAAAGCGGTGAAACATCGATCAACCTAAAGGTAGCAAACATCGTTAGTTCGTTAGTTATGAAGGGAAAAGCATTGGAAAACCGGTTGAGCGAGAAAGACAGCTATGACATCTACGCAGTAGCAGGTTTCCACATGGGCGGACCTGAAAGAGCCGCTGAGAGATTCTTGTCAGAAATCAGAAACAGCAAACAGAAAAAATTGGCACTAATAGAATCTAGTGTACAAACAATACAAGAAGCCTTCTCATCACCCCGCCGCAGAGGACCCTATGAAGTGGCCCGCTTCATGGGTACAGACTCAAGCCGAATTGATGCCTTCGAAAGAGTCAAGCGTTTCGTAAATATTATTGAAAGGGATTTTGTTCGCTAACGACGAACGAATATATGGTTAAGCGAACAACATAAGTGCTCAATAACTCACTTTCATCGGAAGCATTTCGCTGAGCATAGAGCCTTAAACTTACAGCGGTTCTATGGGTGTATTAGGCGTCTAGCCATCGGTTGAATTCTTCCCAGTTTTGACCGTCTGGCACAGCGAAGGTCGGTGGTTCAAATCCTCCCGGCCCACCAAATCTTTTAAGCAAATCCTATTCTCAGATAACCGCCGTTTTATTGGCCGAGTCTCAATACGTGGGTGGACGCTGGACAGGTGCTCCGATATGTTTCTGGCTTTGAGCTTGGAGCCCACTTGGTGAAACTAAACGTCATAGGGGACAGGATACGAATCCACCTAGCCAACCTAACCCACAACCTACTCAAACCAAATGCATAACTCCTGTAGAAATAGTCCCTGAGACAAGTCCATATCTCGAGACGTTATTCAGGACTTTGCTTATTGCTGTCCGGGGATGCCTATCTTGAGTACTGATATTCCGTAGGGTGGTTCTGTTTTTGTGTTTGTTCCCATTTGATAATCTGTATTTGTCACGTATAGACGATCTTGGTAGAAGGCTAGGCTTGCAGGTGCTTCAAGTTCACCATCTATGCCAGTGGAGTCACCGTTTTGGGCGACAATTATTTTGGTTCCTTCGGGTGTTAGGGCGGATATGGTGTTGACCATGTTCTGGGCGATGTATAGGTTCCCCGCAGAGTCGAGGGCTAATCCGTCTGCACCCGGGAAGTCTTTTGCTTCACCGAATATTGAGGCGTTGCCTCCCTTGATTCGAATTATGCTTGAGTCTCCATAGTTCGCTACGTAGATTGTTCCATCCTTAGTTACTGCAATGCCGTTTGCGCCGAATGGGAATTGAGGGTTATGCCCTTTTAACAGGTCATGATCCAAGAATAGTGTGACCTTACCGTCTTTGTCCACCTTGTAGATTGCGCCTTGAGTTATGGAGGTCACTAGTAGGTTTCCGTCTCGATCAAAAATTAGCCCGTTTGGAGCAGGTATGCCGGAAGCAAATACTGTGACATCACCCGCCTGAGTGATCTTGTGTATGCGGTTGGAGCTTCCCTGCGGATCTCCGAAGTTAGCATCAGCAACATAGATGTTGTCTTTACTATCAACAGCCAAGCCTAAGAGACTACCGTCGCCCGGTATCCTTGCGAACATACGCTGCGAACCGTTTCGGTTAATGCTTACCACTGCACGCTCAGCTAATAAACCGACGTAGACAGTCCCCTTGGAATCTACAATGATTCCCTCCGTATTTGTTGGGGTCTGTGGGTTACTATCAGTATCCTGAACTGCCGCAAAAAGCTGAGGGGTAGTCTTTTCAGGAATCCTGGGCTGACCTGTGGTAGGAAGCATTAGATAAGCAGCCGCGACGGCTGCTACGACGACAAATAGGAGAGTCAACACTAAATAAAAACTCTTCATCTCGCTAATTATGAGAGAACTTGTCACCATATATTTATTGATATAATAAAGTTATAAAATAACTTTTAACGGTACTGCCTTAGCAAAACGGAAATATCTAAAAGGTGCGAGAACGAAATAATCTACAGGAGAATATTCATGATAAACCACCAGAAACTGCTAACCGCACCGATACTAGGAACTTTAACTCTCGACTTGGTTTTGATGTCGGCCGCTGCTGCACTTACTCAACTTCACAACAAAACTCCCAGGAGGTGAAGAGCATTAGACAAAGATTCCTAATCCTGACACTCGCAGCCGTTATCGTAGTCATAGCTGTCTCGGCCATATTGGGCTTAGGAGGCCTCACACCGACCCCAGAACAGGAACTTAAATTTACAGCAAAACTCTCTGGAGGTGAAGAAGTGCCCTCAGTAACGACGCAAGCGCAGGGCGAAGCCACCTTTAACGTAAGCTCAGACGGTAGTTCAATACGTTACAAGCTCGTCAGATCCAACATCGAGAATGTCACAATGGCGCACATCCATCAAGGGGCAAAAGGTGCAGCTGGACCTGTAGTTGCATGGCTATATCCGGCGACACCACCTGCTGTGCTAATCCCAGGTAGATCAGATGGGGTTCTTATGGAGGGAACAATAACCGCATCCAATCTTGTCGGGCCGCTTGAAGGGCATCCTCTGAGTGATCTGATAAACGAGATGAAGGCAGGGAACACCTACGTTAACATTCACACAAGCCAGCACGCCGGCGGCGAGACAAGAGGCCAAATCGGCTGACCGATTAATTGAGATCAGCCGATCTAGCCTCGCCTCAATCCTGCCGTCAGCCTTCGAAGACAACTTGAACGCGGATAGCGCTGTTTCAACGCTGCAAAAAATGGTCGAAACTAATACTTGTAACGATATAGTGGACACCTTATGGGTAAGTTCGTAGAGTGTAGCATAATGTTTTTTTTCTAATTCGGATAAAAAGGGGATAGCTACAATCCGCCCCGACCCACCATCGCATTCAATGCTTTTGAATCTCCTGCGATGCAGAGAGTGAACGGACTCATCTGCTTCTCGTAACTTTCATTGTACGCTAGTATAGTTAAGTCTCGCTGGACGGGGCAGAATCCACTTTCTTGGACACTATGGTCTCGATGAAATAAGCAGGTCGCAAGAAATTGGATGCACTATGCTCCGCTTTGGCTTTCTACTGTTTTTGAAGCTTTGATGGCGAGGCTGAGGTTCTTTTGTGCCTGGTTCACTAATTCTTCAGCGGCCTCTATGTAGCTAAGTGCTTTGTTGAAGGGGATACCTACTTCAGGTGAGTCGCCCATTCCCTCCGTAGAGATGTGTGAGACGTCAAGTTTTTTGGCGACCTCCTTAAGGGTGGTCACTAGTTCCGCAACATCGATTACAAAATCCGTTTTGGTCATAATAATTTTTAGCTTAACACATATTTAAATCTTGAAAAACAGAAACCTATTGTATCTTCATTATGTTTAACATGAACAATATTGAACAGTTCTAGATATTTTTAATAAAACACGGTGGTCTTGGGTAGAGGAATATGCGGCGCAGCCACTACTAAAGCTAGAAGAAGTACCTCTTAGCATAGTGATTCATATTGGTTATTCTGTGGGCGTTTTGAGCGTCTGACATATCGATGGTCGTGATTCAAGCCTACTACGGCCCACCATTATTTGGGTTCAAAACCCTTATTAGATTCAAATAACATAATACCTGTGAGTAATAAAAATGTCAGCCCCAATGCAAACACGCGGACAAAAAGGTGGAGAAGCTTCGCTTCACGCACCAAGTGTAAGCGCATCTGAATTAGCGAGTTACCTCAAAGGCATCAGCTTCCCATGCGGCAAGCAAGATATCTTAGACACAGCTCGGAATAACAGTGCTCCCGACAATGTCATTGAATGGCTCGACAGGCTTCCAGACAAGGAATACAACAACGTAACCGACGTAGAGCGTGAGTTCGGTCAAATCAAGGTAACAGGCAGTCAAAGGTAGCCAGCCGGCAAAGTCAGGAGAGCCGAATATCTTTCGACTCTCATTTTCCCTTTTTTCGCATCGAAACACTAGATACGTTTGGTCCGCTTTAGGATAAGCGCAGTTACATAACCTTATACCGTATTCTTCGATGTTGATGACTTTGCTAATGTTGGAGTATCAGCTGCAAGAAATACAGTTTAATGTTCAAGTCCTACTAGACCTGACATAGAGAATCCTCTTAATAATCTCAACCGCGATCTGAATCAAATCCACAGTGTTTGGTGGATGGAGATAAGAAAAGATTAGATGAGCCAAGCGGAAGGGGGTGTTTCACGCCGCCTACCGGTGGGTGCGGAGATCCTAGGGCAGAGCGGAGTAAACTTTCGCGTATGGGCACCAGATCGCAGAAGAGTAAGAGTTGTTCTAGAAGGAGGCCCCGGTGTATACGGCGTCTTCAGAGTTGATCTTGACAGGGAAAGCGGAGGGTACTTCTCCGGAACTGTTGACGGCATCGGTGAAGGCGCACTATATCGTTTCCAGATTAACGACAAGGAGGATTTCATTCCAGATCCGGCTTCAAGATTTCAGCCTGAAGGACCATTTGGCCCATCACAGGTAGTTAATCCTAACAGGTTTCCCTGGACAGACGCTAAGTGGCCGGGAGTACAGATTCAAGGGCAAATTATGTACGAGATGCACATCGGCACCTTTACACCCGAAGGAGTCTGGGAGAGCGCCAAGCAGCAACTAGAGCCGCTTGCGAAAACCGGGATAACGCTCCTAGAAATTATGCCGGTGGCTGATTTCCCAGGCCAGTTCGGATGGGGATACGACGGGGTCAACCTGTTCGCTCCTACCCATCTATACGGTTCACCTGACGATATGCGCAGCTTCGTCGATAAGGCTCACGCACTGGGCCTCGGGGTAATACTTGACGTGGTGTATAATCACGTGGGCAACGTAGGCAGTTTTCTTAGAAGATTCTCAAGAACATACTTCAGCACAGGCAAGAATACTGACTGGGGCGAAGCTATCAACTATGACGAGGAAGGCAGCGCCCAGGTACGCGAATTCTTCACAAGCAACGCAGCCTACTGGATAGACGAGTTTCACCTAGACGGCTTAAGACTAGACGCCACCCAGAACATTTACGACACATCATCAGAACACATAGTCGCCGCAGTCGCTCAACAATCAAGAAAAGCGACTAAAGGACGCCACATCATTGTTGTTGCTGAAAACGAGCCTCAGCTCGCTCGCATAGTGAAGCCTAGAGAGAACGGTGGGTACGGCTGCGATGCTATGTGGAATGACGATTTCCACCACACCGCCATGGTTACGTTAACCGGCCGCAGAGAAGGTTACTACACGGACTATCTCGGCAGCCCCCAAGAACTCATATCCAGCATCAAAAGAGGCTACCTATACCAAGGCCAATACTACATGTGGCAGGAAAAGCGCCGCGGAACCCCCGCATTGAACACAGAGCCGGCGAAGTTCGTCCACTACCTGCAAAACCATGATCAGATCGCCAACTCCGCCTACGGGCTTCGTTACCAGCACTTGACGTCCCCAGGACGGTACAGGGCAATGACTGCGCTTCTCCTACTCGCTCCGGAGACCCCGCTGCTGTTTCAAGGACAGGAGTTCGGCGCTTCAACTCCGTTCCTCTACTTCAGCGACATGCCTGCTCCTACCGCTGATCAAGTAAAAGAAGGCCGATCTCAGTTTCTCAGCCAATTCAGGAGTCTGGCTCAGCCTGAGATGCGCCATCTCCTCCCAAATCCCGGAGATCCTGAGACCTTTCACCGCTGCAAACTAGATCCCTCTGAACGGCAGAAACACGTCAAGCATTACATGCTCTTCTGCGACCTGATTAAAATTAGGCGTGAAGACCCGGTCTTCCGAAGCCAACGTGTCGGCGGCGTAGATGGAGCAATACTCGCACCTGAAGCGTTCCTTCTCCGCTTCTTCGGTGAGGAAGATGACGATAGACTAATCCTATTCAACTTCGGTAAAGACACTGAGCTTGAGCCTTCGCCTGAGCCGCTGCTCGCACCGCCTCAAGATAGGTATTGGAAGCTGATGTGGTCAAGTGAGGACCCGGCTTACGGCGGCACAGGAACTCCTCCGCCTGAAGACGAGGACGGAATCTGGCGGGTTCTAGGTGAAGCTGCAGCGGTGCTCAAAGCGGTCAAAGAGAACAGCTTAGTTGAGAGGTAAGCAGCGATGACCTCGATTAGACGAGAGATACCTTGGTCTGATAGGGAGCTGCTTAACCCTGAACCGCTCCTTGACCGTGAGTGGATTGTAACTAACGGGCTTGGCGGCTACGCCTCTGGAACAATCTCCGGAGTGACTACGCGCCGCTACCACGGTTTCCTAATAGCTGCACTCCCCGCTCCGCTCGGCAGAACAGTTGTGCTGAACAGTATTTTGGAGTCTGTTACCTTCCCTGACGGCACAAAGACGCAGCTAAGCGGGGAGGAGCGGCTGAGCTGCTCGCTACAGATGCACGGCGCCTGTTTTCTGACCAACTTCAGACTTGAAATGGGTCTGCCGGTGTGGCGTTACGAGGCTAAAGATGTCGCCATTGAAAGAAGAGTATTGCTTCGTTACCGTCAGAACACAGTTCAGGTGAGTTACACTCTTTCAGGAAACACTCCGGTTAAGCTCGATTTAAGACCCTGCCTGCGTTTTCGCCCTCAAAATCAGCCTGTGACAACTTCACTCGGCACCTCTTACGCGGTTCGGTTTATCGATGATATTTGTGAGATATCTGCCGGCCCGGGGCTTCCAGCGCTAAGAGTTCTTGTTGAAGGTCACGATGCGCCCTTTACGCTAGATAGAATTAGGCTTGAAGAGCTCATTTACAGGCTTGAGGCAAATTTAGGTTACGAAAGTAGAGAAGATCTTTGGAGCCCAGGTTACTTCAACGTTAACCTGGCCCCAGGAGAAAAGGTTGTGTTAACCGCATCTACGGAATCACCCGATATAGTTCGAGCGCTCACACCTGATGAGGCGTTTGCCGCGGAGCTAATCCGCCGCGAGTTTATGCTCAACGCAGTAAGCCCCAAAGCTAGAGACGGCTTGGCAGCTGAGCTTGCGCTTGCGGCTGATCAGTTCATCGTAATACCGGTGACTAGGCAGCATGATGCTGCGCGTATCAACGCCCGAGGTGACGAGATTCGTACAGTGATTGCGGGTTACCACTGGTTTGCAGACTGGGGAAGAGACACTATGATCAGCCTTGAAGGATTAACCCTGCTTACAGGTAGATATGCTGAGGCCGGGTGGATTCTGCGAACCTTCGGCAGCTATATTCGCGACGGCTTGATACCGAACATGTTCCCTGAGGGGCAGGAGGAGGCCCGTTACAATACCGCGGATGCTACGCTATGGTTCTTTCATGCGCTTGGCCGCTACCTAGAATACACTAAGGATCAATCGACACTTACACATCTTCTACCAAAGCTCCTTGAGATCGTGGAGTACCACTTACGTGGTACGCACTTCAACATCAGAGTTGATCCGGCGGATGGGCTTCTCACTCAGGGCGAGCAGGATCTCCCACTCACCTGGATGGATGCCAAGGTTGGAGACTGGGTTGTAACGCCCCGTAGAGGTAAGGCAGTTGAAATTAACGCGTTGTGGTATAATGCGCTCCGCCTGTTAGAGCAGTGGTGCCGTAAAGCGGGTAGAGATAAGGACGCTGAGGCTATGGCTATTCATGCGGGGAGAGCTAAGGAGTCGTTCAATCAAAGGTTCTGGTACGAGGTCGGGGGACACCTGTACGATGTTGTTGATGGAGAGCGAGGTGGGAACGATGCTTCGTGCCGCCCAAACCAGATATTAGCCATCTCATTACCTTACCCGGTTCTCGACGAAAACAGATGGCTTCCAGTTATCAAGGCGGTTACAGAAAAGCTCCTTACACCAGTAGGGCTGCGAACCCTATCTCCGGATAACCCGGATTACAAACCAAGGTATTACGGCGACATAAAGGCGCGTGACACAGCCTACCATCAAGGTACGGTATGGCCTTGGCTACTTGGTCCATTCATCGACGCCTACCTTAAAGTGTATCCTGAAGATAAGGTGGGTGCACGGAAAATCCTAGGCGAAATAGAAGCTCATCTAAGCCAAGCATGCATAGGCTCCATAAGCGAGATCTGTGATGCGGATGCGCCTTTCACGCCTCGCGGCTGCATATCTCAAGCCTGGAGCGTTGCGGAGTTTCTTCGGGCTTGGGTGAAAACCTCCACGTAAGCAAGCAGGCAAGTGGGCAGAAGGCCGAGTCTGTCGGGCCAATTTCACGATCTAGATAATTGTAATACATTAAGGGAATTTTCGTTATATCTTTGTTGTCTGGACTATTTTTGGTTCAAGTCCATTACGTTCCACCAGCTTTAGGGTTCAAAACTCTTATTAGTCTCGGTTCCGCTCTTCAACCTAAACAAAGAGGAGGTGACAAAGTAAATGGCAACCCCACAGCAAAAAGGTGGAAGAGCTTCAATGGAGAGTGCAAAGGTGAGCGCGGCCAAGATACAGGTCTACCTCAAGGGCATTGATTATCCAGCAGACAAGAACGAGCTAGTAGACCATGCGGAGGAGAACGGAGCACCCGATGAGGTGATGGCTATCCTCAGACAGCTCGCTGACAAGCAGTACACTAGCCCCGCGGACGTAGAGAAGGAATTCGGAAGAATCAAGAGCGCAGCTCGTGAGTCTGAGTTCGCTACCAGCGGCACGATGTAACCGGCTACATCCGGTTAATACCTCTACAGGGTCGAAGATAGATCAGCTGGATCTATCTTTGGCTCTTCATTTTGTAACGGTTTTTGCAGCCAGTAATATCGCTAAGAGTTTTTCACGTACCTTAGTCTGAACCTCTTCAGCAGACATCTGTTCCAGGTTGAACCCTTCAATCTCCTCTTTACTGTACCCGCTTACAAGCAGCAGCTGCTTCTTCATGTTTACGGTGACCTCCTGCTCCATTACCTCCTCTGATTTACGTGTCTGCAGGTACTTCTGAGCCTTAGCGAGGGCACTCCGCATATCTTCAACAGCGTCATTTGGAAGCTTGTGCTTTTTCGCAGAATACTTGACCGCTGCCTCGCCCTTATGACCCATGAAGAAGCGGTGGTATTCACGCGGCATCAGACCCTCGTTCTCAGCCACTGTCAACTGGGTATCGAAGTACACTCGCAGCACATACGGTCTCCAAGGGAAACCAGCACTTCTAACCGCGACTCGAATCATATCGCCGATGTTTATGGTTCGAATAAACTCCTTATTGGCAACCTTGGGGGTGATTATAGCAGAATCCTCAGTGAGAACCTCTCCGCCCCTGAGCCGCTCCTCCAAGTAATCCTTCAGGTATTCACAGCCTTCTTCAGCGAGGAATGTGAAGTACTGATGCCGAGCCTTGCTGAGCTCATCTCTGACAATAACCAGCGTCGGGGTCCTCGCGAAGCTAACCACACCGTGGTCAATACGTACCTCAGGTAAATCACCTATCCTTAGGCCGTCGTCGCCTTTGTAGTTGCCCAGTGTCTCAAGCCTTAACCCAGCCTGTGCAACAAGAGCAACTGCAGCCCTAGACTTTCTGTTATCAGAAAGAAATATGCGTCTAAGCTCATCTTTACTCGGAACCCGCTCATTCTTGAGAGAAGGCGTAGCCTGAGCCCCCTTCACCTTAATCTTAGTCTTAACCTTAACACCGTTAAATGCCAGCCAAGACCTCACAGCCTTCAAAGTAGATTCAATATAGCTTCCAGCATAATGCTTCGCCTCAAGCTCAGCCACATTACTGAGAAGCAGATCACCCAAATCCTTGCTACGCATCTCAACTAGCTTTCCAGGAGTCGTCCGGTTAAGCTCGCAGAAGTGCCCCAGCCTACGAAGATACACATCTGTAGTAACCACTGACCGCTTCGCCATATGGTCATACCACCGCCGGACAGCATCATCAGCCAGCAGCGCCTGTCGGCTACCCTTCTGCATATACTCCACTTCTAATGACCTAACTTTAGTATATACATATTCTTTCACAACCTACATAATTAACGTACATAGCTCAATCCACAGACAATATCTTAAGCACTGCACCACTAACTAGAACCATCAAAACAGCAGAGCAACAACTAGGTAGCGTCCACCCTACGACGAGCGATCCGAGTTAATATGATTTTACTTTACCATGGGGCTGTGCCGATTTCTTGTACCCGTCTGTTAAACAGGTTCGCAAGAACATAGGCATCGTATATCTGCCATACGCAGAGCACGAAGAGCATCAATCCGAATATTGCTGAAGCTACGAAGCCGAAGCCGAAGGTTAAGAAGCCTGTGATGAAACTTCCCCACGTCAATACTCCCAGAATGACTCCGATTATAATTAAGGAAAGGCCTTTGCTGACCTTCCCTACATAGATGTGACCTACCCCCGCCAAACCGAAGATACCAAAAACTAGAGCCAAAACAACAGCTATGCCAGGGCTTTTGTACTGAACTATCACATATCTAGATAGCGGTGGTGCAGAAGTAGCAGGTGTTGTTGATGATGATTGCGCAGCGCCACAGTAAGGACAGAACTGGGAGTTTGGAGGCACCGCTCTACCGCAGTTCGGACACTGAGGCATAATAGAAATTTCGCGCCCGCCATATTTAACCCATCTTTTAGTATTTTTAGAATTTCTAATTAAAATTCTTATTATCAGTTAGCCGAGGTGTAGGAGATATATAATTCTCAGCGTCTAATTTTACTGCATCGAAATAGTTCTAAATCAAGAAATGAAGAAGAAGAAACATCCATAAAATATTAGGACATATCTGCTGATAAAACAACCAAACATATTACTGCTCCAGCACCTTCATCACCCAGTTAACCTAGAAATATTTGATTTGAAACGGCTGTTCCCACATATATGGTAAGAGTGTTCCGGCGAGTTCCTTACTTATCCTCACTAATATCCGAATAACGATGGAGAAATGAGTATGACCGTAACTCGCAAAATCGCTTACGCAGCCGTTGCGGTATTGCTAGTGTCGCTGTCTCTGACACCGATGCTTTCAGCCGCCGCAGCTGATAAGCCTGATCTGAAGCGCCGTGTGACTATTCTGGGATTAGGCATAGCAGTCGACAAGGCCTCTAACGAGACCCATCGAAGCAGCCTAAGGTTAGTAGGACTGGAGCAGACTAACGCAGAGGGTGCAAAAGCCAACGGCTCCCACACAATCGAAGCGGTGAAAGGAGGCATAGTAATACTAGATAACGGCACCAAAATAATCTACAAAGTCGTAAACGGCACATGGTCAGGTTCAATCAGCCAACGCGGCTTCACCGCCAACGGAAAAGTCCAGAACGCTGATGGCGAAGAGTACCAAGTTCACCTGAAAGGCGTAACTATCAAACATGCTAAAGGACATGTCGTCATGCTGGTGAAGGGTCGCATGATCGACAGCAACAACTCAACCCAGAGCCTCATCTACATTTCAACAGTAAAACTCGGACATCCAGCAACACCTCAACCAGAGAAGTAAGCAGAAGCAGTAGTAGATAGATGGGTAGTTGGCACCATCAGACTCAACCCCGGTGCCACTACCTTTTCTTGTTTTGATTTTTCCGCTATCCGTATCTTCTACAGTGATGGAAGTACATGTTTTACGCAGGCGTTGAGTTGCCCCATCGGGTCTTGGGCAGCGAATCTGAGTACGACTGTTTTCACGCCGATATCTGCGAAGCTGCTGATCTTTCTGATGAGTTCATCTGGGGAGGTGTAGGTCTGTTCGCGGCCGTGGGTTGAAAGTGTAGACGCATGCATTCCGCCGATGTAAAAGTCGTCGGCTGCACCAGATTTGCCGCTCTCCGGTTTCAGACTGGTGTAGAGATATACGGACGGGTAGATTTCCGAGGGTTTCCGCCCAGCCGCTTTGGCTAAAGCGATAATTTGGTTCCAGTTCTTTTCATAATCTTCTGGAGAGAGGTCGAAGGGTAGCCATCCGTCTCCGGTCTCAGCTACTCGTTTGAAGGTGCGTTCAGAAGCACCGCCTATCCAAACTGGTGGTGCAGGTTTCTGGATTGGTTTAGGCTCCAGCGTGATGTTCGACAGGTTGTGGAATTTGCCTTTGAAGCTAACGTTTTTCTCAGTCCAGAGTTTCCGCAGAATCTTGACCTGCTCATCCATTCTGCTGCCTCTGTTCTCGAACGGTACTCCGCAGGCATCGAACTCATCCTTCGAGTCTTCCCCCCCAGGAGCGACTCCAAGTATCACTCGACCGTTGGAAACATGATCCAGTGAGGAGATTGTTTGCGCCGCTAGAACGGGGCTGCGGAGCGGTAGGAGAAGGGTGGCGGTTCCGAGCTTAACCTTTTCGGTTCGAGCAGCGGCCGCTGCTAAGGTGATTAGCGCATCTATTCTTGGTCGTAGAAGGCTGTCGCCAACCCAGAGGGAGCCGAACCCAGCGTGTTCAGCTGTTTCAGCCATCTCAAGGATCTTGCTGAATCTTGGGGTGCCTTTATGGGCGGATGTGGGTAGAAGGAGACCTAGGCTGATCTTTCCTTTCGCCATCTAATCAGTCACTTCAGATGGCAGCTTAGACGGCGGGACTAATTATGTGTGTTGCCGTGAGCACTTGGTTTGCCGCGGCTACTTCCTTGCTTGCTTACCTACTTGTCTACTTACTCGCGGGGGAAGCGTTCTAAAACTACGTTCCAATCTATTGTTTTGAAGAAGGCCTCTATGTAATCTGCGCGGTTTAGTCCGTAGTCGTGCATGAAGGCGTGTTCGAAGACATCCATGATGAGGAGGAGGTTGCAGCCCGCTAAGTGGCCGGTGTCATGCTCATTGATCCAAGCGTTGATGAGCCGGTTAGTTCGCGGATCAAAGTATAGGGCAGCCCATCCAACGCCTCGAATCTTGCCTGTAGCCTTGAAGTCCTTCTCCCAGTTTTCATAGCTTTCAAAGTCCTCAGCAATCTTGTTGCCTAGAGACGAATCATCTTCAAGCTCAGCGCCATTACGACTCATCCCCTCGAAGTAATACTCGTGAAGACGCATCCCGTCCCACTCCCAGCCGAAATGCCTCTTCAGCTCAGAGAACTCAGGTGTCCCCGCGTTGCCCGCGCTCACCATATTCATGAGACGCTCAGAGAGATTGTTAGTGTTCTTAACGTAACCCTGATACAAAGTGAAGTGATTCTTCAGCAGCTCATCACTGAAACCTGGAGCCCCTAAAAGATAATCGAAGTTCCTGGCCTGATAGGACGCTACTCTAGTTTGAGTTGACATAAACAGTTTAGTGGCTTCTAACCTTAAATCTCTTTTGCCAAAGAGGCAGGGCAGAGCGGTTGAGACCTCTTAGCCGGAACCATCAGCAGAGAAGGGTTAAGGAAAAGCTTCATATTATGATGAAAGACAGAGCATCGACTACATGCGCGGGGGTTGCCAAGCCTGGCCAACGGCGCAGGGCTTAGGAACCTCTGGGAGCATAGAAGGATGAAGAAAATAGCGGAAAAGGCGATGGAGGATAAGGACGTAGCAATGGCAATCATAGGGCAAGCCATAATCGACGAAGGATCTATTGGCGCAGACGGAACGTTAGTGGTCACATATACGAGTCGTCAGAACGCGGTTCATCTGTGGAATGTAGCTAATAGATGGGGCTTAGTGCACCATTTGAGAACTAAAGAATATGAGAATCATTCAAAATGGTGCGTAAGCTTTCGTGCCGAAGGACGAAGAGACATATATCAAACAATTGGTCCATTACCTGATAAGGATCAGGACAAGATGTTCCAGCACATCCTAAGGAATCCAGTTGGTGGAACTCGTAAACAGCCACGGGGAATGACACGCAAGCAACTATTAGATCTGTTAATGACGAAACCGATGACTATACGTCAGTTGGCATACGGCTGTGATATTTCTGCCTCTGTGGTAAGAAAACACCTCAAAGGATTGCAAAAGTCAGGAATGGTTGAACTAATAGGATATAACGCAACCTCACCTAAGAAGAATCAACGAACCGCCCGCCTTTGGATCGCAACAGCTCCCAGAAGTTAAGATACCCTGTCCCTTAGGGGTTCGTGGGTTCAAATCCCACCCCCCGCACTTCTGAGGGATACCTGGGGGCTACTTGCGTTTCTTGAAGACTTTCGCGCCTTCAAACGTTGGGTTGACGATTACAGGCATAAGCGGCGATGTCTACACAAACGCGGTAGATCCTGCTGCAGTGACTGTTTTTGTGTGGAAGAATTGGGACGGCCTGACAAAGAAGTCCATGAAATACTAAATCCCCCAAAATATTTTTTGAACCTATTGATCATAATCATTGATTTTTACTGTTGAGAAATTCCTCGCCCATATAGGGGAAAGGAGCATTTGTTCTCTATTCGCTTACGTTTGTCTACGGTTGATTCACTTTTTCGATTACCCAGAAGTAGTACGTCCTAGCTCCCATTCCTCCGAAAGTCCAGCTTGGAGAAACATTGGGAATAACTGAGACCACTTCACCCTCAAGACTGTTCAAGAATTGCTCAAACCGAGCTTGATCTGTTCTCATTACAATATCAACTCTGTGAACTCTGTATCTCGCCTTCATCTCTTCACCTCCATCGCAGATATCATTCTACGTACAGCATATGCTGCTTTCCTAGTAAACATAAGGTACAAGTTTCCAGGTTCTCCGCATATACTCCTCGTACTCCACTCCGAATTCTTCCACAAGCATTCTCTCCTCTACGCCTATTCTAAAGAGCAGCAAGACGTTGCCTATGAGTATCGGTATCAAACCATACAGGCTGCATGCGGCAAAAGCGAAGCCTGTGTTTCGTATTATTTCTCCTAAGTAGAGAGGATGCCTTATGTGTCCATATATGCCGTTAGTGATAAGTTTCTGTTTCTCAATAACACGGAGGCGCGTGCTGTTTACAAGCCCGAAGCCCGCCCGCTTTAACGTCATTCTGCTGATTGCCCTTAAGGAGCCTCCAAGGATCACCAATGCAATACCTCCCAAGTTTACCGGATAAAACTGGATTCGGAGACCCTGAAGAACTATGAAGTCGTAAGCTGACACTGCCATGCCAATAAGAATTAGGGTGAGGTAGGGTATCGCGGGCCAGTCTTCTCTCAAACTAAGCTTGCGACGATCTACACTCATATTATTCCAACTTTGTATTAGAGGCTCGCAACGACACAGCGAATTCTGAGAATTTCATCTCTTGATGTTTGAGTTAAAAAAAAGGAGGAGTGCTGAAGTTCTATTTTGCGTACGCTTCGACAAGGTCGCGTGCTGTGACGATACCTACAAGTTTGCCTTTTTCGGAAATGGGCAATCGTCTAATATGTTTCACGGCCATAGTGACGGCAGCTTTGTGAACGCTTGTTCCAGAAGGCACTGTCACTAGTGGCGACGAAGCTTGTGTGCCTACACTTGTTTCTAGTGGCTTAGCATTAGCTAGGAAAGTGGTTAGCAGATCTCTCTCGGTGAAAATCCCAGTCGGTTGTCCTTTGCTCATGATGATGACGCTTCCAATACGTTGTTCGCCCATCGTTTTGGCTATAGATTTAACGGACGTTGCCTCGTCGGCAGTTATGACCCGCTTGGTCATGAAGTCGTCTACTCTTACCTTTGTTTCATCGACTTCGGGCAGGCTTCTGATCAGGTCTGAAGCGGTGATTACACCCATGATTTTTCCGCAGTCGAAGACGGCAAGCCGCCCCTTCTCATTAACCATCATTTGAGCGGCCTCTTTTATTTTGGCAGTCGAACATATGGTGACGAGAGGGTAAGACATGATTTTCTCAACCTTTTCCGCTCGTAGATCTTTTTCCTGTGCCAAGACTTCGCTAAGCAAGTCTCGCTCAGTAATTATGCCTACTGCCGTGTCATACTTCTCTACGATAAGGCTTCCGATGTGCTTTTCCCCCATTATTCGGGCAGCCTCGTACACCGTTGCCTCAGGCGTTATCGTGACAATGTTTTTACTCATAATCTCCTTAACCAACTTGTAGCGCGTTAGATCCTGTTTGTATTGCTCGTATGCGCTGTCTAGAACACTGGGGAACTCTTTCCTGAGGGTTTTAGCTGCTCCCATAGAAATTCTCTAATATGGTAAGTGTCGTCAAGCTTAATTAAGATTCTATCCCGCACATCCAAGACAATCAACTTAAGGCTGCAGGTGACCCAGTCTGCATAGCCTTAGGATCTGGCTAGAGTCCTTCACAACCACCTACAACATGAGCTGAAGTTAGATTTCTTGTCTTGTTTGGGGCAAAACCTAAATAGCTAATGTTATATATAGCTAACATGGAGTTAGCTATACAATACAAAAAGTTATTGTTAGCTAACAAGGAGTGTGAAAACAAATGAAAGATAGAATAGTAGTAGTGTTGGGGTTGTCGTTAGTAGTTTTAGTGCTAATCTCAATGATAGCCTACATCACCTTTGCAGGCACAATCGGATATGGGGAAATCGCATCTGTAGCAATAGTTGCAATTCTAGTCTCTTTTGCCACATACATCATGTGGGACAGAGCCAGAAACATATCAAAAGGGCTACCCGCTGCAGATGAAAGACTGAAAAACATAAACTACAAAGCAGGGTATTACGGGTTCATCGCAGCAATTTTGAGCGCGGTCCTCGCTCCAGCACTCGCAGACGTACTCTTTGGGTATGAATTGGAAGGCCACCTTGTAACCGTATCTGTAGTAATCGCCGCGGGATTCGCATTCGCCGCATCATACTTGTACCTAGCGCGGAAAGGGAGCTAAAGTGAAAACCAGGATCAAAGAACTCAGAGCACGATACAACCTCACCCAAGAAGACCTCGCGAAAAAGGTCGGAGTGAGAAGAGAAACCATCCTCTTCATAGAGAAAGGAGAATACAATCCCTCCCTCAAATTAGCACACGACATCGCAAAAGCATTACAGACAACCATCGATGACTTATTCATCTTTGAAGACGCCTAAACCATCACGATACCGTTGGTCGTATCGTTCGTTAACTAAGTTGCAGCCGCGGTAGCCCGGTGAACTGTTCAGACACATCTTGTTCGGGTCGCCCTTTGAGAACCTCACACAGCCCCAACATTGTGTAAACCATTTGTCTGCTTTCTCTTTTCGGATTTCCTCGCAAATCTGAAATGCTACGTCTTTAGGAATAGCATCTCCCGGGTACCTTCCTTCATCTCCTCAGTTCATCCTCTTGAAACCGCTTTTCACATGTTCTTTTTCACAGACTCGCTATTCTATCTTCCGTTTAATGATTAAATGAGAACTACTTCCACCAAAGACGACCCATTCAGCTATTTACGGCTTGGAGATTCTGATTAGTTTAGGTTTGTCTCCGGCGGATTTGAGGAAGCAGACGCCTGGCGGCAGATCCGCGATTATGTCCTTCTGCGGCTTTATCCCCAGCATCTCTGCGGCGCCGTCTATGTCCTGCGGAAGCTGAAGTTTATGCACAATCTTCTGGTTTGTTTCTCTGAGCACTATCTTCGGGATGTCGGTGTTGCGGGCGACTACGATTACACCCTCCCCGAACTTCCTTAGCTCCTCCAACATTCTTCCGAGAAGCTTCTGCACATCACTGTAAGATCTTAACACAGCAGGAGCCTCATCAATAACCACCACATGCCGTAGAGGGTGATCGTGAGGAGCTTCGCCGAGGGTTTTGAAGTAGCTCGCAGCCTGCCTCAGTATGAAGAAGGTTAGAAGCCCCACCGCATAGTCAAAGTCCTCCGTGAGATGGTTCATCTTTATGCAGACGTTCTTGTTGAATAGCACGGAAGGGTTGAAGCTAGTCTGGTCGCAGAATATCGAGCCTAAGGTGCCAGCAGTCATAATGTTCAACCTACGTATCAACGCGTCCAGCGTCCCCGTTTGCAGCGGCAGTCCCTCAAGGGCTTTGCGGATATCGTCGAAAGTAGGGAACTTGCCTTGGGAAATATCTGTGAGGCTATAAGCGTTGCGAAGCGCGTTAGTCATCGCGCTCTTCATCGGCTCGGTGAGATTCATGATCTGCTTCATTGACAGCATGTTGACCACTAGCCCGATGTAGTCCTCCAGAACCTCTTCGTTGAGCTGCATCGCGTAGAAGCGCGGGTCAAGTATGTTCCATGTTAGAGGAATTTCATCATCCTGCGGCTTCACTAGCGCAGTAGGAGGAACAAGTATCGATCCACCTAGCCGCCTAGTAAGATCCGTGTACTCGCTGTGCCAATCAATTATCAGCACAGGTATTTTGAGCCGGGAGAGCTCAGCTATCAGCCTCTTTGTAGTGGTGGTTTTGCCGCCTTGGTTCGCTCCGAATATTGCAGTGTGAGTGGCCATCACTTCTATCGGGAGGAAAAAGTCACCTACAGGTTGAAGACTATCGCGCTTCTGACCTCTATCGAGACTTGAATCAGCCACTACGTATTGCAGATCCTCTATCTCCACCAGTTGTCCGAGGATCATCTTCCCTGCCGATGAGGTGGAAGTAATGTTTGGTGGACGAGAAACAGGTTTCGGCGCTGCAACTAATGCTGGTGCTGGTGTTGGAGTCGAGGTCGATGGTTGTTCAGGCGTGGTAGGTGGTATCGGTGTCGGGGTTACTTCAGGTGTGATGTTTTCTGTGGTGACTGTTTTTTCTGATGAGATCTGTGTCTTCTGCTCTACCGGTGCTTTGTGATCAGCTCGTATGTCGTTTATGATGTTTTCGAATGCGTTTTTGTCGGTTGAGTCTAACAGTATGTTTTGTTGGCTGACGTAGGCGATTCCTAGGTTGGGGATGGCGGGTTGAGGCTTCAGGATTTCTTTTAACCATATTTGCTTCTGGTGTACTATGAAGAGAAGCGCATGGTCCACTTGTGAAGATAAGGTTCTCACCTCTTCTACTTGTTTAGAGTTAAGCCATGCTTCAGTCATTATGAGGTATGAGGCTTTAGGCGCGTAGATTCTGACGCGCTGTTTGCTGGGTTCTTCCTGCACCGCGAAGAGCGGATTCTCTTCGTAGCGTCTTTTGAGTGAAGGCAGCTTAGAGTACTGGGTCTTCGCCATCTCCAGTTTTACTTTATCAATCTCTTCTCGAAGCTTGCTTTTCACACTAGGGTTGATGGTTACTCCTTCACTGGTGTAGATATAGATCCCAGGCACCTCTTTCGGAGGCGTGTTCTCGGTGAGTCTTGAGAAGGAGGCTACCTCGCTCTCCTTGACGCTTAACCGGTTAGGCTTCTGACGGCTTAACACTTCATCGAGAAGCTGTATCTGCGTTATGTCCTCCTTCAACCAGTAGTCTATGTAGGGCTTCACATCTACAGTCGAGGGCTCAGCGTCAGGCTCCTTCAGAATCGGAACAACATCATCCCTGTAGATGCCGCCGTAAACAATATGCCGCACCTTTACAAGATAGCCTTTCTGAAGAAGCTGCTCGTAAGCCTCATCGATCTCTTGGCGCGTTAACCCTGTATCCCACCCAGCTATAGCCAATATAGAGTCCTTAGTCACCTCGATATCTGAGAAGAGCGCAGCTAGAGCCTGCTGGTTGCTACCGGGTTGACTGGAGTACTGCTGACCTATACCTTTACTGACAGTTAAATGTCCGAAGCGGCTGATAACAGACAGAAGACGCTTCTGATTTGTAGGTAGCTGAGAAACCTTCTCCTTCATCTCACCAGCGGCTTTAACAGCAGCATCTCCAGTCACCGCCTGATCAACAATTTTTGCCAGCGGCGTACCTGATCTGAAGGCTAAGACCTTTCTGCGCGCGGTGCCTGACGCCTCCCCCACATACCATCTTCCAATAAGACCTGAGGAGCGTAGGCGAGTAAACTCCTCCGGCGCAACGGTTTGAAGAAGATTATCAGGGTAGGTATCCTTTACAGCTAAACTGTAAAGCGCAGCGAACCGAGGGTTAGAGAAGAGATCTTGAAGCCACTTCTCAACCGCCTTAGCAACAACAGGTTTAGCCTGACTCGCCTCTAAAATACATCGCGAACCTACTACAAGCTCCTGCCCATAGTAAGTGCTCTTATTCGACCTGTACTCAATCTCGACCGCTCCCTGCTTAATCAAGCCATCAAAAGTAGCCAGAATAACGGACTGGTCGAGTTTACTGGGGAGAGCAGCTGATATCAGCCTCGCATGCTGATCAAACTCGATGTAGCCTCCGAGCCTGTTAAGCTCGTTACCCATCCTAAACCATACACGTGACTCGAGCAGCTCCACAGCAGCAGCTAAGTAACCTAATACAAAGCTACGAGGCTCAAGAGACATCGTCCAACACCACAGTAACGACCGATATAATTCGTTCTCTCACTGAGCCAGCAACAGTTATTCATGTTTCGGTGGGACATGTTTTCTTGAGTAAATCAGAAAAAATAATGCAGCCAGACCTATGACACCCAACCCTACCGAGACAACATAAATGTCAAACTGAGTTATTCCAGCAATAGAGGTAATGACTCCTAGAAAAGGCAGAACAGGAAACTTTCCAACGTTTATTGGGACTTTGAAGGGCCGCTCCGCATTCGGCTCCTTGTACCTTAACCGTATCAGTGACAGGTTAACGAATGTGAAGGTGATCACTATTGTGAACACAGTGATCTCCGCGATTATCACTATGTTCTCAATAAGCGCTAAGGCCACAGCGATAATCATCACAGAGATTATCGATAACCAGGGAGTCCTTCGCTTAGAGTGAACCTTTGACAGAAACGGTGGCAGAGAGTGCTGTTCAGCCATGCCGTAAAGTATGCGGGAGCCCGCGATCAACGAGATCAGCACCGTGTTGGTTGTCGCGAAAAGAGCTATTACAGAGAGCAGAAGATAGCCTTGAGAACCTAGAACGCTTCCAGCAACATCCGCCAATGGTGAAAGTGATAGGCCCAGCGCCCTCCAATCTATGAGGCTGACAGCTGCTAGCGAAACAAGCATGTAAAGCGCGGAGGTTACCGCTATCGACAACATAACTGCTCTAGGCAGCACTTTTCTCGGATCCTTCGTCTCCTCCGCGACATTAGCTATATGCTCGAAACCTATGTACGCGAAGAAGATTAACGGTATCGCGGCCAATATACCGTTGAAGCCGAATGGATTCTCCAGATAGATCTCTGGGTTGTGTGTGCCGAAGGCGAATCCTAGGTAGATGATTATTACGAGACCTGAAACCTCAATTAGTGTAAAGAGGATGTTCATCCGAGACGACTCCTGTATTCCATAGAAGTTGACCAGCGATAACGCGATTATCAGAAGCGAAGCCGTTAACGGTATAGGGAGACCTGAGAGACCTGACAAGTAGCCTCCGAAGCCCAGTGATATTGTGGAGGCGGAGATTGTGGTTGTGAAGACGATCAGCCAACCTACTACGAACGCGAGGAAATCACTGTTGAACGCCTTCTTGATGAACACATACTCGGCAGCGGCCTTCGGATACATCGAGGAAAGCTCTGCGTAGCTGAGACCGGTGAAGGTTGCAACCACAGAAACTATGATGAAGGACAGCCACACCATGTTACCCGCAGCTTCAGCTGCTTTACCGATCAGAACATAGATGCCAGCGCCTAGAATCAAGCCTATGCCGTACATCGTCACGTCGAAAAGCCCTAGCTCACGTTTCAGCTCAGCCATCTGCAGCGACTGCCACCAGCTAATAGTAAAGTGCTCCGCTGCAATTTAGAAGTGAGCCTCTGACCAGCCAGTTAATTTAAGGTATGATTTCGCAGCTGTTGAACTTGGTGTACTCGAAGTCGGACAGGGAGAGGTCGCCATATTTTAGTAGGCTTTGGACTCTTGGCAGCGCAGCTTCAAGCCCGTTGGTTAGGGTCTTAACTGTGCTGCAGACTAGTCTGAAACCGGTCTCGCTCCAAAGTTTAGTGATATTCGCATAGAGACATCTTCCTCCGCAAAGTTGGAGCGTTTGGCAGCTGCTGCATGGAGAGCCTAAGGTAGAGTTGCCTAATTGAACACCGCTGCGAATATTGCCAAAGTAGTAGCGTTTCATACCCAGCATCGCGGGACAGGCCGCTAACGCGCCGTTGGTCTGCACAGTAAGCTGAGCCCACCCTGAACCGCATCGAAGACCTGGCGGCACACCAGTTAGCAGGGTCTCTGTAACACCTAGGAACGGATAGATATGCAACACCCGACGCTTCCGCTCCATATGCTTAACCCACTCCTCGATGAGGTTGAGGAGTCTTGGCCGGTAGCTCCGCCTCACCCAGTGGGAGAAGCCCTTCGGATCGTAGTCGCTTCGCCAGAACTGCGCATCAAGCTGCCAGTGAACAGAGTCGAACAGCCCATCGGTTTCGAGTAGGAGATGTAGAACCTGCGTGTCGATATCGGTTTGGCGACCTACAGTCATCCGAGCTACAACCTCTCCTGTAAACCCGCGCGCCCTAGCCAGCCGAACCTGCTCAAGCACCTGCCGATACACGCCGCGCCCCCGGTAGCCGTCTGTCACAGCTTCCTCTCCGTCAATCGAGACCAGCAACGTATGCAGTCGCCGCAGATAACTCGGCTCCAGCTGATGCAGAAGCAACCCGTTCGTCTGCACAATGAAACGTTTCGCAGGCACCTCATCCATCATCTCGTAGATAGTGTTGAGACGAAGAAGCGGCTCACCGCCGTAGAAAATGAAGTTCTCAACAGGCTCCCTCTCAGCAAACACTCTCAAATCCGAGACGCCATAGGAGATGTTGTCCGGCAAATCATAATCCACATCACCGAAGCCATCGTCATCATCTTCGCCCTCATCGGAGCCGAAGTCGTCGCAGCACTTGCCGTAGCAGTAACTGCACTTCAGGTTACATTCGTGCGTCAAAGTCACGAACAGGTGCATACAGCTTCAACCGGCCCCGCGTCTTCGAGGCAGTACAGGTGATATTTACGAACTTCTCGGCGGTGAAGAGAAACTGGTTACCGGAAGATGCTTTTCTTTTTCTTTGACGAGTTCGAGTCTGTGCCGAGTGTTTTACCGAGATCCTCTATGAGTTGCCGCTGCTCTTTGCTGAGGCTGGTCGGGGTCTCAACTACAACTCGGACAAGTTCGTCACCTCGCCCGTAATGCTGGAGATGCGGCATCCCTTTCCCTCTAAGGCGAAGAACGGTTCCGCTCTGGGTTCCAGCAGGTATATTCAAGCTCAAGTTGCCATCCAGCGCAGGAATCTCAACCTCGACGCCTAAGGTGGCCTGTGCAAAGTTGATTCTCTGCTCGTAAACGATATCATCGCCCTCCCGGGTAAAGTTAGGATGAGGCTTCAAGTAGACGACCACGTAAAGATCGCCTGAAGATCCTCCTCGGGGACCGGCTTCACCTTCACCGGACACCCGGAGAGTCGAGCCGCTGTCGACCCCGGGTGGGATGTTGACATCGATGGTGCGCATCCGTTTCTTCACCCCTGAGCCTCTGCACTCTGTACAAGGGACCTGAACTACTTCGCCGCGTCCACCGCAGTTTCGGCAAGATTCTACCCGGATTAGTCTGGCGAAGCCGGTCGACTGCACATGTTGTACTTGACCTGTGCCGTTGCAGTTAGAGCATTTAGTTACTTTAGTGCCGGGTTTGGCTCCTGAGCCTTTGCAGAGATCGCACCGATCGGTTCGATAAAGCTGTATCGTCTTGTTGACGCCTTTAGCAGCCTCCTCCAGCGACATCTCCAAGTCGTAACGTAGATCTGTGCCTCTTGGTGGACCCTGCTGGTACTGACCGAAGCCGCCGAAGCCTCTGAACATCTGTTGAAACACGTCTTCGAAACCGCCGCCAAACCCCATGTCTCTGAAGATGGTGTCGAAGTCGGCGTTGCGGAAGATATCTTCGGTTGTGTACTGGCGGTTGATGCCGGCGTGGCCGAACTGGTCGTATTGCTGCCTCTTAGTATCGTCTGAGAGGATGGCGTAAGCTTCGGAGATTTCCTTGAACTTCTCCTCTGCGTCAGGTGACTTGTTCCGGTCAGGGTGATACTGGAGTGCGAGTTTCCTGTAGGCGCGCTTTACCTCGTCCTTCGAGGCGTTCTTCGAGACTCCGAGAACCTCATAATAATCACGTTTGTTGCTCATTATTCATCGTCGACCAGCCCAGCCTAGTTCGCTGATGCTACTGCTACGGTTGACTCTTCTCCTTGTCTTCGTCGACAACTTTGTAATCGGCGTCGACGACCTTTTCATCTGTCTTTGGACCGGCACTGCCTTCAGCTCCTGCTCCCTGTTGCTGCTGCTGTGCCTGCGCTTGTGCTTGAGATGCTGCTTGTTGAGCGGCAGCTGCCTGCTGATAGACCTGTGTACCTATCTCCTGCAGTAATTTTCCGAGGTTTTCGCTTGAAGCCTTAATCTGAGCGGTGTCTTCGCCTTTCAAGCTCTCCTTTAACTCGGATACGGCCTTGTCGAGCTGATCTATTTGCTCCTTTGAGATTTTGTCCTGCAGATCTGACTTCGTTTTCTCGGCGGTGTAAATCATTGATTCAGCGCCGTTCCGTATCTCGACTGCTTCGCGCCGCTTCTTATCCTCCTCAGCGTACTTCTCAGCGTCTTTGACCATCCGCTCCTTGTCGTCGCTTGAGAGCTTAGTTGAAGCGGTGATCGTGATTTTCTGCTCCTTCTTCGTCGCCAGATCCTTAGCTGAAACGCTTAAGATACCGTTAGCGTCAATATCGTAGGTAATCTCGATCTGGGGGACTCCTCGCGGCGCCGGAGGGATACCTTCAAGGTTGAACATTCCTAGCGAAATATTGTCAGCAGCCATAGCGCGTTCACCCTGCAGCACATGGATGGTTACGGCAGTCTGGAAGTCCGCGGCTGTTGAGAAGATCTGGGTTTTCTTAGTCGGGATCGTGGTGTTACGTTCGATGAGCTTCGTCATGACTCCGCCTAGCGTCTCTACGCCGAGGGAGAGCGGTGTAACGTCGAGGAGAAGAATGTCCTTGACTTCACCAGCCAAGATTCCGCCCTGTATTGCGGCGCCGATTGCGACACATTCCATAGGATCAACACCGTGCTCAGCCTCCTTCCCCACGAAGCCTTCAACAAACTTGAGTACAATCGGCATACGAGTAGGCCCACCGACCAAGATGATCCGGTCGATGTCCTTAGGTGTCATCTTTGCATCGCTGAGCGCCTGCTCCATAGGGTGGCGGCAGCGATCAACTATTGGTCGTACGAGTTCCTCTAGCTTCGCCCGGGTCAGGCTGATAGTTAGGTGCTTTGCCCCTGAGGCATCAGCTGAGATGAAGGGAAGGTTGATGTCGCTGGTTAGGGTGGTTGAAAGCTCGATCTTAGCCTTCTCAACCGCTTCCCGGATACGCTGCATCGCAGTCCGGTCGCTGGTCAGGTCGATACCTGTGTCTTTCTTGAACTCGCCTGACACGTAGCTTGTGAGGGTGTTGTCCATGTCGGTGCCGCCGAGCTGCGTATCACCGCTGGTTGACTTCACTTCGAAGACGCCGCCACCGAAATCCATGATTGTGACGTCGAGGGTGCCGCCTCCGAGGTCGAAGACGAGAATCTTCAGCTCCTTATCCGACTTGTCGAGGCCGTATGCGAGCGACGCGGCTGTCGGCTCATTGATGATGCGAACAACCTCTAAGCCGGCGATTGTACCCGCATCCTTTGTTGCCTGCCTCTGGTTATCGTTGAAGTAAGCGGGCACAGTGATAACGGCTTTCTCAACCTTCTCGCCGATGAATGCTTCAGCGTCACGCTTTATCTTCTGAAGAATGAAGGCGGAGATCTGCTGGGGAGTAAACTCCTTCCCACGGATGTTGACCTTGTAGCTGGTTCCCATCTTCCGCTTTATCGCGTAAACGGTTCCTTCAGGGTTGGAGACAGCCTGCCGCCGCGCCGGTTCGCCGACGAGCAGCTGATCGTCCTTGGTGAAGGCAACGTATGATGGGAAGGCTTTGCCGCCTAAGGTTGTTCCCTCTGCGCTGGGGATGATTGTAGGTCTGCCGCCCATCATAACTGCGGCCGCCGAGTTACTTGTTCCTAGATCGATTCCAATTATTTTACTCATATTGTAGTTACCTCCACGTTATTTGAAGGGCTTGGGTCGCCTGCTTTTAGGGGTTTCTTCGCAACCTCTACGACGCTTGGCCTGATGACGCGGCTGTGTAGGAGATAGCCTCGCCTAAGCTCTTTGACGACTGTGTTCTCCTCCACAGAGTCAGTTTCAATGAAGGAGACAACCTCATGCTTCAACGGGTCGAACTTGCGGCCCAACGCCTCAATCTCCTCGACACCTTCTTGACGGAGAAGATCAAGCAGATTACCAAGTATTATCGCCAAGCCTTTAATGAAGGCCTCTGCGTCCTTCAGCTTCCTGCTCTCGACTAGAGCTATCTGCAGCTCATCCAGCAGAGGAAGCATCTTAGCAACGACCCGTTCGCTGCTCATCTTAACCAAGTCTTCACGCTCCCGCCTGACCCGCTTCTCGTAATTCTCAAAGTCAGCCTGCATATACCTTAGCCGTGTCAGATACTCATCTGCGCGCTTCCGCTCAGCCTCTAAGCTCCGGCTCAGATCCTCGATCTTTCGCCTCATATCAGGCGTCTTCTGCTTTGGGTCTTCTTCAGGTTCCTCCGACATCCAGTTTCTTCACCTTTACCTATCTATCTTCAATATAGTCGCTTAATCTTAATATCTTGAGAGATCCCGACGATCTCTTATTCCGACAATACAGCAATCAGCAGTTTTCAGCCTATAAAGATTTCTTTGAGACCTGCTTAAAGTATTAATAGCGGAAGCAGCTGTTACTTATGAAAAGGAAGGGAGTTGAGGTATCGTTATGTTGAAAAGGGGAGAATCGTTCGACGATCTTAGAATCAAGCTCTTCAAATTTAGCCGTGAACTCAGATATGCAGCTGTGCTTGATAAAAACGGACGGATTGTATCAGGCGGAATGAGGAAGGGCGTTAAAGCCCTCGAGCCGAAAGAGGAGGAACTCAGACTGATGGCCCACGTCGTCAGCGAAAGTATCGCACGCGACACTTGGGACACATACTTCGGCAAAACCATCTATACAATTGTCAGACGAGAGAACGTTATTCTAATGGTCTTCCAAGGAAAGAAACAGCTAATATTCATCACCGCAGAACCAACATTCGGCCTCGAAAAGATAGCGATAGTCAGAGAGATGCTAGGCCAAAACATACAATATGACTAAGTCAAACTAAACGAGAGCAGACTGGACTAGGAGCTGATTATCAGCTCAAAGTCGGGCTTTGGAAGATTAATAATTCCGCCTTCAAGATAGACGCCCCATCTCTGCTTATTCTTAATGAAGCTTAGTTGAGGAACAAGCATGGCCGCGGGCTTCACCTGCATCCACATCTTAGTGTCCCTCAAGCTCACAGCCTTGTCAAACTGTGATGAAGGTGAACCGTACTTAGTGGTCTCTGGGGCAGTTAGTGGACGGGGCTCTGAAGCCAAGACTCCGACGCCGATGAAGCCCTTCTCGTCAACACTGCTGCCGAGATAGAAGACTACCTCATCGCCTTCGCGGAGATACTTCACATTAACATTTTTGGGGTTGACAAGCCAAATGTTCTGCTTCAAACGCTCCTTCAGAACATCTATTGCAGACACTTTACGATCTCGAGTTAGACGATGATCTACTACAGCTAGGATCCAGCAGGTGGAGCGGTTCGCTTCACTGTTTCTTTCAGGTGTGTCCGACTCGGGGCCTTTACCTTGAGTGCTCCGGTCGGAGGCACCTCTCATACAGCTTCCCTAACACTCTCAAGTGTAGAGACAGCGTTCCAAATCGTTACACGAGCAAAACTAGGCATATTTGGATCCTGAGAAACCTCGTCTAAAAGGCTGATCGCATTGGCCGCTCGCACACCAGGGGTGAGCGACGGGTTCTGAAGCATTGTCACTGCGTCCTTTACAATTTTGCGTATGTTTCGAGGAGTGATGTTGCTGTCTGCGACGGATTGAAGAACCGCGACTGCACGAACAATTTTCTCCTCATTGTCCTTATTTTTCTGCGCTTTACCGCTCATAGTCATCAACTCGCGACGAATCCATAGTCGCACCCTTACCTGTATAAAAGTTACTTATCACAGATCTATTTGGTAACTGGAGCTGGATTAGAATCTTTTGGAGACCTTTTCGGCTCTTTGCCGCGCACGCACAGATACCTTAAATTCTGGAGTTGCATCGTTAGAGCCGAGTATCCTTGGCTGATATCAATAGACAGAAGCTCAGAAGCGTCAGCGACCTAGTCAGAAAGGGAGGAAAACTCCTCGGAGAACCCTGCCCTAAATGCGGCGGTGTCATAGTGCAGTATCAAGGAAGAAACATCTGCGCCAACTGCGACGACTTGAGCCTAATTGAGAAGACACGGATGGCGCCAGCCCCAACAGACATTTCTGCACGCCTCAGGAATTTAGCTTCATCCAAAATTGAGGAGACCGCTAAGCGACTGGAGAGTGAAACCGATCCTGAGAAGCAGGTTCGACTCGCCGAGCTCCTGCTAAGATACATTGAGATACTTGACAAGGTCGCCAAATATGACAAGAGAGGCGCACAGAAGGAAGAACAGCAACAGGCAGGAGCCACCGCAACGACGACTACTGCGAATGCCGGCGCATCTTCAAGCTAACTGGCTAGCTCTTCTTTCTGATGAAGTTCACAGTCCCTTTCTTCTGCATCTTATCTTGAACTGTTTCTACAGCTGCCTTCAATATTTTCTCAGCGGTCTTGTAGTCATCAGCTTCAACTGCGACCCGGTACTTTGGTGCGCTGACGTATCTTATCATCACCTGTACTCTGGGTGCCTCTATCTTCTCAGCGGCGGCAAGCGCCCCTTTGATAAGGTCAATCCCGTTAGGCAAATGCGAAGTTACTTCAAGGACGCCGGATATCTCGACTCTAGGTAGAGTGATCTTCTCCTTCGCCACCTCTTCAAGCGTGTGAACATAGCTCTCGGGAAGACCGGTACCCTCAAGAACCTTGCTGCCCTCTCGAGCCACTGCTTCAAGAGCCTGATATGTGGTCTCGAACTTATCATCCAAGGTTGACTCGTACTTCTGGCTCAGCTCAGTGTTCAGGTTGAGCTTACCTTTCACGGCGTCAAGAATGTTTTTCGCTTTATCGTTCTGCTTAACTTCGATGAGCTTTTCCTTCTTCTCCTGCTTAGAAACCTGTTTAAGTGATAAATCAACTTCCGCTCTAGCTTTGTTAACCCGGACAACCTTGAGAACCTCCTTCTGACCCATCCGGATGAAACGCTCAATATGCCTGACACGGCCAGTAGCAACCTCTGAGCGGTGCAGGAAACCCCTCATCCCATCGTATTCGTCTAAAGAGACGTAGACACCGTGCGAGCTAATCTGCTTCACAGTGACTAGAACAAGCTCGCCTCTTTCGGGGATATCCTCACCCATAAACTTCTCGACCTAGCATTAGCTCTGAAAGAGCTTGTACTTTAGGATTAGCTCTCACATCACCAGAACGAAGCGAACAACGAGCTGGCAAGTGAATGAGTCGGTGAAGCACTCTTAGTTAGTTTGCTAGTTAGTAATATGATCGGCGTCTTCGCCAGCGGCGTCGGGGAGAGTAGGTGAAGCTCATTTCATCGCGGCTGCAGTTGTGGCAGAGTAGAGTCAGCTTTCGAGTTGTTTCGTCAAAGGTCTGGGAGTAGTGGTGCCGGCAGACCATCATACCGCATTTACTGCACTTCATGGCGCGTGCCCCGCCACAGATTTCACATTTCAAAAATCACATCAACCTCGTCTTATTCAAATCCTGAAACGTTATCGCACCTATACAGAAGTCGTTTAACCTGTACGTAGGGCATTTACCTTCTCTTTTAAGCTTTCCTACTTCGCATGATCGGTTTATGGACCGAAACGCTGGAGCGGCGTAGAAGACCTTATCGGACTGATGTTGAAAAGGTGAAGGCATGGGTAGAGAAGGAGGGCGCGGAGCTATCGTTGACCTGTACGTGAAGCCAGGTTCAGGCTCATTCCGCATCGAGGTTTCCGGAGATGAAATTACAGTGTTCTGCCGATCACCTCCAGAAGGAGGAAAGGCGAACCTCGAGATCATTAAGCAGCTCACCAAGATCTTCGGATCAGAGGTAGTCCTCATCAGCGGAGGCAAGAGCCGAGTTAAGCGAGTGCTAATCACCGGGTCTACTCCGGAGCAGGTGCGGGCGGTGCTTGCCGCTCACAGCGGTTAGACTAAGCTAAGTGGTAGCCGCTTCGTCTTCTGCCGCGGTCTCTGTCTTTGTCCGCCTTGTTTTTTGCTCAGCTTCTTCGGCTTCTTCGAGTCTGCGGAGCTCGTTTCGGAGAAAGGCTTTGTAGCGAACGCGCTGCTTCTCACCTAGTCGGTCAACATCTTCTAGAACCATTGTGGTGAAGGAGCTGACTCGGTCAACAGCGTCTTGCAGCAGGAATTTGCCGGCAGCACCAAGGCTCAGGAAGGTGTCGTATTGATCTGACATTCCCTTCTTAATCTGCTCAACGTTCTCCAGTTCATGTATGCCTTTCTCGGTGATGGTGTATCTGCCGTCTGTGGTCTCTGTGATCATGCCGTGTGAGAGGAGGCGGCCCAGCAGCGGGTACACTAATCCTGGGGAGGGTATCCATTTGCCTTTGCTCTGCTCTTTAGCGGTGCGGATGATTTCGCCGCCTGTCATCGGTTTTTCCTTGAGGAGCTGCAGAATGTAGATTCTGGAGAAGCCTCTCGGAATCGAGCTTCGAACTCGTTCAAACCAATCGTCACTCATTTTTGTATATCACCGGCGATACTATCGCTAGCGATACATAAAAATGTTATGCCGCTAAGTTGCCGCTAACCGCAAATTCGCGAGAACATTCAGTGAATTTGTCGACCGCTGTATTTAGCATAGTTTTGCAGGCTATAACGTGGCGTGACTACCTGTGGCAACTTGTTTTTTGCCGTCGTATCGCTGAATCTCTACAAAGATATGATTATCCTTAGCATATGGAATAATCTGTTTTACCCTCTGTTCCACGTTATCTACTACTAACTCTATCTTGTCAGTATTGAGATCGTCAATCAAGTTTACTTCTATGCTAATAATAACGTCCTGTGAACCTATGTGCATAGTCCGCATTGCAACAAGGCTTTTTACTTCAGGAATAGCTTCAATTAACTCTGTGATCTTCTCGTACTCAGCTTTCTTCAGGGATTCACCTACAAGCAATCCTTTATTCTCTCTCGCTAAGAAGAATGCGAAGCCCATTAGGATGAAGCCGATAACAAGCGAGCTGATTGCATCGAATATGCTGTTTCCAGTAATATCTGACAGAAAGATTCCAGAAGCTGCTACAATGATACCGAGCAGCGCAGCAGAATCTTCCACTATAACAGTGAGAATCGTAGGATCACTACTTTCGCGAAACTCGTTTATGAGCGCGCGGAAACTCGCCTTTTCTCCACGCGCTTCAATTGTCTCCTTGAACATCTTCTGCGCAATTCTCAACGCGTTCGCTTCAAACACGAAAGAAATAGCCAGAACCACGTAGTTTATGCTAACGTTTCCAATAGTATGCGCAGCAAAAAGCGATGAGAAGCCCTGTTCCACAGACAGGATACCGGATACGCCGAACAGCATAACAGCAACGATGAACGACCAGAAAAACACTTCTTTCCCGTAACCGAACTGATGACGCTCGCTAGCAGCTTGAGTGCTACTCCTAATACCGACCAAGAGAAGAATCTGGTTAAAGGTGTCTGAAACTGAGTGATATGATTCAGCCCACATCGAGGCGCTTCCCGTAAAGAAAGCGGCCACGAACTTGGTCACTGCAATTCCAAGATTACCAAACAAAGCAGCGTAAACTGCTTTCTTAGAACCTCCAGCCAACTAAGGAAAACCCGTCCTCGCCTATCGCCTAGAGGTATATGTGGTTACAGATACCGCTCAAGCATGTCCGTAATCAAAACACCTATACTCTAAACCTGCTACCTACCGCCATCAGGCGATAGATTGGTCGAGCTGAACGTTCCCTACTTCAAACAGGCGGTGATAGGTAGCTGCGGCCCCGCCTCCCTAATGATGGTTCTGAAGTATCATCAGCCCGACTCGAAGCTCAGCCGCCTCCTTGAACTAAGCGCGTGGAACTACGCAAGTCTCTTCCCATTCGGCATGACCGACGCCCACGGTTTAGCTGGTTACGCAGCGAAAAGGGGATTAAACGCTCTTGTCCTGAAGGAGGAACAGAAGTTCAATCTACGTTTCGAATACGGTCCTTTAAGCTGGTTCTTCAACGGTATCACAGTTCCTTTAATGCGGTTCAACTACAACCGCATACGGAAAAAGGCGTTGAAGCGAGGAGTAGAGGAGCACTACGTTAAGATCGACGTCGACACCATAGAAGAACTGGTTCGAACAGGTAGACCACCGATCGTCATGGTGGATCAGATAGGGTATGCTCCTGACGACAATTGGAAAGATGGCGTGCTGCATTGGGTGGTCGTAACCGGGTTTGACTCAAGCAGCGTCAAGATTAACGACCCTGACATTGGGCCTACCACGGTACCTAAAGCTGATTTTGAAAAATCACTTGATCTCCAGAAAAACTTCCGCACTGACCGAAGGGTGGTAGTGGTTGCTCAGAGGAGTTCTGAAGAGACCTCGTCTAACACTACCGCTACTTCGTCCAGCGCCGCAGAACTTCGGTGATCAGCCGCACACCGACACCGGTTGCACCCTTCGGGTGGTACGGCTTATCTGGGGTGCCGTCTTGAGTCCACGCTGTACCCGCGATGTCTAGGTGTACCCACGGGTAGTCGACGAAGTTGCTTAGGAATAATGCGGCTGTGATGGTTCCGCCTGCTCGGCCTCCGACGTTCTTCATATCAGCTATTTCGCTTTTGATTTGCTCCTTGTATTCATCCCAGAGAGGCAGCTCCCAGACTCGTTCCCCGGTAGCTTCGCCGGCCTCCTTAACCCGACGCTTCAACCCCTCATCGTTGCCGAGAAGCCCTGACGCAGCACCGCCTAAAGCAATAACACAGGCTCCTGTTAACGTAGCCAGATCAATTGCAGCTTGAGGCTTGAACTTAGAGGTGTAGCTGAGCGCGTCAGCCAGTATCAGCCGGCCCTCAGCGTCGGTGGAGATTACCTCAGCAGTCTTCCCGTTAGCGAACTTCAGAACATCACCGGGCTTGTAAGCGGTTCCGCTCGGCATGTTCTCAGTTAACGGAGCGACGCCCACTAAGTTGACAGGGAGCTTCAGCTCAGCAGCAACCTGCATAGCTCCGATGGTTGCAGCGGCGCCGGATTTGTCGAACTTCATATCCTCCATTTTGTCAGAGGGTTTGATCGAGATTCCACCGGTGTCGAAGGTAATTCCCTTCCCGATTATCGCGATAGGCTGCTCGTTGCTGCTCCCGCCTCCGTACTCCATGATGATGAGTCGCGGAGGCTGTTGGCTTCCCCGTGCGACGCCGAGGATTCCGCCCATGCCTAGCTTCGCCATGTCCTCAGGCTTTAGAACGGTGATCTTGATGCTGTGGCTCTCCGCTATCTGCTTAGCCTGCTCAGATATCTGCTGAGGTGTAGCGTCGCTGCTGGGGGTGTTGGCGATATCTCGCGCCACTGCGACGCCGCGGTTAATTATCTGGGCGGTGCTAACTGCTTGCTGGATCTCTCCGACGACCTCGGGTACACCGGTGAAGATGTCGAGATGCTCGACCTTTTTAGCGGGAGTTTCACTGTTAGTCTTGTAGTGATCATATCGGTAGAGAGAAAGTTCAATACCCTCTACGAGGCTCTCCACTATCTGGCTGAGAGTAAGCCGCTCAGTATGACCGTAAATTGTGGTGGCGTATCTCTTCAATCCTAGGTCTCGGACGAGTTGCGCAGCCCTCCCGGATGCGACGCGCACAACCTCTTGACCAAACTGCTCACGTTTACCGAGGCCGATTAGCAGAATCCTTTCGATACCGATTTTTCTATGCGAGTGGAGGAGCGCTATCTGCTTGAGCTTGCCTTCAAACTCCTTGTTCTGCAGTAAACGGTAAATGCCTCCGTTTAACGCATCGTCAATCTCAACTGCAGCACCCTCTACCTTCTCGCCTTCAAAAAGCCCAAGAACAACGAGATCATACTTCTTCTCAAGTATTAGTCCAGTATCAACAACGATCTCCAACTAACTATACACCAACCAACTGCGCACATGACCGCCGTATAGATATTTAAAGTCATTATGCACCAGCAGATAATTAATTATCTTATTTCACCTGCTTCCAAGCCTTTTTCTGCATATTGCTGTCTCTAAGAATCGCAGGAGCAAAACAGTAAACCAAACAACACTACCATTTCGAGGACGAATCCGCTAAGCGTCTAAGCTAGGCTAAATCGAAGAGCAGGAATTCGGATTCGTCGCGTGCTGTGAAGGTAAGCGACTCCTCCTTAGTGACCGCTGCTCCATCACCTTGGTTCATCTGCTCAGTGTTCAGGAGTATTGAGCCGCTGATTAGCTGCACCCAAGCGTAACGGTAGATTTTCGAGGAGTACTCCACTTTCTGCGCGGGGCTTAAGATGGAAGTGTAGATGTTGACGTCCTGATGAATGGTGACTGAGCCTTCTCGACCGTCTTTGGAGAGGATGAGCTGTAGCTTGTTGCGCTTCTCCTCGGCGGGGAAGACCTTCTGCTCATAGCTGGGCGGCAACGCTGGATCCGCAGTCAGGATCCAGATTTGGAGAAGGTGTAGTATATCGGTCTTGGAGTTGTTGTATTCGCTGTGCATAACCCCTGTTCCAGCGCTCATCCGCTGCACGTCACCGGCTCTAATCACCGAACCATTTCCCAACGTATCGCGGTGCGTTAAGGCGCCTTCTAGGACATAGGTGAAAATCTCCATGCCTGAGTGAAAATGCATTGGAAACCCTTGACCCGGCTTAATCCGATCCTCGTTGATTACACGTAGAGAGCTGAACCCCATGTTGCGAGCATCATAGTAATCTCCGAACGAAAAGGTGTGATAGGTGAGCAACCAACCATAATCAAAACGAGCACGCTGCTCCGACCTACGAATCTCAATCATGATTACACCATAGAAAGCGGTTGTCAGATATTACCGTTTAAGCTACGGATTAGAGAGAGCGGTTAAGCAGGAGCAGCACAACTGCGAACCCGATTCCGACAGCCCACATTCTGAAGTTCCAAGCCATCACCTTCTGGCCGTCTAGAACCCCGAACGGTATCATGTTGAAGACCGCCAGAATAGCGTTGACCTCAGCACCCCAAGAGAAGATGAATCGAGTGGTTGGATCCGCGATCATAAAGGAGGAGATCCAGAAGCCGAAGCCCAGTACAATATTGGTCAAAGGCCCTGCGAGGGTGACTTTACCGACTGTAGCAGTATCGGCTTGACCCGACATCATTACTGCACCCGGCGCAATCAGCTTCAACGGAGAGATGATGCTTACAGCTGTGAGAAGTGCGCCGAAGACGGTGAGCCGGAACTCAGACCACAACCCGGCACGCTGCGCCACGAACTTGTGCGCCAGCTCATGTAGAAGAAAGGAGGCTGTGAACAGCAGTGCCAAGAGTATTGTTACACGAGTTAACGTGAAGAAACCTGTGAAGTTGAGAGCAACAAGCGCAACGAGCAGCGCACCAAGGCCGAGGTGTTTAAGCTCAGTTCTCGAGAACCAGTACTTGTTAGGCTGCCCCGTGAGCCAGCCGGATGGCTGGAAAGAGTTTCGGCTCGCTTGCCGTGAAGACGGTGGAGGAGCAGTAGATGGGGGTCGCGCCATCCAGAGTTTTTCACAGTCATGGCTCTCAGGAAGACGGTGATCCCCGCAGAAGGGTTTGCCGCAGTACGAGCAGACGAAGGGAAACGGCTCTTCGATCCCGCACTTAGTGCAGCTCACCAATAATCGGTAACCTCACTAAAAGGTACGAATCTAACACCTTTAAGCCTTAATTGATGCCCGCAGGCTTCTTCTTAGCTATTCTTTCTATTGCTGTTGCTGCGGCTCTTCATCCGTAGCGGAGTTATCAGAAGTAGCACTGGTTATCGGTTCAGGCGTGTATTCTTTTCTTGATATTTCAGTTATGCGTTTGGCTAGTTTTTCTCCGACGCCTCCCACTTGCATGAGCTCCTCTTCGCCGGCGTTGAAGATTTTAGCGATTGTCTTTAGTTCACGTAGGAATCTGTCTGCTAGAACGGTGCTTACACCGGGTAGTCCCGCTACGATGTACTTCTGCTGGTCGCTGATTGACGCTGGTTTTCGACCACTTCGTATTCTAACCTCTTTCTTCTTATCCATCTGCTCACGCCTAGCAATGTGGAAGAGTATCTGCGCGGTTTCGCTTTCATCGCTTGATGTGAAGATGGAGACCTGAAAGTCTGAGACGACGCTCGCCAATGCGCCTAGGAATGCGGCTGAGCCTATTCCGACTGCTTTGCGTCTGTCACCTTCCAGTATGAGAAGGGGTCTAGGGTAGGCTTCACGCATAGCTACCAGCTGGTTGAAGAGCCGTCCGTCGATAACCGATTTCACAAAGTCTTCAGCGGTTTTCCGCTCCACCACCACGTCGGTTGACAGCACAAAGTCGCCCATAGGCAGAGCTTTCACATCTACTCGGCTCCCCTGCTTCTTCAATTCATCAACGAGGAGAAGCGATTCACGTGTATCGACGTAGATGAGGGGTGAGGTCTTCACCCTGTCAACGTACTTGTCCATCGGGCCCTCTGTGTCCCGCTTCGACTTCTCTAGGTTCGCCGCGATTTTCCGGCTGCTCTGCATTCTCCGCTGCCCAGACCAGTAGTACGACTCGTCCTTGGTGCCTTTAGCTACAAGCGCGATAACTCGGCCCGGCGCTTCTCTCCCAGTGCGGCCTCTTCGCTGAATAAACCGCACCGCACTAGGAACGTTGTCGTAGAACACCACGAGGTTGCATTCTGAGATGTCTAGCCCCTCTTCACCCACCTGAGTCGCCACAAGGATGTCGAAGAGCCCTGACCGCATATCCTCAATCGTCTGCACCTGTTGATCCTGACTCTGCCCGCGCCCGCTCTTCCCAATCAGGTATCGGGCGCGCAGCCCGTCAGTGCACAGGCTCTCGTAGATGTCTTCCACAGAGTCTCTGTAACTAGCAAAGACAATCGCCTTCTCAGATGCGCCTAGAGACTTCAATATCTTCTTCAGCTCATCAATCTTCGGATGCTCAACACCGAGGAGCAGCGCACCCCGCGCTGACTCGTATGCCGCCCTGATCTGCTGATCCTCCATTAACCGGCGGAACCCGACGCCCTGATATCGTTCAGCAAGCCGGTCGAAGAATTTGGTGAAGGATCTGACGCTCTGCGTCTCTAGCAGGGTGATAGCGTGGTTCAATCTGATGGCGGCGGTGAGGTCAGACCGTGCTTGCTGATCTCCTCGACGCTCAACCTCGGCTCGGATGTCGAGAAGCTTCTTCATCCCGACGCTTCCATAGCTGGAAAGAGTAACTAGACCTGCATCCCTAAGTCTTCTTACCCGGACCGAGACAGCGCCTCGCAGCGCATTACGTATATTCTGGATGATAGGTGGAAGAGACACCTCGGTAACCTCGACATTGGTCTTCTGCACATACGGCTTCACATCCGGGCTAGCTTCATCCCGAAACTCCACCTTCGCAAGATCCAGGTTCAGCAGAATCTCCTTCACCCTCCGCTCATCATCCGGGAGCGAAGCGGTCATCCCCATCATTCTGCCACCTGAAGCAATCTTAGCGAAGTTCTTCCCGATGGAGCAGTAGGCGTAGTCACCCACCGCTCTGTGAGCCTCATCGAAGATTATGAGGGAAAGATCCCCGAGGTTCACTAAGCCTCTCGCAATGTCTCTGACGGTGATTTGTGGGGTTGCGCAGATTATCTGGCCGCCCCACTTCTCGCGTCGGAGGTCGAGGAGATCAGTTCCGGTAATCACCTGAATCTTCTCTTCGCTGACGGTTAGATGCTTTTGGAAGAAGCTGTAATGCTGGTGGCAGAGAGGTCTTGTGGGTGCGAGCATCAGACACTTCTTCTCAGGATGGTTCCGGAGAAGCTCCGCGACCACTAGAAGAGCAATAGCTGTCTTACCGAGACCGGTAGGAACCACTAGGAGAGTGTTTTGACTGCTGCAGAGCGATGCGAGATCCACCTGGTAATCTCGACGCTGCAGAGAGCTGGGCTTCACATTAGGATGCTCAATGAAATCGGTAACCAAGACAGATGAAGCCTCCCAGCCGCCCTCCGATCAAACCCGCTTACCGTGACTGCTTCTTAGCTGAAGCTGTTCCTCAACGGCCTGCCAAACATCTCTCTGAACTTGGTCTGCGCCGCGGGCTCCGTTGATTATCCGCCAGCCCCATTTGGCAGCCAGCTTCAGGTATTCTTCACGCACACGTCTGAGAAGATCTTGATCCTGCTCGTGCACGTCACGCTCAGCGATCTTTCGTTCAAGTGAGGCAGCGATTGGAACGTCAAGCAGGACAGTTAAGCCAGGTTCAGGCAGCCCCTTCTCAAGGTTCATCAGCCAGTCGAGGCTCAAACCCTGCGCGACACCATAAGCGTAGTTGGAGCCGCTGTACCGGTTAACTACAATCACTCGACCCTCGTTCAACCATCGGTCTAGATTGTCTTTGTGTTCCCAGCGGTTCAGCGAGAGAAGCATGTGCCTAGCTTGGAGGTTGTAGCTCCTCTTGCCGGCGAGAAACGCCTCGATCTCTTTGCCTATAACGGTCGTGTAGTCCGGGAATGAGATGTAGGCTGCAGGGAGACCCTGCTTCTCTATCTGCTCGAAGAGTATCCGGCTCTGCGTTTGCTTACCGGATTGATCAATACCTTCTAGAACGATAATGAGACCCGGACGGCTGTTGACCATCCTCTTCTCGCCCACCGGGTGAAGCAGTGCTGGAATAATAAAGAAGCTGCATGTATCTCTCGAATGCAGAGAGTGAAGAAAAGAAAGGAAAAGGCTACTGAGGTGCCTTAGGGTTGCTGAAGGTCATTTGGCAGCCGAGGTGGCTGAGGGAGCTGTGGAACTTTAATCCGAGCTTCTTGGCGGAGAGTCTGTAGCTGGCTAGGCAGGCGCCGCAGAAGATTGTTCTGCACTCCGATTCTTCGAGATCGAACTGTGCGGCGTGTTTCAGGATGCAGCCTATGTAGCCGCAGTCTTCAAGGATGACTCGGAAGTAGTCGTGTCCTATTTGGAGATCGTATTTGCTGTTGAAGGCGTCGCCCATGTGTTTGGCGACTGAGTGACCCAGGGCCTCTGAGTATAGGTCGCCGGGGAAGATTTTCGCCTCCCAGATGGTGGTTTCAGAAGCCTTCTGTGATAGGTATCGCCTTGCTGCGGCGATGTCGCGGTTCCCGGAGGTCTTTAGGAAGGCGTAGGCCTGCAGCAGCAGGTAGTAGCTCATTTCATCCTTGATTTCGTCATAGCGGTTGCTCAAGGAAGAGTGACGCAACTCGAATCAGCAGTGGGATATGGAATATCTAGTATTAAAGCCCTTTCTTGACGTTATAACGTTGCTTTAAACCGGGTTTGACGGCAACTCCTTAATATGGTGGGTGGGTAGGAGGGAGATTTGTGGATTCTAAATCGGTGGCTGAGTTCAGGGATCCTGTGCACGGCTACATCTATCTGGATGAGGATGAGAAGGAGATTATTGATCACCCTATCTTTCAGAGGCTGCGCCGGATACGTCAGCTCTCAGGAGCCTACATCACTTACCCAGGAGCCCAGCATACCCGTTTCGACCATCTCATAGGCGCCACATACCTCGCAAGCCTAGCGGCTACAAGGCTCTCTGAGAAAACAGAGGTGAAGCAGAAGCAGGCTAAGGAGGTGAGAATTGCGGCTCTACTGCACGACGTCGGCCACGGCCCCTTCTCACACCTTTTCGAAGAGGTTCTCGCTGAGCGGCAGAAGCTCAGCCACGAAGATATGACTAGACGCGTTATACGTGAGACCGAGATCAGGGATATTCTTCAGAAACATGGGTATCAGGCGAACACGATATCTGAATTAGCCATCGGTCTCTCTCAGGATCGCCCACTCTTCATGAACGAGTTGATCGGGGGAGGGTTAAGCGTCGACATAATGGATTACCTGCTCCGCGACTCCTATTTCACCGGGGTCGAGTACGGGAAGGTTGACATCCACCGCATCATCAACTCCTTCGAAATCATCGATAACAGGTTGGCGCTGGATCAAGCCGCGCTCTACGCGTTAGAGGCCTTAATCATAGCTAGATATGAGATGTTCAGGGCGGTTTACTTCCACCGCACCGTCCGCGCAGCCGAAATCATGCTTGTGCGAGCGATCAGTCTAGCTGATAACGCTTTGAACCTCACCCGCGTAGATGACCTCTCAGGGTACCTCAGCTTGACTGACGAGACCACCCTCGCGCTCCTAGCTGATCTCCAGACGGGGGGGCGAAGCGATCTTGAGAAGGCTAAGCAGATAGCTCAGAACTACCGTGACCGCCGGCTGATCAAGTGCGTCTTCGAGAAAACTGTTCAGCGGCGAGACACCCTCATAGAGAAGATCTTCGGCCAGAAGAAGATACGTGAACAGATAGGGAGCGAGATCGCTGAGAAGGCTGGTGTTGACCCAGACAACGTCTACGTGGACGTGCCTACCACGCCATCAGTTCCGTTAACATCCTCTCGCCAAGCCTTACAGACCTTGACACTCATTTCAAAAACCGGTGGGCATCCCCATCACCAGAAGGTCGGCATCGAAGAGCTGCCGCTGATGGGCGCGATATCAGGTTACATGGATATCCTGAGAGTCTACACTGTGAAGGATCATAGAGAAGCGGTTCAGAAGGCTACAGCCAAGATACTCGGGGATGACGGAGTCGCGGAGTGGTGGAACCGCATAAGTATGTAATTGAGTGAGCAACAAGCAAGAGAAGAGAAGAGAAGAAGATCTGGAAAGGCGGGTCTAGTTAATCAGCGTCTACGTTTATGCTGAATTTTCTGATGCATTTCCCAGAGGCGCGGCTCTTCAAAGTAGAGCTCGCACTGTATGCATCGGTAACGCGGCCTACACTCTCCGCTCATGTGAGTAATTTCCAACAGTTATGTATGTAAAGAGTTGTTAGTTAAAAACGATCAATCAAAACCTGAGTTAATTTTAACTCGTCGCTCGGGCCGCATTCATAAAATCTCTGATCCGCTTCAACAAGTCGCTAGCGATCTCCGGACGTATCTCTTCTCTCAGGTAAAGCGACACAATAGTGATTCCCGGACTGAGGCTGGCAGCCAAATCCGCTAACACACTTGCGAAAACCCCTGCCCGCATATCCGGCGTCATTGAAGTGTGCTCCACTCTCTCACCTATCTTCATCGAAAGCGTCAGCGAACCGAACCGCTCTTCACTCCCCTCAGAGACTAAGAGGAAGCAGCCGTTAGCTAAGCCCATCAGCCGCAGCTTAAAATTACGGCCGGATACTGAAATGCTCTCGCTTCTATCTAGGAAGGAGGAAGAACTCTGTACCATAAACATACATTACCCTGCAAGGTATATCTGCATTGCACCAAAGTTAGCTATTCTGCGGATCTAACTAGAGGTAGAATGTCTTCTCGACGCAGCCCTTCTCGAAGCCGAATGAGGCTAAGAAAAACCGTGTCGACACCAGCCACACTATCAGTTACCACGTCGATTGAGAAGTCGGAGTGCACTTTGACGCAGTGTCCAAACCTCGAAACCCTGTCCGCTGAGCCTAAACCTAGAAGCATCCCGTTAAGAGATGATGCGGGCAGAACCATCCGCTCAGCATCAGCAAGCTGCTCGACAACCGCGACGTCACCGATCAAACCCCGCTCAATAACTAGGCTACGACCCCCCGAACCAATCTTCACAAGTTTGCCGCCGCTACCCGTCTCAGCCCCGTTACTAGGATAGTATTGTCCTAGAAACCTAATCCTACTCTCTTGAAGAGGAATGCGGAAGATACGCTCACCCTTTAGAAACCGTTGGTACTGACTCATCCTCCGCACCGCACGTTCTGAGCGGGTCTTCACCGAATACGACGGATATTTAGCCAGCACCATGCGGCAGCCGCATGTCTCGCTCAGCTCGTTGAAGATGGTTCGACCTCCATCCTGATCCTCGAAGCAAACCACCACATCAGGGTGCAGATCGTGGATCATCTTAGCCTTGAATACAATCCCTTCAGACTCGATGTAGCCGTCGGTGTTGATGACTGTAAAGCTGCTTCCCGACGCCTCCAGTCTCTGCGCAACCAAGCTGACCTCCAGCCTAACAACACCTTCGACTCCCACAGGCGAAATAGCGCCTACGAAGCCCAGCATCTCAGCCTCGACATCGCGCAGATCGAAAACAGGGCTTCGCAGAACTGCGCCTCCAACGCAGCCCGGGGGAGCAAGATCGCCTTGCCCAACATCCTCGTCGACAACCCCGACTGACAAACCCTTCGACAAGGCTATGTTCAACAGATATGTTGACAACGTGGATTTGCCGGAGTCTGTAGCCCCTACAATAACCACCCGCTTAACAGCGGAATCAGGAGCGAACAGCTCGTCAACTACGCTTCGCCAAATCTTGACCCCAACTCGCCCCGTATCAATCCAGAAGTCCGCGTCTTTCCTGAGAACAATCTTCGCATCTGATGCTCTATCGGTTTCGAAGGGCATCACTTTTCCGCGCCTGACATGTATTGGCTTTCGCGTGGTTAACGGTTTTCCGAGTGCGCTTAAGCCGTCTTTCTGCGCTGTGAGTTCAGCTGGGCCTTTCAACAGGAGGGTTTGATGCGGTTTTAGATGCGCTAGTCGGGTGGGCAAGGCGGGGTGTCCAGTCTCGCTCAAACTTTCTTCTCGGAGAGGTATTTCTTTACGAGGTTTCTAGTGAACTCTTCGAGTTTCTCCTGCAGAGCCGCTTCAGGTGTGATCCATTTGCTTTTTTGAATCTCCCGATTGTCAAGCTTCACCTCGCTTGACTTTGTGCTGCAGAGAAAGTCCATGAAAATAAAGTGTTTTAGCGTCAAGAAGTTCTTTGGGTAAACAGCCTGCTGAACCATAAGCATCTTAATCGGCTCAACGTCAAGTCCAACCTCCTCTTTCACCTCACGCTTAACAGCATCCTCAGCCCGCTCACCGAGCTCTATGTGCCCGCCTGGAACCGACCAGAAGTTATTCCACTTGTAGGATTGGACTAGAAGAATGTCTCCCGAGTCGTTGATGATTAACGCACCGACCGTCGGCTCAGGATATCTTTGCGGAGAACTAGTAGCCATGCCGTTCAAACCCTCAGCTTACTCAACCAGAAGCAGTAGTGGTAGTAGGTAGATTGGTTAAGAAGCCGCCTTCGACTATATCTACGGTTCGGATCATCTTGACGCCTCTCTCCTTCCATCGGTTCATAAGCGCTTCACCCTTCTCTTCGCTTATAGGTTTTACAGCGTCCGTGACCAGATATACTGTGTATTCTCGCTGAAGCAGCCCCTCTATAGCGTAGGCGTCGCAGATGTCGAGTGCAACGCCGTATAGAATTATTTGTGAAGGCTTCACGATGTCAAGCACTCTGTCTACGTTTGGGTTTGAGAAGATGTCAAGCGCATCCTTTCGGAAGTATATTTCTCCATTATGGGATCGCACTTTATCCTCCAGGTATTCTCCGCGCTCGACAGGGTTGATGTATAGAGGGTTCCTAGGCTTAGTAGCGTCGATTTTAGCTTGACCTGATGTCCCCTTCAAACAGTGAGGAGGAAAGGTTGCTTTGAAATCTGGGTGATCAGAAATTTCTTTATTGTCCAGAGAGTGGTAGTCAACTGAGCCGAGCACCTGAACCCTGTTCTTCCGAGCATACCGGGTTAACCGCTCAAAGTTAGGTATGAGTTTCTCAGCACCCTTTATGTAGAGTTTTCCGTCAGGGTAGATGAAGTCGTACTGTGTATCGGCATCCCAGAACACGGGTCTACCTGTCTGCACCATTAACTGATCAGTCAATGATCATTAAGAAAATGAGCTGATTTAGAGGTTACTGGTAGCTGTTAGCAGTAGGTATAACGAGGCTTTAAAAAAGAAGTATTGCATTATGGAGAATCGGGGGAAGTGTTTGGCTGAGAGGCGTGGAGAGGTGTTTTTCATCGGTGAGGTTGAGTCTATTGAGAACGGGGTCTCGACGATACGTGTGTTCGATGAGTTCTGCGAGGGGCTTTACCGGATTCAAACCTATTCGCACATAATTGTTCTCTACTGGTTCCATCGCAGAGACAGCAAGGAGCAGCGCTCAGTTCTCAGGGTTACGCCTAAGATGCACCCGGGTGCTCCTGAAATAGGTGTATTCACTTCTCGAAGCCCGAATCGACCTAATCCTATAGGCTTATGTGTAACTGAGCTTGTCTCGGTGGAGAGATGCCTGATTCAGGTGAAAGGTTTGGATGCGGAGGTAGGTTCTCCGATTGTCGACATAAAGCCGTATCTTCCGAGGGCAGATGCTGTACCGGAAGCCCGTATGCCCGACTATATGCGTCACGGTCAATCCACTTAACCTCAGACTCTCAGGATGTTTATCGGTAGTTGGAGCCTAAGCAGGTTGTAACTTCGTTTCTTCAGCATGACGGGAAAATATTGATTCTGAAGCGTAGCGAGAAGGTTGGCACCCATCAGGGGCGGTGGGCTGGCATCAGCGGGTACCTGGAGAAGAAAGAGGAGCCGTTGGTCAGGGCTTTGACTGAGATTAAAGAGGAGGTTGATTTACCTTCGGATCAGGTTGAGCTTGTGAGAGCTGGTGAACCTATCGGTATCCCGGACGCTGAGAATGATGTTTTCTGGGTTGTCCACCCTCGCCTCTTCAATGTTAGAAGCGTTGATCTGAAGACTGACTGGGAGCACACGGAGCACAAGTGGATTGAACCTGAAGAGCTGGTGAAGTATCATACTGTGCCGGCGCTCAACGAAACGCTGCAGAAGGTTTTGCCGACACCTCTGGAAAAAATAATTCCGAACCCAGTGATCTTGGGGCAAATTAGGGATATCGAGTCTGACCGGGCTCACGGAGCGTCCTTCCTCGCCGTTGAAGCAGTTCAAACTTTGGTCAAAGCTGTTGAGGCGGAAGATGAGTCCGGAGATTTTGATTTGTTCCTGGCTCGCTTCAAAATGCTTGCGGAGCGGTTGATGGGGCTTCGGCCCAGTATGGCTCCGCTCAATAATTTGGTTGGGGAGCTTCTCGCTAAGACGGTGAAGAAGGCTGAGACTACCCGGAGCGTCGGGGAGCTGAAGATGTTTGTCCGAGGCGAGGCTGACCATGTCATAGCGGCTTCGGAGGCGGAGAGAAGAGTGATTGCGGAGAAGGCGTCTCAGATTATTTCTGCGAATGTTCCTGAGAACGGGAAGATCCTGATTCACAGCTACAGCTCGACGGTTCTGGACGCTTTGAAGCAGGCGTATGATGATGGACGCAGGTTTGAGGTTATCACAACTGAGTCTAGACCGCTATTCGAAGGGAGGACTACCGCTAAGGAGCTGGCTGATCACGGGATACCGGTTTCGCTGGTGACCGATGCGGCTTCAGCTTACTTCGCCGCAGGCGCGGATATGGTGCTTCTAGGGGCTGACAGCCTCTTCGCCGACGGCTCGGTGGTTAACAAGGCGGGGACCTACTCGATTGTGCTTGCAGCAGCCTATCATGGAGCGCCGGTCTACGTTTTAGCTGGGCTCAGCAAGGTCAATCTTAGAAGCTTCTTTTCGCATGTGCTGCTTGAGGAGAAGGATACTCGGGAGGTTTGGGAAAACGCTCCTGAGAACGTCACCGTCCGTAACTTATACTTCGATTTAACCCCCAAGTTCTTCATAAACGGGATTATCACCGAGATCCAGACGTTGCGGCCTGATGAGCTGCTCCGCGTCTGCCAAGAAGTCGTTAAGGAACGCTATATCATCTAGCAGTAGAATAAGCGTTAGCTGTTCGCGTTCACCAGCCGGTTATCTCGCTTAGCTTAGCTTAGCTGTTATTCGCCTATGATTTGGATGATGAGTTGACGTGATCTGCTACGTATGTCCATTTCTACGAGGACTACTTGCTGCCAGGTTCCTAGGGTGAGATGTCGGTCTTTGAACGGGATTGTTAGACTGGGGCCGATGAGAGAGGCTCTTATGTGGCTGTGCCCGTTTCCGTCGCTCCAAGTCTTGTCATGCGCGTAGGGAATATCGTCTGGGACCAGGCGGTTCAACGCCTTCTTCAGATCTTCCTTGAGCCCTGGCTCAAACTCTATTGTCGTTACCGCAGCGGTGGAGCCTGATACAAATACGGTGAGAAGCCCGCTTTTTAGACCAGTTGCGTCAAGAAGCCCGCTTAAATCAGGAGTAATGTCAACTACGTCACCTTCACCTTCGGTGTCCAAGTGAAGCTCTTCTGAAACAACCCTTAACCCCGGTTCACCCAGAGAGAAGTAGGTGGAATGTTCTTTAACCGTATCGAATCAACATTAACCTGCTAGTTGAGGAATTAACAGCGCATTAGCTTGCTTATTGGTCGCTTGCTTAGTTAGTTGTTAGGCTATGTGGTAGGGGCGGCCGCGTCTCAGCGAGATCATTCTTGCGGATCTTAGGTCTCGTGTTTCTCCTGTTGGGAGGAGTTTTGTGATTGTGGAGGTGCCTCGTTCGTCCACTATTTCTACTTCGATTCTGCTGTTGAACTTTTGAAGGAGGCGGTAGGCTATTTCTCGAGCTACCTTTGGGTTTCCGTCTCCTATTCGGATGATTTTCCGCTCGGCTTTGGAGTCTCGGATGATGGTTTCGACTTTGGTCAGGGTTTCTCTGTAGGATCTGGCGATTTCTTTGACCATTTCTTTGTCGCGGTAGTAGGCTGCGATGCCGGTTTTTTCTCCCGGGTCTATTCCGATTACTAGGATGTCGTCTCCGCCGCGGTACAGGATGGAGAATATTTTCTCCTTCACTACTGCGGCGCCTCCGGTTAGATCTTCTATGCAGAGCACATTCTCTTCTTCGCTGTCACGGATGCTTCTCTTCTCTCTCTGCGTGGTGAGTACGAGTTTTACACCGATGTCTCGCGGCTCACCTGGTGTGATGCTTGAGAAGGGGAGGTTCATCGTTTTCATAAGCGAGGTGAGTGCGTAGTATGCTCGCGCGTCGAGTGTAGCGACTGCTACTTGTGGAGGCTCGTCGTCTCGGACAGATCTCTTCACAAGATAAGTACTAAATGATGATGCGTAAATCTTTTCCCATGCGCCGAGAATCGTGTGGTGGTGCTCGCTCGTTGGCTCTCGATTTAGTCGGTGTCAAGGGTCTGCTTTCAGACTCTAAAGTTACTGCGCTGTTCTGTGACGATCAGAAGGTTAAGACCGAGTTCATCTCCAAGATGCTGAGTTGGCGCCGCGGAGACGGGGCTGCCGGGGTGATAATCTACCTTGATTTTGACACAGCCTTCACTGTGTTCGTTGAGGATCACGCGGAGCTTCCTTACGCAGAGAGTCTACGTATTTTCAGGCCGCGCGATAATGATATTGATGATGTGGTTGCGGGTGTCAACTCTTTAAGCGGGGTTCAGATTGATACCGTTGTCTTCGACTCGGTGACATCCCTGTATAATCTTAGGCGGGATGGAATGGACTCGTCTAAGGTGAATCAGGGTCTAGGGCTGTATTTGGCGCTGCTGACAATGGCCGCGTCGAGAAGCGGTGGACGTCTGCTTCTAACCAGTATGATGCGGGCTGGGAAGAAGGGTGAGGACAAGGACGCTTGGTTCAGGACATATGCGGGTGGAAGACTGTTGAGAAAGAGAAGTGATTTGATTCTGCGGTTGAGCCGTGATGCTTCTGGGCAGCTTGAGGTTTCGGTGCTGAAGAGCCGTGATGCTTCGCTTGAAGGTGCGATTCTACATCTTAAGGTCGAAGACGAATAGCGCGAACGATAACGCAATGATGACTGCTGAGAAGCCGAAGATCAGGTAGAAGTTGGCGATGCGGCGGCGCAAGCCCTGTCGTCCACCTAAGTAGAGCAGGTACATGCCTACGCTTCCAATCAGCATCGTGAATAGGTAGATGAAGGTCTCAGGTAGAGTCTGTATGCCGCTTTGCGGGTAGATGAGGAAGTTTGACGCGTAGGGTGAGGAGCCCTCGATCATACCGTTGATGAGACCTGAAGAGAAGAGCAGAATTGCGATGAGATAGACGATTTCAAGCACTCTGTCCCTCAGAGTATCTAAGATTGAGGTGCGGGAGAAGCTTCTAAGCGTATTTGAAACTACGCTGTGGTTCTCAACTCGATGGGCGAGTTCGCTGGTCTTCTTCTTCAAACCCATCCTTAATCGCTCTCCGACTCCAACGGTCTGCATCCTGACCACTATAATAAGTAGATTATGGTAAATTTCGAGACATAGCCACTTTTGTTAGACAGGTAGTGTCTGCTTGGCTTGCTTTGCGTCCCTTCACAAAGTAGACTATTACGCTGGCTTGCCTCGGCCTAGGGGGGGAGGTTATAAAGCAATGAAAGCAGCACAGGAATATAATCCCAGTTCTACAGGATCTGCTTGGATTGAAGCTCTGGGTTTGCAATGCTTGTTGAAAGCATTGGTTGGGTTTGCAAGATTATCCCCCAGTGATTTTCTCTCGGCGGATAGCGGAATTGCGAGGAAGGCTGTTTAGGTCTGCAAGTAATGCATTGTTAGTCGATTAGACATTATTGGAAATGGGTGAAGCACTGAATTGAGCATACATTAGATTTCTTTCTCTTGGAGTAGGTATTCGCAGCATTCTTTGACCCATGCTCCGGTTTCAGATAGCTCGACTATTAGCCGCAGGTAGTCTTTCCAGTTGGTCTCGCCGTAGGCGTGGCGCCATTTTTCGAAGCCGGCCTCAAGGTTCTCGTATGCCTGCTGATGGTAGCGGCAGAATCTGGTGCTGCTGTTGCTATCGGCTGCTTCTGCTGTGGTTGTTGTTGCTTCTACTGTTGCTGCTTCTCTTCCGCATAGTGGGCATTTTGCGCGGGGTTTCATTCTCCTTCTTCTTCTCCTTCTTCTTTTCTTTTTTCTCTTTTTCTTTTGTTGGGCAGTTCATGTTGATGCATAGTCGCCAGGGGTATCGTCCGAACCGGACGTATACGATGGGCCAGCCGCAGGTGGAGCAGCTTTTCCCAGGTATGGTTAAGGTGCCTTTCTGGGGTAGTGGTGCTGAGGCGTTGCATCTCTGCTGCTGGTAGTTGCTGCAGCCGACGAATCGTTTATGGGTTTTCTTTGAGCGTATGACGCGTAGGGTTCCGGTTTTGCACGTCGGGCAGGGACCGAGGGTGTTCATTTCTCGGACTGTTTTTGTTATGGCTTCAGTCATCGCTTCACCTATTTCTTCTTCAGCGTCTTTGATTGTTGTTAGCGACTCATAGAGTTGATCCACTGCCTCTTGGATAACCTGCTCCTCGTCGATTTCGCCTTGCTCTATTCGCCTGAGATGCTCCTCTATTCTCCGAGTCATGTCTGTTGAGATGATGCGGGGGCTGTGCTTCTCCATTAGCTCGACGACTGAGAAGGCTAGATCTGTGGCTACGATGCTGCGTTCGGCTAGGTAGCCTCGGTCGTAAAGCGTCTTGATGATGTCTGCTCGCGTCGCTTTTGTCCCGATCTCCTCGGTCTCCATCTTCTCAAGCAGGCTGCTCTGGTTGTATCTGGGCGGCGGCTGATCAAACTTCTCCTTAGGTATCACGCGGAGGACTGGGAGATCCTCTCCTTCAGCGACATCTGGGATTGCTCTGTCCTCGGTTCCCGTGTATCGGCGGTAATACTTCAGCCAGCCTTCTCTCAAGGTGAGGCGTCCATAGATTTTGAAGAGGTAGCCTGCGATGTCGATTGTTGCGGATACTCCTTCTCGCAGCGCGTATTCTCCGAAGACAGATAGGAATCGTCTGACAACTAGGTCGTAGAGCTGCTTCTCAGTCGAAGTTAGGGCTCTTCTGGGAAGCTCGCCGGTGGGGTAGATAGCTGGGTGCGCCGGATCTGTTTTAGCGCCTTCATGCGGTTGAAGCATGCCTCTTGATATCTCTTCGGCTTCTCTGCTGTACTCTCGGTTTCGCTGCAGCCCGGAGAGGATTTTCAGGTAGTTGATTGAGGGTGGGAGCTTCTGGCTTGAGGTGCGGGGATAAGAGATGAGCGCGTCTAGGTAGAGTCGCTCAGCGATTTTGAGGGTTTGGCTTGGGGAGTAGCCGAAGATGCGGTAGGCCTCCTTCTGCAGATCTCCGATATCAAATGGGGTGGGTGGGGGCTGCTGGAAGCGTGATCGGGTTATCTTGCTGACTGTGCCGGTCTTTCCTCGGCAGGCTTCGGTTATCTGCTTAACCTCTGCTAGTTGTTCGACGCGTCTCCTCTCGTACTCCGGGGTTAGGACGGTGCCGTTCTTGTCTAGCTCTGCGGTGAGTGTCCAGAAGGGTGTTGGGACGAAGGTTCGTATCTCGATTTCCCGCTGCACCGCGTAGGAAAGTGTTGGTCCCTGCACGCGACCTATTGTGACGACGCGGTAACGCTTGTTGGAGGCGTAGTAAGACTCTGATAGTGCTCTTGACAGGTTTATGCCGAAGATGAAGTCCACAGCGTGTCTTGTTCGGCCTGCTTGAGCTAATCCTTCACCTAAGCCGCGTGAAGCGGTCTGGAATGCTTCTCTTAGCTCCTCCTCGGTGAGGGTGGAGAATTTGGCTCTGAGAGCGTTGCCCTGCTTCTCACCGCAGGCGTACTTCAAAATGTTGTATCCGATTGTTTCTCCTTCTAGGTCGAAGTCGCAGGCGTTGATGAAGGAGTCCGCTCCAGCTGCTAGGCGGTGGATTGTTTCTATCCGCTGGGCGGTGTAGCTTCTCTTCTTATCTATCTTGTAGGTTGGGAACCACTCTACGTCAAACACAGGGTAGATGTGGCGTTTCTGAGAGGGGTCACCGATGCTGTAGAGGTGGCCTAGAGCGGAGCAGATTACGTAGCGTCTTCCTCGGTATGTGAGTGTGAAGGTCTTTACTCTGCCGTAGATGCTCTGCTTCAAATCATCCTCCTTCAGAGCGTCAGCTATGCGTTGCGCCGCATCCGGTTTTTCACAAATCACCAGCGTATACGGATCAGCGGCAACACCAGCAGAGTAGGAGTAGCCCATAGTTGCATAAGGGCCTCTCAGTTATAGGTTAATAATGTTGAAGCTACGGTATTTGCATTATTTGTGTAGATTTATACACCAAAACGTATTTCATCCGAGACTGTAAGTGTAGTTTCTGAGTGGGGTTGGTCTTTAAAATTATGTGTTCAGACTGTGGTACGGCTCTGTATTCAGGTTACGATATGCGTAGCGCACGTGACGTATTGAAGATTACGCATGGAAAATGCGGAAAGTGCGGGCATCAACTCTCGCCTTACGAGTTCTCGTTAAAGATAAACAGCAAAGCAGCCTAGCAGAGCAACCGGCTAAGGATCTGATGGCTGTTTAGAAGTTGAAGTTTCGTTCAGGGAGACCGCGCATATAGATGCACTGATCTGGTGGAACAGTCATGTCCGCAGCGCTCATAGGTTTATCCGTTAAGCTCCAAGGTGCGCCGTTCGCTGCTCGTACAATGACGACTGGGCAGCTTTCATCTGCTTCCCCCATCAGCAGCTGGACACCTGCCGCAATCTGATCCGCTAACGCTCGCCTCGTTACTCGTAGAATGTTTCCGAACAGGTCTTTATGTCCACGCTCATCTTTCAACGGCTCGAAGCCGGCTACAGCGATCGCGATTCCTGTTGTCCCCATTCTCAGAGGCATTAGTCTGCTGTCAGTCACCACTATACCTACTCGTTTACCTAGCTCCTGAAGAATCTTTTTCCGCAGAACTTCAGCGTCCCCGAACGGATCTTTAGAGTAGAGTATAGCGTATCCTGCAGGTGCGTTAGATTTGTCTATACCGGCGTTTGGAGCGATTACACCATTCTTCAAAGCTAATGCGAAGCCGGGTACGCCTCCTAGAATAGCGTCGGCTTCTCTGATGACTAGCTCCGCAATCCTCTGATCCATTCTCAGTTTCTCAGCGAGCCGCTCAGCCTTCTCGCTTACCTCGACCTTGTTGAGATCGATCAGCATTCCTTTAGCCATAGAGATGAATTTGCTGGAGACAGCCAAGACATCGTTGTCCCGTAGCTCATCACCCGAGCTCTTCACAGCGTCGATGATGACGCGCGGAAAATCGAAGCGATCCTCTTTCCTCTCGATAAAAACGGGAATGAACTCGAGATCCAGCTTCTTACCCTCCTTCTTCACCAAACAACCCTTCTCTCCTATCTTTCTCTATCCCTGCTTGCTTGCTTGCTTTCTGCCTGCTTACGGTTAGCCTTTCGACCGCACACTTGATAAGGGTTTTAACCGCATTTGCTTATTGGCGCTACCTATTTGCCTGTAGATGTGCTTGGTTACCGTAAGGTAGATATCGCTTAGACGTGTTTTCTTCTTGGCAAGATGAAGTTTGGTTTGGCTCTTCCCGCGAGAGGAGAGAACTGTAGGCGGGATCTGCTTGTTGATGCAGCGCTGACTGCGGAGGAGATGGGGTTTGATTCTATTTGGGTTTGGGATCACTATGTGACGCCTTCAAGCCAGATGTATTTTGACGCATGGATTCTACTTTCACATTTAGCTGCGGTCACTTCTAGGATCAGGTTGGGGACGCTGGTCACCCCGATTCCTTTCAGGCCTCCTGCTATTCTGGCGAAGATGGTGGCTTCTGTTGATGTGCTGTCAGGTGGAAGGGTGATTCTGGGGGCTGGTGCAGGTTGGAATCGAGCTGAGTTCGAAGGTTACAGCAGCTGGGCGAATAATGCGGCGCGTGTGGATAAGACCCGTGAAGGGCTTAATCTTATTCTCAGGCTGTGGAGTGAACCGCAGGTGGATTTCAAAGGTAGATTCTACTTAGCTAAAGGGGCTGTGCTGGAGCCGAAGCCTGTTCAGAAGCCTCATCCGCCAATCTGGTTCGGAAGCGTTGGGAACCGGATGTTGAAGATGGCCGCAGAATATGGTGACGGGTGGATACCGGTTTTCGTCTCGGCGGAGGAATACCGGGAGGCGCGTGAGAGGCTGCTCAGCAACTTGAAGGCGGTTGGGAGAAGCAGTGAGGAGATGGTTTTCGCCTTCTGCGACAACAAGTTCAGCACCTTCGAAGCCCGTCGAGACAGTATTGAGGAGTATCTGGATGCTGGCTGCGAATATTACGTGGCTCTTTGGAACATCGGTGAAGATCAGTATAAGGCACGTCTCAAGCAATATGCGAATAATGTGTTGTCTTCGTTCAGATAGGCGGGACGGCAGAAGCTTTTAAACAGAGCATTCTCACCACATCGTAGACGGTGTAACAACAATGGGATCGATCATCAGTATGTCACAATGGAGAAAGGCGTTGCAAAGACCGACAGTGCGAAGAAGCACAATCATCATCGCGTTGGCACTCATTGCCATATTCTCAGCAGCCATAATGATGAGGATTTATCCTGCAAAGTACGGTTTCTATCTTCACGAGTTCGACCCCTACTTTGACTACCGTGCGACCAACTTCCTTGTGGATCACTTTGATCAGAAGGGCATCGCCGGCTTCGCTGACTACTTCTCATGGAAAGACTATGGTACGTGGTATCCAGAGGGCCGCGACGTCGCGCGCACTTCTCAGGAAGGGTTACACTTCACCGGGGCAATAACGTATCTTATCGCTCGGAACATCTTGGGAATCAGCATAACGCTGTACGATTACTTGGTTCTCTTCCCAGTGTTTATAGGAGCTTTAACGACGCTTGTCACATACCTGCTTGTAAGAAAAATCAGCAGCGCGTCAGCAGGGTTACTGGCAGGCTTAGTCATCGCATTTTCACCTCCGATTATTCAGAGAGGCGCTTTAGGCTGGTTCAAATCTGAGCCACTGGCGCTGTTCCTAGCGGTTGCAGGCAGCTATCTCTTCTTGACGATTTACGATGAGAGAGCGTCTCGGTTGAGCCAAGTTATCCGCGCTGGATCAGCAGGTCTCATGCTGGGACTCGCTAATACTGCATGGGGAGGCTCGATGTACTTTAACGCGGTCTTCGGAGGACTCTTCGTCCTAGCGCCCTTCTTGAAGGTTGATTTGAAAAGAACAGTCTACCTTGGAAGCCTGTTCACAGCCACCAACCTTATCTTCAGCGCGGCATTTCCGCGTCCCGGTCCCGAAATTATCTCAGGGCTGGCCGGTATAGCGCTGCTCGGCGGCCTGCTGTTCTCAACCGCAGCCTACAGTGTTAAGAGTCTAGTTGACCCGAAGGATTATTCCCGTACGCTTCTAAAAGTCATCTTCCTAGCAGTACTGGGCTTAGCGGTGTATGCAAGCCTCGGGTCGATACCCAGCCTCGGTGGCAGATATCAGACAGTCCTCGATCCGTTCTTCAGATCGAATAACCCGCTCGTCCAGTCAGTTGCAGAGCATCAGACACCGACTGGAGCAGAGTATCTCTCATCGTACTTAGCGTTAACCTTCCTAGCAGGCTTCGGAGCCCTGATGATGATGCGTAAGAGAACCATCTACGCAGGATTTACGCTGGTGCTGGCTATAGGTGCGCTCTACGTTTCAGGTTCCTTCGCTAGGCTGATGGTCTACTCATCAGTCGCCTTCGCGATACTGGCTGGAATTGGGTTGCATGAGCTTACTTCAACGATGCTCCGCCCGTCCACAACATCGTCAGTGACTAAGAAGAAGTTCAAGATAGGTGAGACCCGGACTGCGATGAAGCTCGTCTACTCAATTTTCATCATAGTGATCATCTCTTTACCAGTCGCATTCCCGTTGCAGACGAACTGGCTTCAAACCGCTGATGCTCCGGTAAGCATAGCTGATGCCTCCACAAACTATCGAGCAACTATACCGGACTGGCTTGAGACCTTATCGTGGATTAACCACAGCACGCCGCCGTATCAGCCTGACGGTAAACCCACAGTCATGGCTGCGTGGTGGGACTATGGTTACTGGATTACAGTGATGGGTAACAGAACCAGTCTGGCGGATAACGCTACTATCAACACTACAAGAATCGCTCAGATAGGGCAAATGTTCATCTCTGACGAGAAGACCGGGATGAAGATACTGCACGATTTGAAGGCGGATTACGTAGTCATATTCGTGGTCGGCCAATCATTCACCTTGCAGGGCAGCACCCAGAGAATCTATCTGCTCGGCAACGCTGGAGATGAAAGCAAGAAGCAGTGGTTCATGAAGATAGGCGGCTTCGACACAACCAAGTATCTGGAGAACGACGAGTTCACACCTAAACCCTACTTCTGGGACAACACCTTCCTAGGCAAAATGATGCCCTTCACCTTCGCAAGCTACGTTGAGCCACAGGGCAACCAGCTACAATTCACAAACGCAACTCAATACCAAAACGGCTTCCAATCCACCTACTTCTACGACATGAAGTACTCGGCGGACGGACAAGGACCACTTAGACTAGCATTCATGTCATCAAGCCTAGCTCAACCCCAAGACGGACTCTTCGCAGGAGTCATAGTCTACCAAATAGTAAAGTAGACTTCAACTAGCTAGTTAGCAGATAGGTAAATTCCTGTCTGAAGCAGGTGGTGGCTTCTTCCGTGTGAGAAACCACTCCTTCCCTTTTCTCGTTCTTTCCTTCTTTTTGATTATTTACTTACTGCAGGCAGTCTATTCTTTGGATTCTTGGGTTTGCTGGTAGCGTTCCTGTACACGGTACCGTGCGTATTTGTCGTCTGGTGAGAATTTAGGGGGGTGAACGGTGGTGGTTTCGCCGCTGCATTTAGGGCACTTCATCTCAAGAGTATAGTCGCCGCAGACGCGGCATTTACGCATAATTGGCTTCATTTGTGTGTAGACCCGACCGACGTAGTTTCTTTCCGGTTAGTCGAGTCTTCTAAGGATTATGCCTTGGATGTTTACTTTTCCGCCGCTGTTTTCTGCAATTTGGGTTTCGCAGATTTTGCAGTTGACGGCGCTGTTCGACATTGAGTAGACAACCTGCTCGTTTTCGCATTTAGGGCATTTGACTACTAGGAAGCTGCTTCGCGGTTTGGGAATGGCAATTCGCTCTTTCTTCAAAACTAAATCATCATCCTTTCTTTCTCTGTTTATTCTTACTGTGCGATTTCTAGCTTTCGCAGTCGGATACCGGGCTTCATCATTTGACGTCCGCAGTCCTTGCACTTTAGCTTCAGGGTCTGTTTCTTAGTTGTTTTAGCGGTTCTTTTTAGTTCAGGGAACTTTTTGCCACCGTATCCTTTCCGATCCTCAGCGTGGCGTCTTTCGCCGATAGCTGCCTTTCGAACCTTTCCCTTCTTATAGAGGGAGATGGTGTGGATAGTGTGCTTCTTGCACTTGCTGCAATACGTCCTGCGCTGCTTTGGCATCTTCATTTTCTGTCTCTCCGTGCTACTCGCTCTATCCGACTCTGAACTCTCAGTATATCAACATTATGCGGCGCATCTACATTAACGTTCGTTGACGGTTCGTTGTATAGTTTAGTTGCCGTTCAGGATATTAGTGGCTGCTTGAAAGGAGTGGCTGGTCAGTATTGAAGCAGATTGCCGTTATAGGAAGCGCGGATGATGTTACCGGCGTCGTTGAGGAGATGGCTGAGGAGATTGGGCGCGGGATTGCGCGTCGAGGCGCGGTGTTGATCAGCGGAGGGAGAACTGGTGTAATGGAGGCTTCTTGCCGTGGCGCCAAAGCTGAAGGGGGCCTTGTAGTCGGGATTCTCCCGAAGAGCAAGGAGCAGGCTAACCGCTATGTCGATGTAGCAATCATCACAGATATGGGTGATGCTCGGAACGTCTTGAATGTGAGGTCGGCTGACGCGGTGATTTCTGTGTGTGGTGGTGCGGGTACGCTTTCGGAGATCGGGTTGGCGTTGAAGGCTGATAGGAAGGTTGTCGCGTTAAAGTCGTCAGGCGGTGTTTCAGGGATGCTTGCCGGTAAAACTATCGCTGGAAAGACTATACTAGCCGCTGAAAGTGTTGAGGATGCGTTGAAACTCGCTTTCGAGTGAATGAATGGTTTTCGCTGTTACGGTCAGATGTCTAGGTCGATGCTTTGTACGATTCCTTGTTTTAGGAGGGGTTTGGCGTTGTCTAGCGGTAGGACTGCGACATCCTCTTTTTTGAATGGCCCGTATTTTGCTAGGTCTACTCCGATTGCTGCGGCTGCGGGTTGGAGGAAGCGGACGACTATGTATCGTGACGACATTATGTCTGAGATGTTTGCTAGAACGGCGGTTTGACCGTTCATTACTGCTCTGCTGATTTTGTCTAGACGTTTCTCCGCGATTGTTGACGGTTCGACTAGGTATTTTTCTTCAGGTGTCAGGTAGATGCCGTTGGACTCGGCGTCTAGGTGGGCGGATACTTTTCTCAGCCGCACTTCTAGGAGTCGCACGGTTAGGTTGACTAGTAGGAGTCGTTCTTGTCTCATGAGGTTGCTGGTCAGGTTTCTGCTGTTCTCTTCAGCTAGGTTCCTAGTATCTTTGAGGTGGCTTGCAACGTCTTGGTAAATCGTCTTAGGTATATTCTGTATCTGGTCTGACCTGATTTCAGCTTCGAGGTAGCTGTGCATTTTATCCAAGATTGAATTCGTGTTAACCTACCTCCAGTTTTGCCATGCCGAGGCCCAGCAGATACACTGCAGCCATCCTAGGCAGTTCAACCGTCTCGGATTTAAATGGTCCGAACCATTCTCCGCCCAGCGTAAACTTCGGAGCTTGGTCTACCTTGATATTCAGCGGCTCGCGGCCGAGGGCAACAGCCTCTACAAGTGGGTCGAATCCTTCCAGACTGCCGCATCGTTTCTTCAAAAGACCGGTCTTCCCGTGCAGCGTGTTGGGCATCCGGAAGATTCGGTGGATGTCGGTTGTTACTGAGGGATCTACGGTGGAGCCGCTCTCCTTCACTGCGTCCTGAACGGCTAGCTGGAACTTTGCGTAGCGCATTGAAAGGTAGAGTTCCGCCATCTTTCCGCGGACGTCCTGTGAGCCTCCGGCTTCGGCTTCGAATTTGTGTTGGAAGTGGCGGGCTACTCGGCCTCTCCATCCCTTGTCTGAGGCGGATGGGAGTTTCTGGGTGAGCTCCTCATGAGAAAGTTTCTTGGCGATACCAAGGCTCTCTATTAGAAGCGATTGCCCGGAGACATAGTCCACGATTTCGCTGCGAGCCACTTGATCAGCTGCTTCGAAGATGGAGCTGGTGACTGAGATGTGGTAGCCCATGCTGCCTGAGAAGAACACCTCGATTTCGCTTCGCGATAACCCAAAGTCCTCGGTCAAGATGTCCATCAGGTGTAGGGCCTCTTTTTTGGCTGCGTCGAGACAGACTCCGCAGGCTATATTTATCTCATGCAGCCGTCTTCCCTTGCATTTGGGGCACTTCTCAGGTTTGACGCCGAGCTCCTGGTAGCCGCAGTCGCGGCAGACCCATTTGTCATGCTCCTGTCTGCAGGGTGATGCGAGAGTGTCTGCGTCTATGTCGAAGACGAGTTCACCTCCCTTCCAGCCCTTCTCATGCATCTGAAGTGAGGGATCGTTGTAGAAGGAGGTGGAGTAGTAGACTGAGTTAGGAGCCTCTTTCAAGATGAGGCTTCGCAGCTCACCCGAAGATTTGATGGCAAGGTGCCTGATCATTGCGTGGTCAAAGGTCATGTAGCCGAACTCCCGCTCAGCCATACGTGTAGGAGGCTCTATCTGCTCGATGTGTTTGAAGTAGTACTCCTTGAAGATCTGCTTCACTGTTGACGTGTTTTTCTCACTCATTGCTTCTTCGTCCTCGCCTTTCCCTTCTCCTTCCCCTTTTCCTTCTCAGCAGTCGTGGTTGTAGTTGGGTTTTTGCTGAACCGTTTGATTCCGAACTGCACCGGGTTCAGGATGTCGCCGCACTCCGGTACTTTGAAGCAGAAGCTGTGGGTTACTAGTGTTCGACAGGAGGGTGGTCGGTACTTGACGCGGCCGCCTCTGAGGCCTGCTATGTGTTCTACTTGGTATCTGGTGATCCGCTCGTTGAAGTCCGGTGAGCGGCCGTACATCTGGATGATGTCGTCGACTGTTCTGCCGGCTGCCACTAGGTAGGTTGTTAAGAGGAAGCGGGCGTAGTGTGGAAGGTTCTCTCCTTTCTCCAGCATCGCTTGAGCTGTTGTGACACAGGGGGGGTACTTGTCCGGCGCGATGACGCTGACAATCTTCGGCGGAGGAGGAGATCTAGCGGCTAAATCCTTCACTGTTGCCTCAAGGTTCTCAGGCAGCCGGGGAACGGGTAGAGCGTTCAGCCGAGCCCGGATCATTCCGTCGATTTCCTGCCGGATCAGCCTAATCATATCATGTGTTCGGAGGTAGACGTAGCCTTGTGAGACGACGCGGTTCACCAGCTTCCACTCCAACTGGTGGAAATGGGTGGCTCGCTTCAGATAATCCATTAACGGAATCTTATAGTCGAAGGCGTGAAGGCCGCTTTCTCCTCCTTCCGCCTCAGCGGTGACTGCAACCAGGTTAATCTTCAGGATGTGTCGGAATATCTGAACCACCAGTTCTTCACGCTCATCTTCCAGAAGTTTTTCAACACGGACAGATTCGGTGTGAGAGAAACGTGAGACCAGATGGTCGAGCCCGGTGGACTTCACCATCATTAGCGCCACAGGGAATGAGAGGAGTTCAACCTCAGGATCGCTTAGACGGCTCGACGTTTCACGATGATAAATTGCGTCCAGAACCCTGCTTTTAGCTCGCTCAATCACTATGTCGAAGTCAGGCTGAGAGATATCGTTCAGGCTGAAGCCCCGTTGCCGAAAGTACTCTCCGGCTTCCTCTAGAAACGGGTACTTGGCCAGATCTTCAACGCCTAGCTTCAGGGGAATCAAAACATAGCCGTTACACCGGCGTGGCTCTCCGATAAAAATCTAGTGAGACCAGATGATGATCTGACGTCTGTAAAGTGATTGGTTAAGGGAGCTGCAGGTTACGTTTGAGTCTGTGGCGTTTCGTGTTTGAAGATGAGGAAACGTTACGTTGGCTGTTGAGGGAGCGGCTTCTTGAAGAAGACGCGATACGGGGCTTTCTTCGTTCTTTCACTCGCGGCTCTCGTTCAACATCTATATCGCCAGTAATCATTTCGGAGAAGGATCGTATGCTGGATATCCACTCCGTCGCCAAGAATCTCGGGTCGTCATTATGCTCCTCGCATATGAATATGTCGAGAGTAATTGATCCGTAAGTCTTATCGGTGAGCATGATGCCGTTTACCATTGTGCCCTTTTTATTGCAGCCGTCCACTTGACACATCAAATCAATTGTTCACCTAAACTTCTCCGTAAGACGACCTGACTGAATGTTTGTTTCTTCATTAAGATCTTCAAATGAAATAAATCATCAATCACTCTAGACAACCAGCTTAGCTTAGTTTCGCTACAGCCCAAAAGATGGTTATTTTCTAAAATTACTGAATTAATTAATGTAAAAAGTAAAGCGGCTAGACTGTGACCGCACAAGACAGGGTAAAAAGGCTCAGTTGGTTAAGTCTGCCTAAGGAGCAGATTGTTACGATCGGTGTTGTGTTCTGCCTGACAGCTTTATGGGCTTACTGATAGTCTATTTCTCTTCGATGCGTGGGGCTAGGTAGAATTGGATTTTGCCGCCTTTTTCGCTGAGGTTGAAGGTTAGTCGGAGGGGCATTTTGCTTGAGTATTCGAAGGTTAGGATGTCTGCGGCTTTTCCAGCGGCGCGGGTGATGTTTAGCAGATAGTCGATGCTGTAGATTGATTTGCTGTCTTCTTTTACTTTGAGTTCGAGTAGGTCTTGGCTTCCTTTTGTGAGGGTTGCTGAGCCTGTTCCGGCGTCGCTTTTGCCTGAGAAGAGGATTCTTTCTGCGGATGCGTCTATTGTGATGTGATCTGATACTACTGAGATGTCGCTGAGCATTTTTTCGAATGTTTGCTCGGTCATGACGATTTTCGAGTTGAAGCTTAGCTTGGGTAGGGGGGTTGCGCCGTAGGTGCTTTCGATGAGGTGGATTTGGAATTCTCTCGCGTAGCCGTTGGCCATTTTGACGAGGAGGGTGTCGTTTTCAGCTGAGGAGATTTCTATGCTGTCTCCTGAGTCGGCTCGACGGATGAGTTTAGATAGGTCTTCGACTCTGACTGTGAATTTGAACTGTTTGTCGCAGTCGTATTTGTCGAAGGCTGAGTTGGGCCAGTCGAGATCTACTAGGGCGACGTGTGAAGGATCCATTGCTCGGAAGGATAAGCCCTCCGCAGCAGCTTCGAAACTAGCCTCCTCCACCAGTGTTGAGATAGCGTTTACAACGGTTTTCCATTCATTCGGGGAAGAAGTCTTGGCTAAAAAGACCAACCTAAACCACCACTGAAAGGAGCCTTACTGCGGGGTGTAGATAAATCATTCTCCTACAGCGGGATCCGGTTGACCAGAGGATTCAACTGGTTGGTTAATCGGGTGGTTACTTGGTTTTTTGCTTCTTCAGCCAGGTGATGAGGGCTTTGGCTTCGGTGTGGTCGGATTCGTTGAGTACTGGGATTGCGATGTTTTCTTCGGCTGCGTGTATCGTGGTTTTGAAGGTAGGCATCTCCGCGTACAGGACCGAGAGGTGCAGTCTTCCTTCGAGATACTCTTTAGATAAGAGCTCGGATATGAAGAATGGTGGCGGGAGGACTCTGTAGACTATCCCGTCTATCCAGCTTAGTGATAGGGGTTGTCCAGTGCTTGACTGGACAACTACGGTTCTAGCGAGAGACTCGGGCGTCTGGTACCTTATTATTTGATGAATTGCTATTTGGCTTAACGGTTTACTGATTATCTCTACCAAGTCGATCTTGTAGTAGAGTGAAGAAGAGGTTGATTAACCTTTTCTTGAGTCTTCCTCGTGAATCTTCAGTTTAGGTTAGGGTGGGTGATGAAGCGCATCTGTGGAGAGCACACGGTTACAGTCGTTAAGTGTTAGTCGTTATCTTTATATGCATTGGTTACCTAATAGGTAACTATGACTGAGCCGGTTCCGAGCTATGCGCAGGAGGCTTACGCGATATTGTATAATCGCTTTTCCAGCAGTAGCTTCCCCTCGGATTACTTGTCTTGGTTCATTTCAGGAAGTATGGTGAAGAAGACCTTGCATATGTTGGAGAAGGCAGGTTGGATTAGAAGGGTCGAGAAGGGCAGTTACGTTTGCGTCAATTCGAATGATATTTTCAGGTCTATGGTTGAGTTCAAGGTTCCAAGGTTGTTGGAAGAGGCGGGTAGGAGATTTGCGTACACTGAGGCTAGTGGGGTTGAGGTTTGGACAGATTACAGCTATTTGCAGAGGAGCTGGGAGCATTCACCGTACTATGTGAAGGTCTTGAACAGCGAGTTAGATGAATGGGTTGAGTATTTCCGGAAGCACAGGATCAAGGTTTTCGTTAATGAGGCTAAGCCAGCCTTGGGCGAATTCGTGATTTTGAAGCCTCAGGAGAGATTGGTATATGAGAAGCATGACGGTTTGCCTGTTGTACCCTTGGATGAAGTTGTTAAGTACTGTGAGAAGCACATTGATGCCTTTGAGTATCCGTTAGCGTATTTGCGTGCAAAGTTCAAGGTCAGAACCAAGGTTATCATAGACAAACGTGTGTTAGATGAGGCGGCTAAGGCTGTATGATGATGCAGGATCGAGAAAAGATTGTTCTTGAGATGCTAGAGAAGATTCCGAAGTAGAGTGTGGTGCTGATAGGAGGTTACGCGGTGAACGCGTATGTTCCACCGAGGTTCTCTATAGACTGTGATTTGGTGGTGCTTGACAATCTCGCAGAGATTGAAGCCGAGTTGAAGAATAACGGTTTTGTCAAGACCGAATCGGGTGATACACTTTACGGCAATTATGTGCGGTATCTGCGGGAGAAAGAGAAGGTTTCGTTTGATTTGCTTGTTAACTCTGTCTCGGATAGGCGCACCGGATTAGTCTTTGAGAAGATGCTTTTCGAGAAGTACTCAAAGAATCGTGTTATGGTGGGACGAGCTACTCCAGCTAGGATTGAGATGAAGATAGCTGATCCTGAACTGCTGTTTGCGATGAAGTTCGTATCTGGGAGAAAGCAGGACATAAGGGATCTCTTCATGCTCGCAGGCGAAGATCTTGAGTGGAGTTTAGTTGCAAGTTTAGTCTCAAAGAAGTGCAAGGGCGACCTTGTTGAGAAGAGAATCGCGTTGATAAAGCAAAGTATAGAGTCAGAGAGTTACCGGGACAGTTTACACGGACCTTTTGGAAGAATACCGGACGAGAGATTCGAACGGTGCAGGAAACATCTATTGGAGCTTCTGGAAAAACTTACGCAATCATAGAGATGAATTCAAACTCTATCTTAGAAAAATAAGCTAAGCTAAATATCGCTTTTGAAGGGGAAAAGAGTTTGTTTTCTTGGTGTTGTTACATTAGTAGGTGTTCGATTCTTCGTCTGATTCTGAGTCGTACTACTATTGCTTGGAGTATTATGCTGTATAGTATGACGATTAGTATGAAGAGGCCCATTAGTCGTTGGTATTCTTGGAGGGTGAGGGTTTGGCTGAGTGGGTCTACTCGTAGCCAGTCGTTGATGAAGGGGATGTTTTTCACGGCTTCTCCGCTGTAGAGGGTGGATACCATGTCGTTGCCGACGTTGTAGATTTGTGCTAGGAATAGGCCGTCTTTGAGCAGTTGGAGTCCTGCGGCTATTGCTGCGGCTTTGTAGAATCCTAGGCCGATGAATAGTCCGACGGCTGATGTGTCGAAGATTGGGGGCAGGGACTGCATTAGGATGAAGGCGGTTACTTGGAAGGCGATGAGGCGTTTCCAGCTCATTGGTGTGTGTTCGCCCGCAGGTCAGCAGGCCTTCGCTGATTATAGTTCTTTCGGCATTCTCGTTATAGAAGAAAAATAGATGTTTGCTTTGTGGAAAACGTGACAGAAATTAGTGTTTATTTCGTTTTTTGATGTGGATTATTTCTGTCAGTAGAGTGGTGTGGAGTAGGTATCGCTGAGATTCCGGGGTGTTTCTAGGAGTATTCTCGCCAGGTGTGTGAGCACTTGGTGCAGCGGTAGAACTGGGTGGTGGGTTCGTCTCCGCCTCTGGTTTGAAGCATCCACCAGAAGGCTTCTTTGTTTCTGCACTTGGGGCATTCAACTTGGGTGGTTGGCAGCGGTTTTACATCCACCTCGTCGCCTAACACTTTAATCTGGTCTTCAGCAGGTTCAGCCTCAGACTTCGTAAGCGGAGCCTCCACAGGTGTGTTAAAGCCGCATTTATCGCATTGAAGCGTCAGTAGTACGTTATCGTCATTCTTTACCTGTTTGACTCGTAAACGGGTGCCGCACTTTGGGCAGAACTTCACTTCTTCTTGCTCTCCTTCTTGCCGCCGCTGCGGGCCTTGGTTTCCATTGTTTCGCCGACGGCGCGCTGCGCCTCTTTCAATATAGATGCTGCAGTTTTAGCCGCTTTTTCGCCGGCGGTCACTAGAAGTGCAGCTGGTTTAGCGGTGTTTTTAGACTCGATTCTGAGGGCGTATTTCTTCAGAATCGGATGAATCTGATGAATTCCTGCGAACACGACCTTTGGATCTTTAAGCAGCTCTTGGTGAAGTATATCAGGGATTGAAAAGTCCTCCTTCCCAATCTCCAGCCCCAATGTATTCGAAGTTTCTTCAGTTACGTTAAGATCCATAATTCTTTTCCCCTCAGCCGACCTGTTATTAAGTTTAACATTACTATTCTTAACATCCCCATATTAATGGGTACTGGTTCAGCTAACCTGTTAAGGGCAGTAGTTTGCCTCAGGTCACTCCAGTATATTCGCTAGATTCTTTGACTTCTGAAAAGCAGGCGCAATCAAGTAGATAATTGATTAGTTGAGTATAGCCGGTTTCTAACAAAAATGGGAGGAGACGATCCTTGTGAGGATCGTCTACGATTCTAACTTGCTACTTCTTTCGCATTACTAGTACTGCTGCGCCGATGATTGCGATTACAGCTACTGCTGCTAACGCGTATGTGATTTCTGCAGGTAATCCTGTGGTTTCTGTGACGGTAGTTGCTGTGGTGAGGGTTGTTGTTGATGCAGAAACGGAGGTTGTTGTGACGGTGGATGTTGATGCGCTGGCGGCTTTGTCAGATAGTCCGAGTGCGACTAGGACACCAGGCTGGACTGATCCGGATGCGCCGTAGGCTTGACCGAATGCCTGTGGAATGGTTGTTATGCCTGCGATCACGAAGATCTTCTGTTTTCCGTCAGCGTCTTGGCCTGTTGTTGGAGCGATTGCGATGGGTGCTCCTAGGGTAATTGTGTTGAGTTCTTTGCCGTTGGTCTTGTCGAGGAATCTCATTGTTCCGTCTGTGAAGCCTGAGAAGAGTAGGTCGCTTGTTACTACCATTGCAGCGCGTTGAGCGCTAACCTTGTAGAACCAGTTCCACTTTATGGCTCCTGTGGATGCATCTCTAGCTATGATTGTGGCGTTTGTTGGTAAGAAGTCCTTGGTGATAACTACGTTGTTACCTGGGACAACTGGAAGCTCCTTAGTGATTGATGTCATGAAGGCGTTGGCGTAATGGTAGAGCGTGTCGGTTGTAGGGTCATAGGTCATGTCTGTTGCGAAGATGCCGTTGAAGAAGCTTGGATAGAGCATACATGGAGCGGTACATATTCTGCCGTCTGTGACGAACTTCCAGCCTCTCATATCATCGCTGTATGGATCTGTGAGGTGGAACTTGACTCCGCCTTCCTTAGGCTCCTTTCCAGCAAGTGGGGATATTTGGCCGAGTGTAATCTGCTCTTGGAGCACATCTTTCATGTAGATTGGCTTACCTGTAGCTGCGTCCATCACGTAGAGTCTGCCTTCTTTGCAGCCCTTCATGTAGACTTTGCCGATTGACTTGGTTTCAGCTAATATTCCACCCCAGTTGCAGTCATAGTCATATGGATCGTGTGGGAATGGCTGTAGCCACCAAATGCGTTTACCGGCATTCATGTCAATTGCCATGATGGTGCTTCCGTAGAGTCTTGGGCCGGGTGAGGTTGATGTGTTTGTGTATGGTCCCTGGTTACCTGTTTGTGTGTATAGTATACCTGTGTCCTCATCAACTATCATCTGACCCCAGTTAGCTGTTACACCACTGTAGGGGTCTGGTTTTTCACCGGGCTGAGCCCAGTCCCATTCAAGCTGCGCTAGGTTCTTAGCTGCTACGTCACTGCATGGGAAGGTTTGGAAGTATCCAATATCACACTCCTGTAGTGCCCAATCCTTGGTGGGTACGTCTTGAGGTGGGTAGCTGAAGACCTTCCATATCACCTGTTTGGTGTCCATGCTGATACCCATTGTGACGTGACGAGAGTCACCGTAGTAGATAGTGCTGTGCATTTGACCGGGTAAGACAATGATGAACTGCCTGCCCTTATCATAGGTTCCGAGGCTGGCCTGAGCGTTCGGGCTGGCGAAGTACTTGTAGATGCTTCCAGGGATGTCCTTGCAGAGATCATTGATGCGGAAGCTCTCTTCACCTGTCTTCGCTTTTATGGCGACGATGTCGCAGGCCATTCCTTCGTACATGATGGCGTCTCCGCCCTCCCAGTACCTGATACCGTGGAGGTGTGAGCTGAGCAGACCACCCCAAGCCCAAGGCAGGCTTTTGTTGACGGCGGCCACATCGAAGGTATAGTCATGTGACCATAGCTGCGCGCCGGTCTTTGCGTCAATAGCGTATGTCTTGAGGTAGTTGCTGGTGACGTAGACCACGCCGTTGCGGACAACTGGCGGGGTGTTGACACCTTCTTGGACGCCTAGAGCCCTTACGGCTGCTGGCGCTAGGTCTTTGCTGCCGAATGGGAAGACCCATTTGACCTCAACGTTGCCTACGTTGTTCTTGTTGATCTGTGTTTCGGGGCTGTAGTTCTGTCCCCATGAGTTACCGTTAACATACTGCCAGTCCTTCTCGTTGTTCGCTAGTGGTGCTGCGTATGCGAGTGCAGGTAGGAATGTGCTGAATGCGAGAATGGCTAGTACTGTCAGTATGGTAGCTTTATACGATTTTAGATACCGCATAATTTTCGATACTGCGTTGCTTATAATCGATATAAGTCTTTCTACTAATCGAGTTGTTACGATATATACTTCGGGGAAAATTTATGAATTAATATAAACCTAGTTTAACAGAAATAAATAAAGGAAAAGAAGAATTTTAGGAAATAATCAAAGCAAAACAACAAGATAAGGATAGGTGAAAGACATGAAGCACCAGCTTAGATACTCATTCCGTCACCAATACTTCTGAAGCCGCTCTGCCGCCTCCGGCAGCAGCCTGAAAACATCTCCACCGGTATGACATCACGCAAAGGCTCATGCAAACCAACTATGTAACCAAAGAAAAAAAATGGGTGTAATGAGAATTGTGTTGGGTGCAGGCATGTGGCTCCTGCACCTGTGGGGAAAATACTGACCAGCCTGTCTCGGGCCGCCACAACCCCACCGCTAGGCATTGCTGCGTTTGAGGAGCAAGCGTAATGCCCCAATAAAATAGGGGAGAGGACGATCTTTTAGGATCGTCCGTTGTTATTGTTACTACTTCTTTCGCATGACTAGTACTGCTGCGCCGAGTATTGCGATGATTGCTACTGCGACTGCTGCATATGTGACTTCTGAAGGTAATCCCGTGGTCTGAGTGACTGATTGAGTCACGGTTTGTGCGGGTGCGTTTGAGGTGATTGTTGTTGTTTTGGGTGCTAGGGTTGAGGTTACTGTTGTTGCTGATGCGGTGGTGATTGTCTGGGTGGTTGCTGAGGTGATTGTTGTGGCTGAGGTTGTTGTTACGGTGGCTGTT
>JACPRH010000032.1 GCA_016190055.1 Nitrososphaerota archaeon | reverse complement strand
GTTTTACAGTTTTACTGGAACTTCATTTCACAAATTAAGCGAGGCGTAACGCCTGCGATGATGGAAGATTGCTCGACACACGTGTGGACATGGCATGAGTTTTACTACTGGAAATTAAACCATCTAAATTAGGACAGTGCCAAAGATTTCTTTACAGCTGCGTTAACCCATCTTTAAGCTGGGTCATCGTGTCTTGATCTAATGAGTCTTTCAGTATAGATACTATTAGCATCCCGTTACGCTTGGTAGCGAACCCTTTCAGCTGCTTTATGAGCTTCAACACAGTTGCTAGGTCATTCTTCTCGACTAGATACTCTAGACCTTGGAGAAGAAGAACTCCTTCCCTAGCATTATCGTAGAATGATTTGGCGTAGAATGATAAGGTTTCGATATCTGTGGGGTGGAGAGTGTTAGGGAGATCCAGTTCACTGAGCCAGAATATAGGTGTCTTTGATAGGCTGAACTCATCTCTGACCTGTTCAGGCGGTATCTTGGTGATGCAGAGGCCAGGTGAGCCGTGCATAACAGAATCTGTCAAGAACTCGATAGAGCGGTTCGGTGTATCTTCAATTATGACGTAGCTTCCGCTCTTCTCAAGATTGTAGCGGCGTGCGGTTTCGGAGTTGGTTTCAGCAATAGGTATCACCAAGAACTTTTGACGGAGGACAAGGCTGCCTAGCAGCGCAGTGGCTGACAGTGAAAGGATGCTGAGCATTGGAGGATCAGTCAGCCGCTCCTGTATCGGCGGGACCAACGTAGTCATAAGTCCAACCGCGATCAATACCCCCAGCGCAATCACGTGAGTTCGATAATAATTGGCTCTTCGATGAGTCTTCTTCACAAGTTGAGCGAAGGACACTATGCTGATTATAGCGAAAACGGGGCCGAACACAATTAACCCCGGGCCGAAGTTAGTAACCCAGCCTAACGGGGACGGAGCAAGACCTTGAACGAGAATATTGGTAGGCAGTAGCACAGCTAATGCTACGCAGACTGCAATAGAGAAGTACAGAAACCTAGTCCTAAACGGCTCCTTTTTGGGTGGAAAGGTTAGGCAGAACTCTGCAAACGTCGGGAGGAAGACTATTGCGCCTAGAACAGTGAACTTCGTCCAGAAGAGCGTGAAATCGTAATCTTCAGAGCTCTTCCTTAACGCATCACCCAGAGAAATCATTACAATGCTAATGGTCCATAAGGAAAAACGCAAGCCTAGATCCCGCCTTACGCTTTTAATGGATATGTAGAACGCAAGCGTCGCCGCTACAACCGCAGATAGAATGGACAGGACTATGTAGTTGTATGGAAGCGTCTCAGCTCGCCTCCTTCGGCAGCCAGAACCTGCCGATTCGTTCTCCTACCCCGATAATGGAGTCACGACGCGCCTCGAAGTGGTGCTTCACCTTCTCAATTACCTCAGGAGCAGTATCGGTGTCACAATACTCCTTCCGGCTGAAGGATCGGATTCGGCAGAATAAATAGTCATACAATACGTTCTTGAAGAAGTCGCTCTTCAGCTGTGTCAAAGGTGCCACCGGAAAGTACATTTCAGATCGTCCGCCTATAAGCGGCGGCTGGCAGTCACTGTCACGCAGCTCCCCCGGCCTCAGAAAGATGTCGATAGCATCAATTGGCTCACCGAAGTAAATCTTCACCAGATCCTCCTGCGTCGGGCGTCGACCTGTTCTTTGGAAGAACTCAATGCCTAGGTTGACCAGCCGCTCTGTCTCGGGCGTCCCGGAGCAGGCTAGACCCCAAAGCAGTAAATGATCCTTATTCTTCGAGGTTTCGCGTTCAAGCTCATCGCACCACTTGATGGCCTCGGGGTAGCCGTGAGCTGAGGCAACTTGGTTGAAGAGCTCGCGATCACCGTATATTTTGACGCGTACGCCGCTTCGCTTGTAGAAGTTCAGCCACGGGTCGCCCTTGTAGACCATGTAGTTGGCGTAGCGTAGGTGGGTTTTTACGTATTTGTCAGATCTCTGAAGATTTCCATGCGTCAGGCTGGGCGCAACGATGGTTTTGACGCCGGTTTTGAAGATGTTCTCCAGTAACCGGATGTAAGGAATGTTTAGGCGGCGAAACAACTGGTCTTCAAAGTCAGGCGCGTCGGGTGTCATTCCCC
>JACPRH010000014.1 GCA_016190055.1 Nitrososphaerota archaeon | reverse complement strand
TTTGCTAAAAATTCTCTGTATAGAGAATTCTAACAATATTAATATGAAGAGAATACGATAATTGTGAATAAAATTATGACAATGAGGCTAATGTTTTAGGCTACCAAACACTACTAGAGCCTAAAGATTTAAGGAACTTACTCCCAGCAGCCACTATAAGTTGAGGATTAGCGACTCTAAACCGAGCATCATAGGCATAACTGTACTGCTTGCTGCAGCAGCTGTTGTTACCCTGTTGTCTCCATCTGAGCGAATACTAGGCGATGCAGTCAAAGCTGTCTATGTCCACGGCGCAATGATATGGGTCAGTTTGATGCTCTTCGGATTAACTGGAGCCCTCGGTGTAACCCAGCTAGTGAGAGCAAGCGACTCCAGAGACGTGTATCTTCTTGCCTTCGAGGAGACCGCTACTGGCTTCTGGTTCGTCTCAACAATCCTAGGCTTCTTCGTAGCCTACATAACATGGGGCGGAATAATCTGGGCTGAACCGAGGCTCTGGATGACCATTGTAATCGCGGTGCTAGCAGGCAGCATCTATTATGTTTCAAGATTGCGTAGAAACCTCGTTCTAAATCGTGTTCTCGCAGTCATCTTGGCCTTGACAGCTGGAGGATTACTGATTAATGCTGGAAGAATATTTCATCCCGAGAACCCTATCTTCCAATCCGAACCGATAATTCAACTCGCATTCGCCGCATTAGCCGTTATCTTCTTCACAACAGCTCTGTTAATTGTAAAGGTACTGAGCAAGCCCAAGCATTTCACTTGGCTAAATTATTAAGACACATAGTATTTTTTGATCTATCTGCGGCAGAAATCGTTGAATCAGGGATGAACGTGTTGGAGAGGTTCTCCGCAGTTACTGCAGAACCTCTGTCTGGCACCTACTCTTGATCCACACTTGTGACACACATCGTCATAATGAGCCTCTTTAACATCATCTTCTACTACTCTTCTTTCCCGTTTACGAGAAGGAAGATCTGTGTACTCGGCCGTAAAAGGTGCACGATATCTAGCTACGTTTTCCCGGATTATCCCGTACGCTTCTTCAGCTTGAGAATTAGGAAGATCGTTCAGAAGCAATGGTTCTCCGCCGAATCTAAGTATAAGCTGGATTGTTGACCTCAGAACCCCTTTGTCAAGCACCACGTTAGTAATATCCTGATAATTGTAATCGGTGTAGTCCTTCCTCAAACCAAGCGCATGAGGATGCCGCAGAATAATCCGCTCATTCGTCAGAACTACCGAATCAATGTTAATCTTCGGATGATAAATCTGCTGCCTAATGTAAAGCTCAACCTCTTCACCCGGAGCAAGTATCTGCTCCAAATCACTCGAAACACCCACCATACAGCATCACCGAATAGATTCTAACGCCTCTGATCGATATTTACTTTGTCAGCAACCTCACGTTACACTGAGTCTAGACAGGTGTATCTATCTGGAGTAGGATTCTGTTATGCGAAGATTTTTAATATCCCACATAGTATAGTGGGATGATGGATTCGGTAGTAGATGAAAAGAGAAGGGTAACTATACCGAAGAATCTAGCTGAGGAGTTAGGGCTTAGAAAGGGATCTGTAGTGGTCTTCCGTAAAGATGATGATGCGCTCCTTGTAAAGAAGGCTAAGAAGAAGGTGGATAGCCTTGAAGAGGTCATGTCATGGAGTCCAAGTAGAACTGGTAGACCAGAACGTATCAGAGAAAGAGAGATGAAAGACATCTGGCATTGAACGGCATCGACTCCAGCATAATTGTTTATTCAATGGATCCATCTGTTCAGGAACATGTTAAAGCGAAACGCACTATTTTGTCGTTGGAAGAGTGGGCTATCAACCCAACAGTGATTCATGAGGTATATCACGCGCTTGTGTATAAGAGGAGGATGCGGCCTGAAGATGTCAAGACTAAAATCAGGACGCTAATACAAGACAGGCGAACACGTTTCCTCAATCTGAATAGAACAGTTTCCTTGTACTCTCTCGATTTAGCAGTTCAATACGGGATAGGAGGCAGGGATGCGCTCATCACAGGTTGTTACATGCACTACGGAATAGAAAAATTACTGACTCATGATAATGATCTGCTGAAGTTGAAAAGCATAAATTTCAAAGGTAGAACTATACAGTTCACCGATCCAATTGTCGAATAACTTGTGATTGGATCGCGTATCATATCGTGATAATGTGTTTGCAGTGCGGGGGGTGGGATTTGAACCCACGAACCCCTAAGAGACGAGGTTTCTCACAGAGCCGATCTGAGCATCGCGTCCGATCGCAGTTCTTGATCTCGCGCCTTTGACCTGGCTTGGCAACCCCCGCAGATTACTTACGCCAACAGATACGACAACATGGGGATTTAAAACGTTACAATACACCAGCCAAACTACTCGTAAACTCTAAAAGCGTAAAAAGGGTGTTAAGATGGTGAGTGCCCATACCATACTTGATGCCGGGGTAGCCAAGCCAGGTCTAAGGCGACCGCCTCGAGCCCTTACGGTTAAGCGAACCGAGAGGCAGGATAGCGGTTGTCCCTCTGGGACACGTGAGTTCAAATCTCACCCCCGGCGCTTCACGATGCATGTTACGTCACGTTTGGGCGGAGAGTTTTTAGCATCGAATTGTCCTTGACCAATTCTTCAGAGGGTGGAGTTTTGAAGTTTGGAACTTCAGGTATCAGAGGCATTTTCAATCAGCAGCTCTCCCTCAAAGAGGTTTACCGACTGTGCTACGCTCTGAACCAGAGTTTCGACGGGGATCTTTGCATCGCATATGACACTAGACAAGCCTCTCAAACTCTAGGCTACGGAATGGCCGCAGGCCTAAGTTACTACGGCAAAAATGTAACAGTTTTCGGTGTTGTACCAACTCCCGCCTTAGCTTTCCTGACAAGAGAATCAGGCTTCAGCGGAGGAGTAATGCTGACTGCTTCTCACAACCCGCCTGAGTACGTCGGGATCAAGATTTTCGACAATGAAGGAGTTGAAATCAGTCTAGAGAAGGAGAAGGAGATTGAAAATCTCATCTCCCAGTACGAGGAGAGAAGAGCAGAGAAAACTAGGCTAGGAGAGATAAGATTTGATGAGACCGGTGGCTGGCGATACATCGACAGAATCGCTTCAACTCTGCAGAAATCTGGGAGAAGACTCAGGGTTCTTCTTGACTGCGGCAACGGAGCAGCCTCCACATTCACCGCGGCAGTCCTGAGGCAGCTAGGTCACGAAGTTCTCACAATCAATAGTCATCCATGCTCATGCTCCCTCGGACGCACCCTTGAACCTAATGTGTACAGTCTGCAGGAGACCTCGAAAATGGTCCGGTCTCTAGGCGTCGACATCGCGGTAGCGCATGACGGAGACGGAGACAGAGTTGTGCTAATCGATGACAAAGGCCGGATACTGGAGGATCAAATGCTGTCGATGCTTGCGCTTCTCACAATTCCAACAAGAGGAGTCGCAACCATCTCAATAAACACATCTCAGAGCGTACAAAACCTAGCTGAGAAATTCGGCTTCAAAGTGTTGAGAGCAAGGCTTGGCAAAACCTTCCTAGAGATGAGAGAGAAGAACGGTGTCTTCGCTACCGAGCCAAGTAAAGTCACAGATGCTTCTTGGGGCATCTGGGAGGACGGAGTATACATAGCGTCAAAAATAATTCAACATGTATCAACCAGCTCAAACAGCCTCTCACAGATCGTTGACACGCTCCCCAAGAACGCCTACTACCAGCGGAACATTCTGGTAAGCGAAGTAGACAGGTTAGGTTTAGAGCAGAGGATCCTGGAGAAATATCGCGACGAAACTGTTGAGAAGCTTGACGGATGGAAAGTCATCTTCAAAGACGGTAGCTTCCTGCTGTTCAGAGTATCCGGAACTGAACCCAAGGCCAGAATCTACACGGACTCATCCAGCGAAAAACGAGCTGCAGAACTTCTCGACGAGGGAGCAACGCTGATTGAAACTTGCACAACCCCGGCTGGTTAAGAAGATAAGCAGGTGGAAGTAGAGGTAGAGGCTCTTGGTGACTAACGCTTCAATTTTGGTGAAGGAGATTCTGCAGAGTGGTTTCCAGGTTGAGCCCAAGGCCTTTGAACTGATACAGAGAACTGAAGAGAAGGAGATGGATGTTAGAAGGCTCATCCAAGAAGTAATTGAGAACAAACTCAGATCCAGTGCTGAACACAGCATAACAGCACAGGATCTAGCGATACTGCTCCCTGTTGTGAAGATCGGCGACAGAGCCTTGGGACGGGTTGGGATGCAGGCTAGAGTCGAGATCATCAGAAGAAACGAGGATGTCCCAGTTCAGCTCTTAGAGGGTAAGAAGGGGTTTGAAAACCTCTTCAAAAGCCGGTACAAGAAACTGATGCATATCGCAGGCACCAGACCGGACTTCTTCCGTATCGAGAAGATATTTCAGATTCAGGCAACCAAGAGGCAGGGTGCAAGAAAGGTAGCTGGGCTCGTTATGAGCAAAAGGCTGCGACGAAACAACATCATCGTCACAATCGATGATGAGACAGGTATACTTGAAGCATTAGCACTCGACAAACAGATTATAGAGGATGTCAAGCAGGTACCTCTGGACAGCCTCATAATTCTAGATGTAGAGTTCAGTGGAAGAAACACAGCCATCATAAAATCAGTTCATATGCCGGATGTGCCGGAGCACAAGTCGACACGGGCTGATGAGAGAGTCTATGCGGTCTTCACCTCCGATCTGCATGTGGGAAGCAAGAATTTTCTGAAAGAACCCTTCGAACAGTTCGTATCTTGGCTAAACAACACAAACGATGAGGTCGTCAGCAAAATAAGATACCTCGTAATAGCAGGCGATTCTATCGACGGAATCGGGGTCTACCCTGGACAGGAAGCAGACCTAGAGTACCATGACACTAGCAAGCAGTACGCAGCTCTAGCATATGAGCTGCAGCGAATACCCAAGTTCATCAAAATATTCATCATACCCGGCAACCACGACCCAGTAAGGCAGGCGCTGCCTCAACCAGTGATCCCGAAGAAGTACGCGGAAGATCTCTATAATCTAGACAACGTCACAATCCTCGGAAACCCGTCCTGGCTAAGTTTACACAGTGTAAACATACTGGTTTACCACGGCAGAAGCCTCGACGACATAATGGCAACAACACCCGGAATCACATTCAACAGACCAGCCCTCGCAATGAGATCACTACTACGAGCACGACACCTAGCCCCAATATACGGCGAAAGAACATCAGTCATCCCTGAAACAGAGGACACCCTCGTAATAGACCAGGTCCCAGACATATTCCACGCCGGCCATATCCACACCCTCGACTCAGAGAACTATCGCGGAACACTCATCCTAAACTCAGGAGCTTGGCAAGCCCAAACGCCGTTCCAAGCAAAAATGGGCATCATTCCAACACCAGCAATAGTACCCATAGTCGACCTCTCAAGCATGGATGTCTTCACAAGAGACTTCAGGCACCATGAAGACGATAACAACAATGAGGAAGCATCAGCTAGCTAGCATTAAATGTTGATGAATAAACAAGATGGTTAACAGTCTATCTAAAGTATTGGAGTGAGAACCGGGTCCTCTGAGAAGATCTCGCGGACGAGTTGTATTGGAATTGAGCTGTGTATCTTCTTGGTTCGCCCATATCGGCCGCTGCTGACAACGCTACTACTGGTTAAACCTAGCAGATCAAGCTCACTAAGCAAGCCGCTCACACGTCTCTGAGTCAAAACCTCAATACCGATTTTCTGGCAGAGATTGTGATACTTTTCGAATACGGTGCCGGTGGAGCAAGAGGAGTCGTCATCGCCGCAACGGAGAATAGAGAGCAGCACAACCTTGGCTTGAAGAGGCAGCGAACTTAAAGCATCATTAACACGATCCCGCTCAATCTTCTGAACAGCAATCCGGACATGCTTCTCTTCAAGCTGCTCAGCACCTTCACGCTCAGCAACCTCCGCGGAGATCCTGAGAAGATCAACAGCCCGCCTAGCATCACCATGCTCTGATCCCGCAAGCGCAGCACAGAGATTGATAGCAGCAGTAGGAGTTATTCCTCCTGTGAAGGCCATCTCAGCTCGCTGCAGAAGAATCGACCTGATCTCCTCAGCTGTGTAAGGAGGAAAAACCAGCTCCTCTTCACTGAGACTGCTTAAAACCCGCGGATCCAAGTAATCCTTGAACTGCAGATCGTTCGAAATCCCCACCAAGCAGAGAAAACCAGGTGAAAGCCTATCAGAGGATCTTGTCAACTCGTACAGCAGATTATCGCTGTGAGTCTTCACCAAGTAGTCAATCTCATCAAGAACAAAAACAACGAAGTACCCGTCTTGAGAGATCTTGTTAACTATGCGTTGAAGAACCTCTCCAATAGATAACCCTGTGAATGGGATAGAGAGATCCACCGAGTTAGCTAAATCAGTTAAGACGCGGTAGCTGGTTCTTGAAACTCGAGCATTACTGTATGCTACACGAATCTTCATGTTGTTTGAATGAGCCTTCTGAGCCAACCTATCTATGACATAACGTGCAACAACTGTTTTACCGGTTCCAGTCTTACCGTAGAGAAGAAGATTCGAGCATTTCATTCCTTTCAAAAGAGGTGCAAGAGTCTGACCGACTGAAACTATCTGCTTCTCTCTAAAAGGAAGTTTCTCAGGAATATACTCTGAACTCAAAACATGATTATCATTCAGAATATGTTTTCCGGAGAGTGCTCTATCAAAGATTGAGTCCAACATCTCTTCCGGTTTCTTATCAGACATTTTCCTAACCTTACTTGTCAATCAAGACAAGGACACTATACTACTACAGCTCCACCCGTCCGTTTCCATTGGAGATCGATCATAGAAAAGATATGTCTTTCTCTGTACATAAAAATGGAGCTCGCTCTTGGAGCAGCTAATAATAATTAATAAACCTAAATCTAAACATATTGACTATTAAGATAAATTTCTAAACAACTATCTGCTACTACATCCTAAATTAGACTCCAATCGAAATGGTGGGGTAGCCCGGTAGACTTCAATCTTTCTTACTTACAAAAATTATTAATGAGGAAGATATGCGGGACTGAAAAATATATTTGGTAATCATATCCAGCCTAACCTGCGGAAGTACCATGCCATTGAGATTACAGGAGTTATCATGATGAGTAAAAGGACTATAAATGTAGTGTAAGGGCCAAGGAATGTCCAAGGTCCTGTTTGGATTCCACCAGGTAAAGGAATATTCATTCCGTAAATGGTTCCAGCTACTGTTGCTGGGATGCTGAATGTGAAGACGATAGTGAGGAGCGCAAGGATCTTGTTGGTTACCTCGGTGCTGAGAATATAATCTGTATCCATATAGATCTCTGTAGTCTCCTTCGCTTCCACTAGTGTCTCCCAGGCCTTCTCAATATGGTCGTGAACATCATTGAAGTATCTTGAGAAATCACCTGCAGAAAACTTCTGGGCTTTCGTATTCAGGTCTACTATGAGTCCTCTCAAAGGTGAAACGATTCGTCTCATATCGGCGACTTGACGTCTGATCCTACTTACGTCAACTACGGCGGATACCTTCTCGTCGAACACCTTATCCTCAATCTCATCAATATCAATACTAATCTTGTTAAGCAGGACGAAGAGCTCGTCTACCAACCTATCTAATACATGATACAGGATATCAACAGAAGATCGCTTCAATATATCATGGTGAGACTCATCTTCCCTAATTTCCCGGAACATCCCTGAAAGGAACTTAACTTCACTTGGATGCACTGTCACTAAGTAATCTTTCCCGAGGAAAATTGATACCTGTCTAGAAACTAGGAACTTCTCCTGATTAACGTAGATAGGGAAATGAAGCGTAATAAAGAGATAATTCTCATGCTCCTCTACCCTAGTTTGCTGCCTCTTAGAAAGACAATCCTCCAGGTTGAGAGGGTGAAAGGGATATTGACGCCCTAAAACCTCAATATCTTTCTTAGTAGGATCTACAATATCAATCCAAGTAGTCCCATCATACCTCTTGGATGCTAACGGCTTTTCTCCCTTCTCTTGCATAACGACTCCCCTCCATCAGGTTTAACCTATTAAAAATACAACCGCTTTTGAAGTTTACCTTCCTAACAACAAAACAGGTACACGTTTAGCGTTTTGAAGTTCGTGCCTGATCATTCATACTTTTGGGCGAGAAAAATTACTCGCCGTGCGTAAAACTATGTCTAGGGGCTAGTTCACTTCAGAACGGTAAACATTCACCAAAACAGAAACAACACGGGACTCCCCACTGTGAACACGCATAGAAACCTCTGTGAAGAGATTGTGAACAGATTGTGAAGCGAAGCGTCAAACGGCCGTATCCCACCCCTTTGTTTCCATTGGAGCAGAATCTAGGCTGTTTTTCCTGTGAACGTTTCCTGTCCACACCCCTTTCTTTCCACTGGAGATTCTTACGCTTGATCAGAACCAGTCTTCTTCTACTGGACTGTGAACTCTTGTGAAAACAAGGACGCCTAACCGGTCGATCTCATCGTTTAGTTAGCAAATGTTGACGGGTTTGTTCACAACTTCACTGCAAACACTGTTTAATGTGAACTAGTAGAATTACAGACAGTTCGTCAGTTGGCGCAACGTAAGATCAAGATAGAGTTCAACGACGGTGACGGCGGAAGGTACACCTTCTCCTTAGATGGCTCTATGTCCCGTGAAAAAGTCCTGAAAATAATGGACATCGTCGAACTCTTAGGCGACAAAGAGGGGCAGGAGGAGCCTCAAGCCCAAGCTATATCCGGAGATACCTCCTTCGGCAAACTCTACCAACTGATCGAGAAGAAATTCCCTCTAGGCTCATTCACATCTGCAGACGTCCTCGAAGCCTATGAAGACGAATATAACAAACCAGCCCGACTCAGCACGATATCCACCTATCTCTCCAGACTAGAACAGAAACGACTCCTAACCCGACAACGAACCGCTTCAGGGTGGATCTATAGACGAGAACGCATAGGATCAGTCCAACGCTAAACTTGAACAGCTAACTAACTGACTAGATGCTTCTCTAATCTTTCTTAGTTAATCTGTAGGAGTAAGGCTTCGTACTCTGATCACGCTCTATGTAACCCGCGTCAAACAGTTTCTTCAAGAGACGAGCAGTGTGCTCTCTAGTCTTCCCTAAGCTGCTTTGAAGCTCCTTAGTAGTAAGATTCCTTACCGATATCTGCCTAAGTATCTCCTGCTCAGTCTCAGTCAATCCATTAGCCTTAACACTCGTCACCGACAAAGATGTGATATCACGTTCCACCAGTTGTTGTACAACATCAACATCCGGCTTAGACGCCCTCTGCGGACGACTAAGAACATCTCTAGACTTTATCGGATACTGAAGAATCCTTGCAACCTTTAACTCCAGTATTTCGGTCTTAACCTCTTGATCCATCAACTTACCATCTTGACTATTCAATCTAGTCCTTAACTCAGTGACTATTCCCTCGACTATATCCGAAGAGTCTTCAAGGCGGCTGTTAAGTTCCCTGGTCTTGATCAGGTTACGTGATGTTGTGATTACTGCTATGGTTAATGTGATTGCGGCTAAAGCCAGTAATGTAACATCTTCAGGCGTCAATGTGATATCATATAACGTGACATATCACTATATCAGTCTTTCTCCACTTCTTCAAGCGAATTCAGATTGTTAATTGCTACATCATCGTTTTTACTTTTGCTGATTCTCTCTATGGTTAGAGACAGACTGCCAATGATTACCTGTATCTTGTCTTCTGGAATTTTTTGTAGTTTAGTCTTGTTAAGTAATGCTCCTACCCGCAACAGATTCATAATATCGTTTTCCTGCAGCATTGAAAAGTATTCTAAAATTATTACCGTGTATAGGGACTTTTCAAGGTTTTTTTCTGCTTGTTTTAATGTTCTTGCAAAAGAACCTTTACTTACCTCTCCTGCGTCACGTAGGATTCGCTTCTGATCAAGGCTCAAATGGCTATTTATTTTATCTATAAGAAGTGTATCTAATTGAGATTGAGTAAACATGGTTTTTTTTATCAAGTTTTTAGCAACTTCGTCGTTGCTAATAATCTTCTGTAGCATACACCACTATGTTATACACTTCTGTATAACATTAACTGCTTGATTATTATTAAATAAAGCAAAATATCAGTCAACAGACTTAAATTAAAGAAGGCGTCTACTCAGTTCATTTCCTCTAATTAAGGAAAATGGCACCGTCTTCGGAGATAAGTGATTTATTATACCTATTTTGTAATGCTAGCGACAAGGCAATGGGTCGGAAACGGAGAAAGGTAATCAAGGTAACTAGAAGAAAGCTCCCGAAGGTCTTCAGCTGTCCACAGTGCGGAATGGCCTCCATACGGGTTCTGATAAATTCGGAGGAACCATCAAAAGTAGTCTGCGGAAGCTGTGGCTTAACTTGGGAAAAGGCTAACGTATCTAATAAGAAGGAAGCTATAGACCTCTACAACGAATTCGTCGACGAATTCATGTCACGAAGAGGTTAGCCGAAATGGCTGGCGCGATCGAAGCGAAGATCCGTGAAGAGATACAGAAGCATGGCACAATCTGCTTCGCACTAATAGATTCCGAGGGAATAACTAAGGAGAAAGCAGCAGATGTAGTGAAGCGAGTTGAGCAGTGCAAAGTCTCAGGCATCCTGCTAGGCGGATCAACAGCTGTCGATCAGCTAGAGTTAGATTACATCACACGCGCAGTCAAGTCTGTGACATCACTTCCAGTCATATTGTTCCCTGGAAATATCACAGGAATATCACCTAACGCCGATGCTATTTTCTTTAGTTCACTTCTCAACTCTGATGAGCCTTACTTTATTATCCAAGCTCAAGCACTAGGAGCACTCTTGATCAAGAAGTATAGCCTTGAAGCGATGCCTATGGGTTACATCGTGATAGGCGCAGGAGGCACGATCGGTTTCATTGGTAGAGCTAGGGGAATACCGCAGGACAAGCCTGGAATTGTCGCCATGTATGTTCTAGCAGCTCAATACATGGGAATGAGATTCGTCTATCTAGAAGCAGGTTCGGGTGTGATATCACATGTTCCACCTAACATAATTCGGACTGCGCGAAGCCTGTTTGATGGCATACTGATTGTAGGTGGCGGCATTAGATCTGCGAGCGAGGCTAAGGCTGTGGCTGAGGCAGGAGCAGACATCATTGTGGTGAGCACTCTGCTTGAGAAAGACGGATTCGACGGTACTCTGAAAGAGATAGTGAAAGCAGTAAGGAGAGACTAGACTTTTCTTGTGATGTGATGTTGTGATACGGCTGTGACGCAAAATATCGCTGATGGCATGGAACAGATATACAAGCTCACAGTCTTCCCGGATCATTACAGGCAGTACAATCGGCTTCTCTTTAAAGAACTTAGTGAGCTTCACAAGACAGCGTCTGAGGCTCGAAGTAAAGGCCTAGATCCTTCCAATAAAGTTGAGACGGACATCGCTTTTGACTTGGCTGATCGTGTAGACAGGATGTTCAATCTGCCCTTAGCTGATAGGCTTAGAGAACTTCTAGGCAAGGATCGCCCTGAGTATGCAGCTCTTCAACTAGCTGAGGAGGTTGCGCTCGGTAAATTCGGGTACATGGAGCGAGATCAGGGCCTGAATATGGGTGTGCGGATTGGACTTGCTGTTGTGACTGAGTGCGTCACAGTGGCGCCGATACAGGGAATTTCATCAGTTGAGATAAGGAAGAATGACGATGACAGCAACTACATCGCTGTCAGCTTCGCAGGACCTATACGATCAGCAGGTGGAACCGAGGCTGCCTTCACAATAATTATTGCTGATCATCTGCGAAAAGCTCTGGGACTGGATCCTTACCGTGTGAACGGGTGGGGTGAAGATGAGACCGGCAGATTCGTCGAGGAGCTACGAATCTATGAGCGAGAAGTTGGAAGCTTTCAGTATAGAGTCACAGATGAAGACATCCAATACGCTCTGTCACATATGGCGATCGAGGTTAACGGAGTTGAGACTGACCCGGTTGAGGTCGTTGTACACCGAGGTATGAGGCGAATTGAGACTGATCGCGTTCGCGGAGGCGCCTTAAGGGTCATTAACGATGGTGTTATCGGTCGCTCACGGAAGCTTCTCAACCTAGTCACAACACTTCAAATCACAGGTTGGGACTGGCTAGCTAATTTGAAGGGAGGTCAGAAGCAAGGTTCAGAGAGCTCTGGAACTGAGTCATCGTCACACTTCCGTGACGTTATCTCCGGGCGGCCTGTTCTCTCTACACCTAACAGTCTAGGAGGCTTCAGGCTTCGCTACGGACGCGCCTGCAACACAGGACTCTCCGCAATAGGCGTCAACCCTATCTTACCCATTATCCTGGATCACCCGTTCGTAGTCGGTACTCAGGCTAAGGTGAACCTTCCAGGTAAAGGCGCTGTAATCACATTCGTCGATTCCATAGAGCCTCCCTTGGTTAGGCTAAGTGATGGTTCTGTGATACGTGTAGACTCTGTTGATGCCGCTAAGAGTGTTGCGAAGAGAATCGAGAAGGTGCTTCACCTCGGAGATATCCTGATCAGCTTCGGCGACTTTCTGGAGAACAACATGAAGCTGCCCCAATCCGCATATGTAGAGGAATGGTGGATTCAAGACCTCTCGAAGACGATTAAAGAGAAGTACGGAAGCGTTGAACGTTGCTCCGAAAACTTAGGCATCGGCGTCGAGCGACTACAGACACTGCTCAACAATCCCTTGTCCGCATATCCTTCTGTTGAAGAGGCTGTTCTGCTCGGTAAACGCCTGAATCTCCCTCTTCACCCACACTACCTCTTTTTCTGGGGCAACCTATCCACCTCCGATATTGTTCTTCTCAGACAGAAGATCGAGCCTAAATCACTCGACGTGAAGGACTGCCTTCTAACGGTATCCGCAGATAAAGCCGTCAAGATTCTGCTGGAAAAGGCAGGTATCCCTCATCTTGTTAAAGACGATCAATATCTCATTCAAGGTGACGACGCGTACGTAGTGTTACTTACTCTCGACTTATCTTCGAAGGATAGGCAGGTGTCTGGCTGGAAGGACATCTGGGAGCTTCTCTCATCCTACTGCGGCATACCTATCCGAAACAAGTCAGCTATCTCCGTTGGACTCCGAATAGGTCGTCCTGAGAAGGCTATGATTAGAAAGATGAAGCCCCCGGTTCACGTACTGTTCCCAGTAGGAAATAACGGAGGGTCAAGACGCGACATCATTCAGGCAAGTAAGAGCGGCTCAATCGAAGTTGAAATGGTTAACATGGTTTGCTCCAGCTGCGGTGAACGCTCCCTCAGACGGGTCTGCTCTAACTGCGGCGGCGAAGCCACGCTGCAGAGACTCTGTCAGAACTGTAGGCGAGAGATAAAGGGTGATAGCTGCCCATCCTGCAAGACAAGCGGCGTATTCTACACCTCGATATCATTCCCAATTGCTAAGGCATTGGATGACGCGGTGAAGAGAATAGGGTATCGTCCTACTCCTCCTTTGAAAGGTGTCAAAGGCCTTTCGAATGCGACAAGGATCACTGAACTGCTGGAAAAGGGGCTGCTCCGCCGGAAATACGATCTTTTCACCTACAAGGATGGAACGATACGTTTCGACGCTACAAATGCTCCTTTAACACATTTCCGTCCGAAGCAGATCAACACCTCGGTTGAACAGCTTAAGAAACTTGGATATTCAAAGGACATTTACGGTAAGCCTCTTGAGGATGAGAACCAGATTCTTGAGCTCTATGTTCAAGACATTATTGTTCCGTTTGAAGCAGGAAACTTTCTCATACTTGTCTCAAAGTTTCTCGATGAGCTGCTTGAACGTCTTTACAGACTTCAACCTTACTACAAGATTGAGTCTAAAGGAGACGTTATAGGCCGCTTAGTAGTAGGCTTAGCTCCTCACACAAGCGTAGGCGTAATCGGACGCGTAATCGGTTTCACAAACGCGCAGGTCTGCTACGCTCACCCGTATTGGCACTCCTCTAAAAGACGCGACTGTGATGGAGACGAGGATGCGATTATCCTTCTGCTAGATGTTCTACTGAACTTCTCAAAGGAATACCTTCCCACACAGATCGGGGGGCTGATGGATACCCCGCTTCTGCTTCAACCGATCATTATTCCTAAAGAGGTGCAGAGACAGGCACATAACTTGGACATATCTGGCCCGTACCCCTTAGGCTTCTACGAAGCCACCTTGAAGGAAGCCTCGCCTAACGAGTTGACCAGCATGATAGATGTTGTTCGCAGCCGGTTGGGTGATGAGCGGCAGTTCTGTGACTTTCACTTTACACATGACACTTTGACGCTTTCTATCGAGCAGGAGCGAAGCACCTACTCGGTTCTGAAGACGCTGCAGGAGAAGCTTGACAAGCAGATTGAACTGGCAATCAAGATTAATGCAGTGAACCCTGATGAAGTAGTCGCCTCGGTTCTAAGAACACATCTGCTGCCCGACATTATCGGAAACATGAAGGCTTACACCTCTCAAAGCTTCAGATGCAAATCCTGCGGAGAATCGTATAGAAGATTCCCTCTCAAAGGAGTGTGCGTCTCATGTGGAGCAGAACTTCAGGCGACCGTTACACGCGGCTCAGTCGAGAAATATCTTCACATCGCACTCAACCTTTCAGAGAAGTTCGGAGTAGACCAGTATCTCCGCAACCGGTTCAAACTCATAGCTGAAGAGTTCGAATCACTCTTCCCTGAGAAAGAGACAGACAAAGAGCAAACAGACCTGACTCAGTTCTTCGAAACAAAAACCAGCTGACAGCTAGCTAATACGTTAAGATCACGGACTTTGTCGGAACACCAATAGACTTAAAGGAAGACCGTCTTTCAGGAGGCTGAGATAGAGGTATCCCAGTTGAGTACATTCGGCTCTCCTGAATCAATATATCAAGAGATTCTATTCGCGCTTCAGAAACATCAAAAATGGTTTAGCGAAAGTATACCTCTCATTGCTAGTGAGAACGTTCCGAGCCCAGCTGTGAGAGAAGCTATGGTTTCGGACTTTATGAATCGTTACGCGGAGGGGTGGCCCGGTGAACGAGTCTACGCGGGCTGCACCTATATCGATCAAGTTGAGCTGCACTGTATAGATCTAGCTAAGAGGTTGTTTAGAGCCGAATTCGCTGACGTTCGACCTATCTCAGGTGTAACTGCGAATCTAGCGGTCTACTCAGCTATTTCGGAACCTGGAGATCGAATAGTTGCGCTCGCCATACCTAACGGCGGCCACATCTCAGTAGGTAAAAAGGAGTTTTCAGGGACAGCCGGGCTTGTTCACGGCTTAAGAGTCGATTACTTCCCGTTCAACAAGGACGAGATGAACATTGACGTAGACGAGACTAAGAAGAAGATCACCAAGATGGTTGAGGAGGAGAAGGATACTCCGAAGTTTGTAGTGTTCGGAGGCAGCCTATTTCTCTTTCCGCACCCTATTAGACAGTTAGCGAACTTTCTGAAGAGCTATGGAATAACGATCTGTTACGACGCCGCGCATGTTGCGGGACTCATAGCTGGAAATCAGTTCCAGGATCCGTTGAGAGAGGGAGCTGAAGTTATGATGATGAGCACGCACAAGACTCTGTTCGGCCCTCAGGGAGGAGCTATACTTGCCGCTGAAAAGTTCTCTGAGCCGATTAAGAAGGCGGTCTTCCCCGGAGTTACCAGCAACCACCATCTTCACTCAGTAGCCGGCAAAGCCATTGCCTTCACAGAGATGATGAAATTCGGTCAAGAGTATGCTACACAGGTTGTTAGGAACGCAAAGGCCTTGGGACAGGCTCTGCACGATAGAGACCTATCTGTTATGGCAGAGAACAAAGGCTTCACCGAGTCACATCAGATAGTTATCGATATCACAAAGTACGGGTTAGGTGGAGATGTTGAGAAGAAGCTTGAGAAGTGTAATATTATTCTTAACAGGCAGCTAATTCCTGGTGACACTAAGGCTGGGCGTCACTACATGAATCCAGGCGGCTTGAGGATCGGTGTTTCAGAGATTACGCGTCTAGGGATGAAGCAGTCGGAGATGGAGGAGATCGCTGAGTTCATTCGACGTGTAGTTGTGAAGAAGGAGGATCCGAAGTCGGTGACGAACGATGTGATTGAGCTCCGGAACCACTTCCAGAAGGTGCAATATTGTTTTGAGCCGGGGGACGCTTACCAATATATTAAGATAAGATAAAAAGCATTGATTATAATCAATATAATCTCAGAAATTCTAAGAAATAGAAAAGTTAGTGAAAAAAATACATAATAGTTGTACTAGATTGTACTGATGAGTATCACTAAGTAATGTACTTGGGGAGAATTAAAAAAGATTTTTCGGATTAAAGCTCGCTATGAAACTAGAAAACATCGCAGTAGCTATCGCTATCACAGCAGTTATCATCGCAGCAGCAGGATTAGTACTACCTGGAATGCCTGGCCAAGCCGGGCAAACTGGACCACAAGGAGCAACTGGACCAGCGGGATCAACAGGCGCTACCGGATCTGCCGGTACCGTAGGACCTCAAGGACCAGCGGGACCAGCAGGACCAAAAGGAGAAACTGGAGCGCAAGGACCGCTAGGACCTCAAGGACCGGCAGGACTAGCCGGAGCATCCGGACCTGCTGGAGCATCTGGGGAGGCAGGCGCAAGCTCAGGCATTATCCAAGGAACAATTACTGATGCAGCAACCGGTAAGCCGATTAGCAAGGCAACAGTGACCACTGAACCAGCCACAGTTTCAGCAACCACCGACAGTAATGGTGCATTCAAACTTTCAGATGTCCCAGTCGGCGGATTCTACGTAGTCGCACTTGCAAGTGGATACGACTCTAACTGGTCAGTAGCCTATGTGAAAACAACTGCGCCATCTTCAGTAAACCTAGCGTTATCCAAGACAAATATCCAACTAGTCAAAGTCAGAGGTATTACGACTAGTGATAAGGAAATCTATGCGAACAATCAGGTCGCAATCACTCTAACAGGTGGCAATCCAAGCCACGACAATGAGAAAATCATCACATCAGGCCTTCCAAACGTAGGTGTTGGAACCTACGTCTACCTAGAAGGTCTAGCTAAGGATCTACATGAGGTTAAGCTCACCTCTTGGACTTGGAAGCTCACTACACCAATCACCTCTAGCGCAAAGCTTGACAACAACTCAACTCAGTTCACACGCTTCAAAGCTGACGCTATCGGGCGCTATACAGTCACTGTCACTGCCACAAACGAGGACGGTGAGAGTTTCACCAGCTCCCGCGACGTTTACGCAGGTAAATACGCAGGAGTACAGAAGTGTGCAGCTTGTCACAGTGGCAACGTAATGCCTGACAAGATTTCACAGTGGGCAGAAACAGGTCACGCAACCAAGTTCGAACTCTTCTTCGGATCATACAGCAAAACCTCGGACTACTGTGTCCGATGCCACACAGTTGGATTCGACGAGACCGCTGACAACGGTGGTTTCGACGATGCTGTGAGAGTACTCGGATGGAGTCCTGCGAATGGCAGTGCAATGGCCTACTTGAAAGGAAACTCGGTCAAGAACACTACTTTGAGAGAACTAGTTACTAACCCCACAACCTACAACAAGATAAACATTCAATGTGAGAACTGCCACGGCCCAGGTGACAACACGCACACCGGTGCGTACAGCTTCGAACCTGAAGTCTGCGGTCAATGCCACGGCCAAATCAAAGAGCTCAACAAATCAGGTCACGGAGCCGGAGAATATGTTGGATCTAATTATCTACACACGGCAGAGAGCACAGATTGTGCACGATGCCACACCGGACAAGGATTCGTGAACTCGAAGATCCGTGGTGAAGCACTGGTCTTCCCAAGCATGGAGACACCTACTAAGAAGGCTAACATGCTCGCACCTGAACTTCAAGCGGCAATCGCCTGTGCAACCTGCCACGACCCGCACCAAGCAACTAACCCCGAAACAGGTGGAAGATACGGCTTAGCATCAAAGCAGCTTAGAATCGAAGGAGAAGTCACAGCTCCACAGGGCTTCACAGTCGACGCTGGTGTATCAGCACTCTGTGTCTCGTGCCACGCTGACAAGAGAGATGTAAAGTACCTTGCAGACTACATCGCTGGAAAGAACAGCCGAATAGCGCACGGTAACACTCAAGCTGACGTCTTCTACGGAGCAGGTGTCGTAACCTTCAACAAGACCTTCAGCAACTCACCGCACACCTCTGTAGTAGCAGAAGGCTGTGTAGAATGCCACATGTTCGCAGCTGTCAAAGTTGGAAACAACGAAGCTGGAAGCCACACTTGGGGCATGGTCATGAAGAACGGCACAGAGAACATAGCTGCCTGTACACAATCAGGCTGCCACGCAAAGGGAAGCATCGCAACATTCGACAGAACAGCTTCAGCAGACTTCGACGGCAACGGAAAGACCGAAGGTGTCCAGACTGAAGTACAAGGACTACTCGCCAAGCTCGCAGACAAGCTCCCCAAGGGAAGCAACGGAGCAGTACTAAGCTCTGTCAACACAAACAACACCAATGAACTACAACGCAAGGCACTGTGGAACTACATTGTCATCAAGAACGACGGAAGCAACGGTATACACAACACCCAGTTCACAGTCCAAGTCCTACAGGAGACATACAAGCAGCTAACAGGCGAATCTGCAGGCTCAAAGGTACTAACACCACCAAAGATCCCACACTCACTAGACGGAAGAACTGACTGCGCAATGTGCCACCAAGTCGGCGGAGCAGGCGTAGGTCAAGCAGGCGGAATGGGTCTACCCGCTGACCACACCGGCCGAACCTCCGACATGTACAGAAGCTGCCACCAAACAGCATAAGCAAGCGATAGATGGAATGGAGGGCAAAACCCTCCTCTCCCCTTTTTCCTTTCTTTCTTCTGTACTCTTTCTACTTCCTACCTAATCTCCAAAGCCCACACCAGAAACTTACCTGTCCAGCCTTGCATTAACTCGATCGATCTAATACAACAAATAGTAATCCAACTAACACTGTATGCAATTTCAATACACTACCAATCAAAATTATCCGGGGATAATCTTGCAAGCGCAAACAATGCTTTCAACAAGCGTTGCAAGCCCAGAGGTCTTATCCAAGCAGATCGCTTAAAGCCGTAATTGCATTCTTATGCCTATTTCAACAGTACTTAACCTCTCCCCTAGGCCGAGAGCAGCAGGCGTAATAGTCTACAGCGTGAAGGAATGCAAATCTGTTTAGCACAGCAGTACAACATGACTTTACTTGCTGGTAATCTGTTTCCACATCCAAATATTCGGACTTGCTTATGACTCTAAGCAAAACTGGAAGATAGGATACGTCCGACAGAGGTAAGATGTAGCTGATACCTGTTCTTTCTATATTAACAGGCTGTTCTGAGATAGTATTATTTGCGCCGAAACTAACAATTTTTATAATCAACCTCTGAGCGATATAAAAGGAAGAAGGTTCAACTTGTCCCAGAATGCACTCAGTCGACTCATTTCAGTTATAGACGCTAAAGTCGTGATACTGGCACTTTTCGCACTGCATTTGTTAGCGATAGCTTTTCCGTCTAAATCACTAGTTTTTGATGAAGCCTTCTACGTGCCGGCTGCACGTGACTTTCTGAGCGGTGTCGGCAGCAACCCTGAGCATCCTTTCTTGGGGAAGGCTTGGGTGGCGCTCGGCATTTTTCTCTTTGGTGATAACTGGTTTGGTTGGCGAATCATTACCGTCATATTCAGCATGCTTTCGCTTTTAGTGTTCTACTTTATCGCGAAGCGTTTCTTGGGAGAGCGTTTAGCGGTCTATTCGACTGCTCTTCTCGGCTTTGAAGTCATCTTCTTTGTTCACGGTAGTCTTGCGCTTCTCGAGGTTCCGTCGATATTCTTCGCTTTCCTCGGCTTCTGGCTCTACCTTAAACGAGGGGCGAGAAAGTTTCTCAAAATTCCAGTCTTCTACTGGTTGGCCACGATCTCCTTCGGCCTCTCCTACTTGAGCAAGGAGACAGCGGCTTTCTTCATCATCAGCCTCGTCTTCTTCTACATAGCTATGGCCAAGTACGCAAGGTACCGTGATTTAGTTCCGAAGATTTGGAAGGGTCTCTTACTTGTTCTCGTGCTTGCAACGGTCTACTTGGTTCCAGTCACAATCTATGATCAGAGGTACCATCCCTCTTCATCCAGCGAGGTCTCCGTCACAGTCACTGTGGTGCAAACAGAAGATCCACAGCTAAACACCACATACACAAGCACCGTCACCAGCACAACAACAAAGAAGAACCTAATCGACAACGGAATACAACATCTACTCTTCACCGTCAGCTACGCATCAGGGCTCAAAATCACCAACAAAAGCACCGTCGATACCGGGAACTATGCTTGGAACTGGATTCTGCCGAGACCCGGATACCCTGCAGCACCCTACTACGTGGAGAACACCGAAGTAAGCCACACAACCAAGGCTGGAGATCAAATCATTAACGTAACCACTGAGACAAAGCACCCCATCGCCTGGTACGGCGTAGGCACCCTACCAATATGGTGGAGCATCTGGGTAATCGTACCATTCACAGCCTACAACATAGCGAGAAGAAGAGGAAAAGCCATCGACTACTTCCTTCTAATATGGATAGCCGGCACCTTCCTCCCCATGATCTACATCTCAGCAGTCGCAGAAAGAATAGTGTACCCATTCTACTTCATCCAAACCGTTCCAGCCCTAGCAATAGGCATCCCTTACCTGCTGAACTCACTTCTAAAAGACAAGATAATCAGAAACATCGCGTTAGTAGCATTCATACTAGTAGTCCTAGCAATCTTCCTGATATACTTCCCAGTCAGAGTAACTCAATTCTAATAACTAACTAACTGCAGAAATCAACAACCAGTCTACAGCTTAGTTTAGTTAGTCTACCCGAACATCGCCGATGTAGACACCTGCGCCTTTAGCTGCTTTACCGATGACGTGGGTTCTCATCTTGTGCTTCCGGAAGGTCTTTTCAACCGCGTTAACCTCTGAGCTAGGAGCCACTACACAGAAGCCGATACCCATGTTGAATGTTCGATACATTTCATGCTCGGAGATATCTCCCTCTCTCTGAATTAACTCAAACAGAGGCGGCGTACTCGGCATATTGTTGAGTTGGAAGCCGATGTCTCTATCTCTGATGAGCCTCGTCATCTTAGAGAATGCTCCGCCGGTTATGTGAGCAAGGCCTGACACCTTCACATCGCTCTTCAATAAGTCGAGAACCGGTTTGACGTAGATTCGCGTCGGCTCCAGCAGCTCCTCCCCTATGCTTCTGTTTTCGATTCCAGGGACCTTCTCGGTGACCCTGTGCTTTTCAAGAAGCACTTTTCGAGCCAGCGACAATCCGTTAGAGTGTATGCCTGAGCTCTCAACCCCGATCACAATGTCTCCTTCTTTGATCTTGTCTCCAGTTATTATCCGGCTCTTCGATACGACACCTAGAACCATTCCTGCGAGGTCGAAGGCCTTATCCCCTTTACCTTCAATCACATCAGGCATAACCGCGGTCTCTCCTCCAACGATTGCTACTGACGCCTCATTGGCTCCTGTAACCAAGCCTTTAGCTACGCTATTGATGAGATCTTCATCAAACCTCTTCACCGCAATATAGTCGAGGAAGGCAATAGGCTCGGCGCCTACGCAGATTATGTCGTTCACATTCATCGCGACACAATCTATGCCAACTGTGTCGAACCTATCCATTAGCTGCGCAATCAACACCTTTGTTCCTACACCGTCCGTGTGAAGAGCTAAAGCAGTGTCTCCACCAGCATCAATCAACCCAGAGTAGTGACCAATCTTCTCAAGAACAGAACCGATCTTTCCTTCACGGTTAGCGAAGGTCAGACTCAGAAGATCAGCTAACGCACCCTGCTCCTTCTTGATGCGGTTGACATCTATACCCGCATCAGCGTATCTCCAATGCTTCTTCTTCAATCGAATTTTCTACCAGTTATCTTCTCGTAAGCGTACATATACCTTTCAAGCACCTTGGACACCAGCTCCTTAGGAAGCTTAGGCGGCTCCGGATCCTTCTTCTCACCTCGACGCCGCGCCTCATCCAGCTGCTTCTTGTAACCCACCTGTATCAACCAGTCACGGACAACTTGCTTATCAAAGGCCTCCTGAGACTCTCCCACCTTGTACTGATCTTTACTCCAGAGCCTGAACTCATCCGGCCCAACAGAGTCAGCTAGCAGAACGGTACCGTCTTTGTCTCGACCGAACTCGAACTTAACATCCGCCATGATAAAGCCTGCTTTAGCGACCTGCTTGCTCATCTGCTTGTAAAGATCGATTGAGCGCTTCTCAAGGTCTCGAAGCTCCTTCTCTGTCAACCACCGCTTCGAAATTATCTCCTCACGAGTTACAGGTCGATCTTTAGCCTCATACTTCGTCGTCGGATCGAAAATCGGCTCAGGAAGTTTCGACGCCAAAACAGGTTGACCCGTGAACGAAACCTCCTTCCTCATCACCCGCTCGTAGAAGCTACCGTAGAGATAGCCTCGAACGACACACTCGATAGGGATTATCTCAACCTTCTTCACAAGCATCTTGTCCTTGTCAACCACCCTAATCATATGATTAGGAGTTTTCAACGTCTCAAACCAGTACCCTGCGAACTTGCAGAGCGCCTCACCCTTCCGAGGAATCGTCGACGGCAGCACAACATCAAACGCGGAGACCCGATCCGTAAAGTGAAACAGCAACCTATCCAAGTCAGCCTCGTAAACGTCCTTAACCTTCCCTTTACGAATTAACCTTCCAATCTTCTCATTACCAGTCACTTAGTTACCCCTCCGCTAGCTTCCGCCTGTACTCTAGAAGTTTCTCTTTTAGACCTTGATCCTTCAACGCCAAGATCTCTGCTGCAAGCAACCCAGCGTTTTTGCCGCTATCGACAGCGACACTAGCCACCGGAATACCTGAAGGCATCTGCACAATCGATAGAAGCGCGTCTAGACCACCAAGTTTGCCTGACACAGGCACCCCGATCACAGGTTTCACTGTAAGCGAAGCTATGACACCCGGTAGATGAGCCGCCATCCCCGCGATAGCGATGAAGATATCAGCGTTAGAACCTTCAACAAATCTTCTGAGCCCCTCAGGGTTCCGGTGGGCAGAAAGAACCTTCACCTCATATTTGACACCGAGCTGATCCAACATCCCAGTAGCTTGCTCAACAATTTGCTTATCCGAGATGCTTCCAGATATCACCGCAACGGTTCCAGCAGCCGTCCTACCACTCACCCACTCATCTACCCTGTCCTAACTGTCCAGCCTAAAGGCCTCCTTATATCTTATCATCTTAACTACACCGGATAGATAATGAGCAAACAAAACGGAGCTTCTCGTAAACGGCTTCTGCTAACACTCGGTGCCCTAGCGTTATCAATAGCTGTTCCGCTTGCAATCTACTTTGCAGGAGAAGCGATACCGCCTGCGCCGCAACCGCCGCAGACATATTCACAAGCAGCCTTACAGAGCGTAGTTGACGATGCTACGAATACGCTGAAGCAGCAAAGTTTAGCCGATAAAATATCGTCTCTGAAGTATAACGACGGCCAGTTTGAACTAGGCTTCTACGGTAAAACAGATCCGCGGGCAGTTGAGATAGTCAAAAACACAATCGACAAAAGAACACCCGGCGTACCCCTCAGAGTCGTTGAGAACACAACAGCAACAGCTAAACCTTCTCCTTAGATAGACCACTAATGCTTGATTGCTGTTTACTGCTACTTCTGTAGTTTCCGTTTATCGATATGCGGCTTGTCTTTGAGGTTTGAGTAGTCTCCAGTTACGCAGGAAAGACACAGCTCGCTCCACGGTATCCCGATTCCTTCGCAGAGACCTTCAGCACTGTTATAACCTACAAAATCAATCTTGAGAATATCTGCCACGTTTTTGTTGATCTCCTCAATTGTTCTGGAACCATCTCCAGCTTGATACGCGACCAGCTCCTCCTGCGTGGGAAAGTCGATGCCGGTGTAGCACGGATGGGTTATCGGAGGGAATGTGGAGAGGAGACTGATCTTCTTGGCTCCAGCCTTCTTCAACGCACCTATAATCTGCTTCGAGCTGGTGCCTCTAACAATACTGTCGTCGACGACGATCACATCTTTTCCTTTAACAGCTTCAATAAGCGGCACGATCATTCTGGTGATCTCGAGTCGCTGCTGGGCGCTGGGCTGAATAAAGCTCCTTAACCCGCCTTTCTTTCCATAACGATCCTTCATCAAGCCTTCTTCAAATGGGATGCCTGACTTCTCTGAGAAGCCGAGGGCTGCTGGTCGAGCTGAGTCCGGAACCGGGATCACAATGTCCCCCTTCAACTTATATCGTTTCGCAAGCGATTTACCGAAGTTTTTACGAACCGAGTAAACACTTCTTCCTTCAAGATAGGAGCTCGGATGCGCAAAATAGGTGTACTCGAATGCGCAGTGAGCGTGATGTTTCTCCTCCGCAAAAACATGAGATTCGATTCCATTACTGCTGATTCGAACAATCTCCCCAGGGTTAATGTCACGCTCCAGCTCGGCCCCAAGAATTGACAGAGCACAGCTCTCCGAAGCCACAACAATCATATCGTTTTCAGGGTGTCTCCCAATGCAGAGCGGCCTAAAGCCCCGATCATCTCTAACTGCGTAAACCTCACCTTGGTTAGTCAGGATTACAAAGCAGTAGGCGCCTACAACTTCTCGGCTTAGCAGCTCGAAAGCTCGGAACCAGTCATTCCGGTTCTGCTTCAATATCTGAAGTAGCCGTAAGCCGACTAGGTGAGTGTCACTCGCCCAAGTCGGAGTCTCAAACTCGCCTCCAAGAGCCCTCTCCAACTCAAAGGAATTGGTGATTGTCCCGTTATGCGCAATCATGAACTCATCACCAATCTGGATGGGCTGAACATTCCTGAAATCAGAAGTACCAATAGTCGAATACCTAACATGCCCAATGCCTACGTGAGACACCATGCTCTGCATAACATGAGTGAAGTCGTAACTGTACTCAGCGACTAAACCTAGCTTCTTGTAGGGCGGATGGTTCGGCGCAGCTACTCCCCAGCTCTCCTGCCCCCTGTGCTGAAGCGCCTTCAACGCATTCATGATAGTCGGCATCACGGTCTTCCCGTTGTACGAGTAAGCTGCTACTATACCACACTTTTCACGGGCCTTCACTGCTTCTCACCCATGTAACTAGGGATCGCCTCGCTCCAAGACTCCCTGACATTCTTCAGGGAAAGTGAAACAGCTTCACGTCCGCCTGACTTGATAATGAGCGAGTTACCTTTCACAACACCTATGACGCCGCAAGGCACACCGTTTCTTTCAGCCAGCTCCACCAGACTCTTAACATGCTTCTCAGCCACAGAAACTACTAGGCGACCATGCGACTCAGAGAACAACAAATCATCCAGCCGCTTACAGGTAGACGGCACCGCGTCAATATCTATCTGCACACCTCGTCCTCCAGCAATAGTCATCTCCGCTAGCGCAACCGCTAACCCGCCTTCGGAGCAATCGCTCGCAGCGTCGATCAATCCTTTTCGGATGCCTTCAAGCACAGTCTTCCACAGCCTCTTCTCAGCGGCGAAGTCAACCTTCGGAGCTTCGCCTCCAGTTAACTTGTGAACATACTCGTAGTACTCTGAGCCGCCCATCTCCGGCTTGGTGTTGCCAATTATCACTATTCGGTCACCCTCGTTTCGAGGAGCTGCTCTCCGAATATGGCTGGCATCCTCTATGAGACCGATAACCGCGACTATGGGTGACGGCTTGATTGCGCTGCCTGCAGCCACATCCTCGTTGTAGAAGCTCACTTTGCCGCCGACGCAGGGCAAACCTAGCTCCCTGCCGTAATCCGACATTCCACGCACCGACTCACTGAACGTCCAGAAGACCTCGGGATCACCGGGATCTCCGAACTGACAGTGATCAACCATCGCCACAGGCTCGCCTCCTACAGAAATGATGTTACGGCACGCCTCAGCTAAGCCTCCGGCCGCTCCATGGTAAGGATCCAGATAGCAGTGTTTCGGGTTTCCGTCGACAGTGATTGCGAGAAGCTTGCCGTTGTCTAGCCTTAGAACTGATGCTCCGCTCTGCCCAGGCTTCACTACTGTTCGTACCCCTACTTCATGGTCGTACTGCTCGTAGATCCATCGTTTACTCGCAATAGTAGGTGATGCGAGCAGTGTCAGCAGGGTCTCTGAGAGATCCAGCGGCTGCTGCGGTGGAGCAACGCCTCTGAGAGTGTCGATGTGCCTCGGCTTAGATGCAGATCTTTGAATAATCGGTGCCTCTGTAACCGTCTCAACAGGCATATCGGCTAAAATTGCTTCGCCTTTCTTGACGACCAGATAATCTTTCTCGGTGACTCTACCGATATTCGCGTGGAGAATATCGTACTTGTCGAAGATCTTCTCAATCTCTGACTCATACCCGTGTTCAACGACGAACAGCATTCTCTCCTGAGACTCTGAGATCAGTGTTTCAACCGCGCTCATATCGCTCTCCCTCAACGGGATACGCGACACATCAACATCGATTCCACGTTTGCCTTCATGAGCCATCTCTGAGATGCCGCAGGTGAGGCCTCCTCCACCGAGATCCTTCAACCCCTTAACGTGACCTGTCGCCACCGCTTCGAGAGTAGCCTCGATAATCAGCTTCTTGACGAAGGGACTCGGTATCTGAACCGCTGAACGCTCGTTCTCCGACTCATCGCTGAGAACCTTTGAAGCGAAGGTGACGCCATGGATACCGTCACGACCAGTGCTTCCACCCATCAAAATCACGCTGTCACCAGAGTTTCTCGCTTCAGCAAGAACCATGTTCTCCTTCTTGCCGAGGCCTATGCAGACCACATCAACCAAGCAGTTCTTCTCGAAACTAGGGTCGAACCCCACTTCTCCTCCGACAGTTGGGACACCAATGCAATTACCGTAATCCGAGATCCCTCTCACAACATTCTTGAAGAGCCAACGTGAGTTAGCGCTGCTCCGAATGTCTCCGAAGCGGAGAGAGTCTAGGAGAGCAATGGGTCTCGTACCTATCGACAGGATGTCTCTGATGACGCCGCCGATACCAGTAGCTGAACCGCCGTAAGGATCGATGGCTGAAGGGTGGTTGTGACTCTCGATGTGTATCGTGACGACGTAGCCGTCTCCAGCATCTATAGCACCAGCGTCGAAACCGGGGCCTAGGAGAACGTAGCGTCCTTTGGTTGGGAGCTGCTTCAGAACTGGTTTAGAGGACTTGTAGCTGCAGTGCTCAGACCATTCCGCGTCGACCATAGCCCATTCGAGAGCATTAGGTTCCCTGCCCAGCCTCTTTCGTAGTGTGCGCTTCTCCCCCTCTGTTAATCCAAGTTGAAGTTCTGGGTTCTCTTTTTTGGTCATTGTTGCTTCTTCACTTCTTTACCTCACTCACTATGCGTTCTTTAGATGGTTGAGCATTGATCGGAATATGAGTAGGCCGTCTTGACTCTGGAAGGGGCTTAGGATAGGTTCAGAAGCGCGTTCAGGATGAGGCATCAATCCCACCACGTTTCCTTCACGGTTACATATACCTGCAATATTCGCTAGAGAACCGTTAGGGTTAGCTTCCTCACTTTTTCTTCCAGCAGCATCACTGTAAGAGAAGACAATCTGATCGTTATCGACAAGCCGCTTCAACTCCTTCTCATCTATGAAGAATCTTCCCTGCTGATGAGCTACAGGCATATTCAGTAGCGCTCCTTCCTCGAAGAGACCGGTGAAAGCGGTTCTACTGCTCTCAACCTTGACAATAGCCCATTTACAGACAAACTTCAACGATAGATTAGTCATCAAGGCACCCGGCAGCAACCCGGATTCAACCAGTATCTGGAAACCGTTACAGATGCCGAGGACCGGTTTACCTTCACGAGCCATTTCACGCACCTGCTTCAAAATCGGGCTGAACGCCCCGATAACACCCGCTCGCAAATAATCTCCATATGAAAAACCGCCTGGAAGAATAACTGCGTCGTAACGGTCAAGATCCGGCTCACGGTGCCAGAGAAGATCAGCATCTGTCTTCACTACGTTCCGCAGCACGTGTAAAGTGTCTCGGTCGCAGTTACTTCCAGGAAAGACCGCGATAGCTACTTTCACTTAGCTTCACCCGTCACAGTAATCTTGCAGAGACTTACGACGGGGTTAAAGATTCGCAGATCGCTACACATCTTCTCAGTGATAGTTTTGGCTTGAGCCTCATCCTTCGCTTCAACTTCTAGCTCAAGCAGCTTGGCTGTCCTCACCTTCCTAACCTGAGTTACACCATTCTTAATCATGAGATCCCGCAGAATGGTTTCACCTTCAGGATCACGGATGGAAGGCTTGTTCTCTATCGCTACATTTACTGTGTACTTGTTGAGCACCGACACTTCCCTCAGTCTCCCAGCCTATTCAAACCGTCAATTACAGTGGTACTTAAGCGTAATATCAGACAAACTCACTCTATTAAGAGTACTCATAAGCTCAAAAGATACGTCAATCGTGAAGGTTTAATTCATAGCCGCTTCGACATCTCCGCTGAGCTGAGCACAAGTTGCCGAGAGAAGAGAGCTTCGACCACCACACATTCCTTTCACCCTTCACTTGGCGGTACGGAAGCGAAGAGATGCGCAGAATCTTCTCAGAGATAGAGACCCGAGCTCAGTGGCGGAAGCTCTGGACAAGCCTAGCTGAAGCACAATCTGAATACGGCCTAGTCAGCAAGAAGGAGGTCGCAGATCTTCGATCCAAGATGGCGCCTGAAAACATTGATTTGAAAAGAGCGCATGAAATCGAAGAGGAGATCAAGCACGACTTAATGGCCGAGATACGAACATACGCGGAGCAAACCCCTATTGGCGGCGGCAAGATTCACCTCGGCGCCACCTCAGCCGATATTGAAGACAACGTTGACGCTTTGAAGATGCTCCAAGCAACCAACATCATCCTGACACGTCTAGCTAACTGCCTCGACGCAATGGCTAGCAACATCACTAAATACGCGGATCTCTCCTGCATCGGCTGGACCCACCTGCAACCAGCTGAGCCGACCACACTCGGATATCGCTTCGCACTCTATGCTCAAGACCTAACCTTAGACATCAAAAACATCGAGAACCTCAGGCAGCACTTCATCAAAGGCAAAGGATTGAAGGGAGCAGTAGGAACCGCGGCCAGCTACAAAGCTCTGCTGAAGGACGTAGCAGCTGAGCCCTCTGAGCTTGAAGATAAAGTGATGAAGAAATTAGGACTAGAGGCCTTCCCAATAGCATCGCAGACCTATCCTCGGAAGATGGACTACCTAGTTCTCTCAGCACTCGCAGCAGTCGCTCAAAGCATTCACAAATTCGGATTAGACCTCCGGGTCCTGCAGTCCCCGGTTTTCGGTGAGCTCTCAGAGCCAATAGGCCGTTCTCAAGTCGGCTCCTCAACAATGGCCTTCAAACGTAACCCCGTCGCCGCTGAACGAATATGCTCCCTCGCCCGATACGTATCCACCCTACCTAACGTCTCCTTCATGAACGCGGCTAACAGCATCCTTGAACGAACACTCGACGAGTCAGCCAACCGCAGAATAATCATCCCAGAAGCCTTCCTAGCTGTCGATGAATGCCTCACCATCTACCAGAAAATTGCTAGAAAGCTAGTTGTCAACACCACTATTGTTGAGCGGAACCTCAGCCGTTTCGGAGTCTTCGCAGGCACAGAGACGATCATGGTTGAAATGGTCAAGAAAGGCGGTGACAGGCAGAAGATCCACGAGAAGATCAGACAGTACTCCTTCAAAGCTTGGGACGAAGTTATGAACGGGCGAGAAAACCCCCTCGAAGAATTGCTCTCATCCGACCCGGAGATCAGCAAAGCGATACCGCGCAACCAGCTGAAGAAGATGCTTAACCCCTCCAGCTACACAGGAGACGCTTCAAACAGAGCTAAGAAATTCGTCAAAGAAACCATTGACCCAATACTCTCACGCAACGCCGACAGACTGAAACAGAAGACGGAAACCCGCTTCTAAACAAAACTAAACAAGCAATCACAGCTCAACCAACTGGTTAATCGGTTTTCCGCTTGAAGATGAGCCACTGTTCTCGTCCTCGCTCCTCCCTCATAAATACCATCTCATAATCACCCTTCAACAATGCGCCGTTCAACTTCATCTCAATCTTCTTCTCGTCCTCTCCTGCAGAATATATTCACCGCTATCCCAGATATTCACACGCCCCGCGCCGTAAGAACCTTCAGGTATCTCACCCTCGAAACCAGCGTAGCTCAACGGGTGATCTTCAACCGCTACCGCTAACCGCTTAACACCCCGCTCCGTCGGAACCCCCTTCGGAACAGCCCACACTTCAACACACCATCCATTTCAAGCCTAAAATCGAAGTGGTGATGAGACGCCCAATGCTCATGCACAACAAACCGAGGCACAGCCTATCAGCATCATAATACATCGTAGAGACATCTAATAACTAGAGTGCCTGCTGGAAAGATGAATTCTCGAACAGTAGCTATTGGACGAGCGCAACCATCCGCGTAGTGGACAGCAGTTACGCTCGTCCTTGCCGTATTCATCGGTTTACGTTAGCTCCTCTTCTTGGAATATTGATGAGATGGACTTGGGGATTCCTGCTGGGACGCTGGGTATTTTCTCTCTTAGGCTCTCTTCGGCCAGTGCCGATGCTTCTGCAAGTATCTTTTCAGCGTCTTGGTTAGCGATGTTGAAGTCTAGCTTGGTTTCTCCGTTCTGCCCGGCATTGACAAGTATGTCGCTTAGTAGGCCCCCAATCTCGGTGAAGTTGTCTTCAGCTGTAGGTATTATGCCTGCGACTCCGCCTTGGATGTTCTTGATTGCAGCTACGGCCGGAGCGAGTGTTACGACGATGTCTCCTAGGTCACGTGCAGTTTCAAGCCTGAGCGCAATAGCTTCAAGAGCATATCTAGCCTGCGCAACCATTCTGGTCATCTTCCTAATCTCAACCAGTTCATTAGCTAAAATCGTCGCATGACCATTATCGCGTTTCTGAATCGTCCTCTCTATCTGCTGAAGAAGTTTCTTGTCCTTATCGTTCAGCTTAGCCAAAACCATATCAAGCTTGTACAGCTGATTCCGAATCGTCCTTTCAGCCTTTTCAAGAGTCTCTTTAAGCGAAGGTGGAGGATTAACACGGTTTAGAAAACGATTTGTGAAGCGTGGCTTACTCGGCTCTGCAGATTCGCCGCTCCACATCTTGGAAAACTTGGTCATTCTAAGCTGATGTAGATTTTAGCGGTGAGTAAAAGGGGGGTGTTTAGAAGATTCAACAAGTCGCTAAAAAACTATACCGCATACTCTGACTGAGCACGCCTGCTACTCTACGTCTCCACAACAACCATATTTAAGATAGTATAATCAGTTGAACTCTTTTAGACTGTAACTGCTTCCTGAGGTGAATGCGACCGTTATATCTGGCATAATCTTTTAATGCTGACAATTTTTATGATGTGAACGGATAGGACGAAGTCAATTGAGCAGCAAAAAAAAGAAACGAGAATCACCAATGCCCGCTTCAAGCGCAGGTCTACTCCGCTTCTTCGAGGATGAAACTTCAGGAGTCAAGGTTCGGCCTGAAATAGTGGTCTTGCTATCTATCGCAGTCGTCGTCGCATCTCTAGTGCTCCGAGTTATTCTTCCAGTTTAGGAGCACCACCGCCAGAGATGAATTCGACAAGCAATATACACCGCCGCTATAGCCTCCTCTTCACTCTTCCCTCTGCACCGACGGTAACAGCACTCTTACTGATCATCTCTTCACCGTTAATTCTCGCCGCGTCTTTTCTCAGCAGCTTCCCACTCACCTCCATACTACTGACCTACCTAGCTTTTGAGGCAGCTCTCTTCCTATCAATCGTTCTTGAGCACGCCACGTTGAAGAGGAACCGTATTGCGACCTTCCGCCGCCTCACATTCATTTCAGTAGTTACAAGCGGTCTCTGGCTAATCGTTACTCTCATAGGCACCCTAGTCTCCCCGGGCAGATTCCTCTCCTTCATAATTGTTGGCGCATTCTTCTCAGCAATGCTTCGACTCCTAGTCTTCGGAGCAGTGTTCTTCCGGAGCCCATATCACGCCCTTCCTCTCGCAACGCTTCAACCACTACTTCTAACCATAATTTTGACAGCTGACTACAACCTCTCCGAGTATCTTTCAAGGCACATGTTGCTGCCCGTCGGCGGCATTCTGCTCTTAGCGGCTGTGCTGCTCTTTCTAAGACGGGTCAACCGCTCCAGCTCAGGACTTCTACCTGTGCCAACACTCACGGTGTTCCAAGCCTTCTTGCAGGCTTGGTCAGTTGAGGAAGCAGCGCCGCTTGAAAGCATACTGGAGAAATCCAGCTCAAAAACCACTGTAGCAACCAGCATAATCACCTTCCACAGCGACGGTGTCAAGCCGATGGTGATCGTGCCGGAGATTCATCCTGGCCCATTCTACCCTATCGGAAGCAGCAACCTTCCGTATCAGCTGCACCATCACTTCGCGCAGCAAGGCTTCCTATCCCTTATTCTTCACGGTGTCTCAGGACATGAGTTGAACCTAGTGTCAAAGAACGAGGTGAACAACCTCTTATCATCCTATAAACATCTCAACACGCTCGGCGAAGGCACCACCTGCAGCGCCCCTATAACGGTAACATCAAACCGGGCCTTAGTGAACGGACTAGCGTTCGGCGACTACCCGTTCCTTTTCCTAACCCTCTCTCCGCACGGAATGGAAGATTTTCCCAGAGAAATCAAGAAACCGCTGGAAGAAACCGCCTCTGCAAACGGCTTCAAACACCTCTTCCTAGTAGACACTCACAACTCTCAAGGCGAAGAGATTGAGCAGGAGGAGGCTGCTGAAGCGGTTGACGCGGCTGAGAAAGCTTTGAACAGCCTCAGAAAATCTGTTCAACACCCCTTCAAAACAGGTTTCGCTCACTCCTCGGAACTGAAGGAGACTAAGTTAGCAGGCGATATTGGGCCCGCGGGCGTCGGAGTATTAATTCTGGAAGTGGATGGAGCAAAGCACACACTCCTCGCCATCGATGCGAACAACGCTCGCCGAGGTCTCCGCGAAGAGATCATTAGTAGACTCAAAGAATCAAAAATATCTATCTTAGAGATCTGCACATCCGACACACACATCAACGCGGGAAAAGTTTCGACTAGGCAAGGCTACATCGCGCTAGGAGACAAGACTGAAACTGATACACTGGTTGATGTGGCTAGAAGACTCTACGACCTAGCGGACGAGAGGCTTTCCGAGTCTAGATTCGACATTAAATGCGTCGACACCGATGTGAGGATAATCGGAGGACGCCTCCTGAAGGATGTCTCACAAGCACTGGATCAAGTTACAGGAACAGCTCGTCGAGGCGGTCTTTCGCTGATAGCTCTGTCGCTGCTGCTCTTTCTCTCTTCGCTGATACTCTAACCGGTTAGCCAATGTACGGCATGCTTGACTGGTCGAAGTTTTTGATGATTTCAGGTGTCTGGCCCACGGCGCCTTCGCCAAGGTACTTGAGCTCAGGATAGATTTCCACGATGCCTAAGCCTGCCATACGGGTAGCAACGTGATCTCTGCCGAGGTTCTCCTCTGAAACGCGGTATACCAGCCTTCGAACCTCCCCCTCATCCAGATAGCCGAGTGAGTGCAGATACTCGTGCATCAGTATTGAGAAGAGGAAGCCGTTAAGCTCAGCCTTCGACTTGCCTAGTGAAGCAACCGCATCAAGTATTGTCCGGTTTATTACGATGAGGTTTGAACCTACTTCATGGTATGCACCGATTGCGTTCGGGAGCTCGTTTAGAACAAGCGTTAATCCTGCGCGGTGTTTTCTAAGACTCTTCTCCACCGTCTTCTTCACGAGCTCGAATATCTCGTTGAAGCTCAGGTTTTGTGATAGCTTTTCCACTAATCCATCCATTTACCTAGCCTCACCTCTGATGGTGCCTTTGAAGTATAAACTCTTCAAAGATGTTGACATACAGGATGTAATGACGGATTTGTCATATTTAAAACTGTCAACAATAGCTTAGCAAGAAGCACATGTGAAGAAACACGTAAATCGCCCTAGCTGAGATCAGAAGCGACATGGAGCAGTTCAAGACAGTCATAGTAGGTAAGTACAAACCACTGCTGAACTATGTAACAGCTTGCATCACAATCTTCAACCAAGGCGAACAGTCACTGACGCTGCGGGCAAGAGGAGAAGCTATCAACAACTCAGTAGAAGTGTTCCATCTTCTGAAAAACAGGTTCCTAGAAGACGTAGGCATCTCCAATGTCCTAATCGACGGCGAAACCGTAACAACGAAGCATGGTAAGCTTAGACACCTCCCCGTGCTAGAGATAACACTCCACCGGGGCTTCAAGTAATACTGTTCTTTCTTAAACTAGGCAACTGGATTAGATGTAGATGTCTTGAACAGTTTTTCGATAGCCAGCAGCTCGTTTCTTCTTACGTTTGATTATGCTCTCAACTATGGCCTCGAATGTCTCATCATGAATGAAGCTTAAGCGGGCCTCTAGCTCCTTATGGCTCTTAGCGTCGACTGCCTTCATTAGGTCTTTTTCGAAGGTTTCATCTAGAGGCACGTTCAATCCGAGACGTTTAGCCCGTTTAATCCAGCAGACCACTTCAAACATCTAATGGCACTCGGTTTGTAATAAGTTCATCCATTAACCTTCTATTCACTCAATTCGGGAACATAAAGAAAAAAATTTGTATCTAAAGTCACCTCTCACAGGTAATTTTCTGCTTAGGCAAGCAGGCCCCAAATTTATTTACAGAAGTAGCAAGCAGATTTCTGTAAGTATTTTCTATTTTTTACGCCGCCTCTAGGGGTGGATGGCTTCAAGACGGCATCGATGCTGTAGCGCTGCAGTTGATGGTGAGTAACCGAATTTTCCATCAACAATTAATAATAGCGTTATCACAGCTAAATCAGCTACGGAAGCGCAACAAAGAATGCCTGAACTCGATAAACTGCTTGAAGAGATGTTAAGACAGAGGCCCGATTTGGATGGCGAGAAGATTCTGCAGTTAATCGAGGAAAAGAAGAAGAAGGTAGGCGCTGGCTACTTGACTGATTCTGGAGCTGCTTTTCTTGTCGCCTCTGATCTGAATGTGTCTTTAGAAGTAGTTGCGGTCAAAGAGCTGCATCTCAAGGATCTTTACATCGGCGCCAACGAAGTAACGGTAATCGGCCGCATTCTCACCGTTAGTCCAGCCAAGAACTACCAGAAGAAGGATGGGTCGGAAGGGCATTATCGTCGCCTCACTGTTTACGATAAGGAGGCCTTTATCACAATCACCCTCTGGGATGACAAGACTGGCTGCATAGAAGACCTGAATATGACACCCGGAAGCATAGTCAGGATGCAAAAGGGTTACGTCAAAGCGGGGCTCGACGGCCGCCCAATTATTCACATAGGAAACCGCGGTAGCCTTGAGCTGGTAGTAGATGATAAAGACGCTGAGACGCGTATACCCTCCATTGAAGATATTACTCAAGATATCACTGCAATCAACACGCCTGAGCCTAACCTGGTTCTCACAGGCCTCATGAAATCTCCGTCACGTCTCTCAAAGTTCACTAGGAAAGATGGGCGCCCCGGGAAAGTTCTACAGATCTATCTGAACAGCCTAACCGGCAACAGAAACGTACGCGTAGCCGTTTGGGATAACGAGTTGATCTCAGAAACAGATACCCCTACGAACGCGGTTGTGAGGCTGGTGGGTGTCAAGAGCCGTCTCTCTCAAGACGGATCGATAGAGATGCACGGCAACGAAGGAACCTTCCTGCAGGTAATATCGGTTCAGAAGCCCTACGGGGAAACTGGGTCAGGCCGCTTCCGAGTACTGTCAATCGGGAAGCTCAAAGCAAAGGAGAGCGGAGGCTCCTCAGCCTCTCTACTCATTACTAATGAATCCAGCGGCTTCTACACATTGGTTCTGAAGGACGAGGCCACCGAGTTGCTCCCAAGCATTGAGAACAACGGGCTGATCGACTGTGAGTTCAAGGAAATATCTCCCACAACCCTCATCTGCACCGAAAGCTCATCAATCAGGCTACTTGAGGAAGATGATGAGTCCTTCCCCAACCTCGACAACATCACCACCAAAGTCAAAGATATCAAAGAATCACCATCACCGTTAATGGTGGAAGTCATCGCTCTATCACGAACCACAAGCCAAAACATCCTGACGAAAAGCGGCGAAAACATAACTAAGAGCGAAGCAATCGTAGGGGACGAAACGAAGGAAATCAAAGTTATTGCTTGGCGAGACCTAGCGGACCTTCTAGAGGACATTGCTCCTGGCCAGCGGCTCAGGCTAATTGGCGTAGTTCCTGCACGAGGCTTCGATGGAACACCTGAGCTTCAGGTTAAAGCCTACTCCCAGATTGAACGTATATCCTAGTAGCGTATTCCTAGTCGTCCCAGAATACTCGGTTGGCTATGAAGGTTTTCTCAGCCTTGTAGACGTCTTTGTATAACTCCTCTTCATCTGAGTATTTGCGAAGGATTCTAGCTGCTGTGTCAGCACCTACTCCGAAGCCTGAGATTGTGACGATGGCTCGGCGACCGAAGTTCTGGATAAGTGACGAGGTCTTCCAGGCTCGGCGGAACTTCTTATCCTCATCTTCAGTTAGCTTGCCTTTGGTCTTCTTCTTTTTCACGATGCGGATTAACTCATCGTCAGTCGGGTAGCTTTCGGCGATGAGGCGTGATCTACATATCGGGCAGGAGATGATATCCTCTTTAATGTCGCGTGTCTTGGTAACCGATTCCCAGCGTCCACAGCTCATGCAGACTAGGCGGTGCTTTCTGTTCTCCAGTCTCTCCTTCACAAGGTCTAGGACAGTCTTCTCAATGCTGATGGGAAGAGCAGCGAAGCTTGATGCGCGTTGAAGAATTGGTTGAGCCAGCGGCGAGAACTTCTTCACCTCTTTCTCAGCAATCTTAACTCGACCCATCTTAACGGCTTCAACGATCTCCTTCGTCTTTTCAACATCGTACTTCTCTTGGAATAGCTCTCTCAGAACCTCTTGGTATAACGCGGTGTTCTTGTACCTATCTTGGATTAGGCGTGAAGCCCGCTTATCATACTGAGCGTCTTTTCCGACTACCCCGAACTTCTTCGCAACATACCAAGTCTTCCAGTTTAACGGGTGAGTGCCGATGACCGCTACGGAGAGGATGGCTTCGATGTCGAGGCCTTGGTTGAAAAAGTCCACGACATGCTGAGGTAGAAGTAGGCCTTGAGATGAGAGGAGGATTCTGTAGGGGTCGGAGTTCGCCTCGACTAGATATCCTGTCTTGGATGAGATGATTGTAGAGAGGAGTGTTGCAAGCGTCTGGTTCACTTTGGAGCCGAAGCAGCTGTGCACTACAATAGCGCCTGAGCCTATCTGCTTCTCAACCGTGATTGAGTTTTCATCTGGAACATATCCAAGGATCTGTTGGCTCTCCTTGATTCGCTCTCGCTGCTCCTTGCTGACCCCTGTTGATGTTGTGCCTGCTGCGATGTTTCTCCTTATTCGACCGACCTCTTTCACTGTGTCAAAATCTACCGGTATTAGCTCGCCAACCCAGTACGGAACTGTGTTAACATCCTCGAAGAGCGGCTCAACGTTGATCTCACTCTTCTCATAATCTATTGAGATGATTTTCCAGGAGCTTCCCTTCAGAACAAAGGGCCTGCCCGGTTCACCGAACTCCTCGACAAACATCTGATCCAGCTTGCCGACCCTCTTATTGGAGACCCTGTCGATAACGGTCAGCGACTGAATGTCCGGGATCATTGAAATGTTGTTGTAATAGTATTTGTACATCTCCGCTCCTCTAGGCCGAGCCGCCTCACCGTCGTATCGCAGGATGCCTTGACGATCCAGTAGCTCGAAGCAGCGATTTACCTCTTCAATACCAATATCCCGGAACGGGTACGCCTTCTTGATGACTGTAACCGCGTCGCTGATGCGCAGCGAACGGTTCTCCATCACCATCCCCACTAAGTGGTGAGACAGCACGTCGAGGGCGCCTTTGTGAATCTCGCTCTTCTCGAAAGAACCTGCGTGAACCCGGTTAATCAGGGCTAACGCTTCAAGCTCATCGTCGATCCGATTCGTCACAACCAGACCGACGGCTGACTCTCCGACCTGATGCCTGCTTCTACCGATGCGTTGAACCAGCTTAACAGCTTGGCGGCTTGAACCGTACTGCACTACGAGATCGACCTTACCGATGTCTAACCCCAGCTCCAGCGATGACGTGGAGACCACGACCCCCGCCTCCCCCTCCCTGAGCCGACGCTCCGTATCCTCCCTTATCTCTCGGGACAGTGAACCGTGGTGAACCTCAACCGGAATATCAGGTGACTTGGCTCTCATCATGGAGCCTAGGTACTCAGCTTCATCTCGAGTGTTCGTGAACAGGATTGTGCTCTTCTCCACCCCCACCTTCTTACGAATGTACCTGAGAATAGAATCTGCAAGATCAGTAAGCGAGCCTGAAACGTAGCGGAGCTCGATATCGTATCGCCTGATAGAAGGATCTACGATGACCGCTGCCTTCATCTCCTCTCCAGCGAGAAACCTGCCGGCTTCTTCCAGGTCTCCTATAGATGCGGACAGCCCGATTCTTGTGACCCGGTGACCTACTAGAAGTGCGAGCCGCTCAAGACTGACCGAGAGGTGAGCGCCCCTCTCGCTTCCAATAAGCTCATGCAACTCGTCGATAACGACGTACTCTAGTGTCCTGAGGTTCTCACGCATCCGTCTGCTCGTTAGAATAATCGCGAGAGTTTCAGGAGTAGTTATCAGGACATGCGGCGGCTCATCAACCATCTTCTGCCTTGAGTATTGCGAGGTGTCTCCGTGCCGAATATCCGCCTTCAACCCTCGCTCTTCAGCGTACTGAATTAGTCTTCGAAAGATGTCGCGGTTCAGCGCCCTAAGAGGCGTTATGTAGAGTGCACGAATACCCTTCTGCTCACTCTTCTTCTCAGACAGCATAGTGAATATCGGTATGACAGCCGCCTCAGTCTTACCTGAACCTGTAGGCGCAACAATAAGGGTGTTTCTTCCTCTGAGTATAACTGGTATTGCCTTCCGCTGGATAGGCGTAGGTTCGCTCCAGCCAACCTTCTCAATGTACTTGGTAATCTGTTCCTCTATCTGTTGATACTCCATCACAAATCAAAACCGTTAGTTAGTTCAGCTTGTTTGCCTACTCGTTACTTGCCTTATTACTATTCTACGTTTTATTACGACTTTCTCATGCTAGATAACGGTTTTCCTTAGGTGTACTTCTCGCGTAGCAATATCCTAGAAGCAGGCCGATGATTAGTCCACCAGCATGCGCGTAGACGTTCACATTTACACCTATGTTCAGCGCTAGGAAGTATAATGAGTAGAAGAGCGCCATAATGATGGATCTAGCGTCAAGACCCTCTGAGTAGATTGTGACCGCGCCGAACAGGCCAAAAATTGCGCCAGACGCTCCTGCTGAGACCGAATCTATTCCGGTGAAGAGGCTGAGCACGCTGCCGAAGAGACCTGACGCCAAGTAGATGATAAGATACTGCTTACGGTTGAACAGCGTCTCCGCTCCCAGGCCGAATATCCACAGAAAAATCATGTTGCCGAACAGATGAGTCAGATTAACGTGAACGAAGTTTGAGGTGAAGAGCTGCCCGACTGCGCCTTGCAGAACAAGATAGTTGGCTTGGCCAACTGTGTGCAGAACATCTTCACTTGTCTCAACGAAGTTTCCGCTGGCTATAGATGTCCCGATGTAGACTAAGACATTCGCTAGAATAAGGAGCCTTGTCGGAGAGGCCGGTTCGCCTGATAAACGCTGCATCAGGCTTCAGATGCCTGTTTAATGAGCGGTCTTCTTCGCCCGATGATGCAGATTATATTCGTAAAACATGATCAGGGTTACTGTCGCTACGAAGAACACCGTCATAAAGAGATCCAAGTTACTATAGAAGCCCGCTACATCCAATTCAATCTCATCCTTGCCTAACCGTCCACTCTTTAACTTCACCAATAAATCTTTTTACATTAATCTTCCAAGCTGCTACTTGCTTGCCTGCGTCTGCTCCTTCTCTAGGTGGTTTGGCTTCCCCTCGTAGACGACCTGTTCAGGCAGCTTCTCCGACCATCTTCTCAGAAACTCAAGATCCTCCTCGCGTCTACGTAGATCATCAGGAAGCATGACCGGTATCTCATTGATAATCGGGTAGAAGCGCTGGCATTTAGAGCAAAGAAGGGCACCTTCTGCAATCACTTCGCCCTCAGACTCGAGTTCAATCAGTTCAAGAGGGTAGTGTTTGTCGATGGGGCAGGCAAGTATGTCAAGAAGTTTCCTCTTCAAATCACTTCATTCTCCTTTGTACAACAGATTAAAAGGTTGCTTAATGTTAGAGAAGCAATTCACTGACTCGTCACTTGAATTCGTTTGCTACTCCCTGAGAATATGCGCGCCAGTAGAGATCTTCTTTTGGACGCATGAATCTCCGTATGCGAGACCTCTCCCTGATCCATAGTCCTGAATCACCCTTCACAACGTTTCCAATGACGAAGCCGTCCACATCATTTTTCCTCAGACGCTCGATAACTCCTTGTACGGATGTCTTCTTGCATGTAATTAGAAGTGTACCCTCACTAAGCGAAAGAAGTGGATCAATATCGAATGCGGAGCAAACCAGCTCTGCCTCCTTCGAAACATGGATTTTCTCCTTCTCCACAACGATTCGCTTCCCACTAGCTGCTGCCATTTCAGACAACGCTCCTAATACCCCGCCTTCTGTAGCATCATGCATAGAGGTTACACCTGCTTCCTCGATACCGGTCGAGATAGCGGCGAACGCGTCGTCGAATACTGAGCATTTTTTCAGATATGCCTGCGCTGAGTCTGCTAGCTTCCTCCCTAATCTTTCCCGTATCGTCATAGGAAATGCATTGGCCAAAACTGCAACTGTCTCTATGGCCGCTCCCTTTGTCATCACAACAACATCATCCTCCTGTGCCATTGCCGGTGTAAGGTACGAGCCATCTCTCGCAATTCCAAATATAGTCCCGCTACCCACAACAGTCAGCCCACCCCCAGGATACCTTCCTGTGTGCCCTCCAACTACTGAAATCCCCAGTGTCCTGCATTCGGCATCAATTGCTTTGATGTAGGCTTGCAACCCGGAATCGTCTATCTCTTGAGGAATGTTAAGATCAAAAAGAGCGAATTCCGGCTTCACTCCAGAGGTCGCGAAGTCGGACGCTACCAGATGGACGCTTAACCATGCTGACTCCTTGATACCAATCGATGGAATTATTGAGATCGGATCCGTTGTAATGATTAGCACTCGACCATCTTGAAGCGAAAGAACCGCGTTATCGAGTCCCTCACCGGGTCCGACCAGAACTAATTGATTCCTTGCCCCGAGTCGCTTGAAGACCACTTCCCGCATAAAGTTAGGATGTGGTTTACCAAATCTTGCACTATTCTTCTTCATCAGATCAGCTGGAGTGAACAAGCATTATGATGAACTTACCGGAAAATGTTGAGCACGCCTCTTCTCAGTAGAGCGTAGATTATTATGGCGCTTATTACGAACTCAACTCCCAAGTAGCTGCCGTTGTACAGTGCTGAATAAACAATAGGGGACATCTCAGGGGGTGCGAAGGAAGCGAAGAATATAATCCCGGATAGGAAGTGACAAACAAATCTGCCAAGCATAGCAATAGCAACGCCTATGATGGGCAGCCTCCTGAATAGTCCAGTCAGACCAAGTGCGCCGAAGGCAAGAGGATAGTCAAGGAGTACTTGGAACGGATTGTAAACGAATGGCTCTAGGTAGAGTATAATTAAGCCGTAAATGACTCCTGCAGATATTCCTATTTTTGCTCCTCTCCTCAAAGATAGAAGCATCAGCGGTATCATAGACCCAAGAGTTACGGAACCTCCCTGTGGGAAGGTGTAGATGCGGGTGAAGTAGAGTATAGTTGCAAGAGCAATCATCATGACCATCTCTGCGAGGATCTTTACATGAGATTGACTTGTGGCTTTGCTTGCCTGACGGTTTGCGCCTTGCGCTGACATTAGGAAGCTGCGGCGAGTAGCTTCTTATAAACTACTCAATAAATGACTTATAGTATGCAGCCCCCGTCAGAACTGATGACTAGGCACCTTCTGCCTGCCTTACGGGGCCTCCTCACGCATCTTCTATACGAAAAGGGGTATAGCCAAAGCCGGATAGCCAGCTTGTTAGGCATCACTCAAGCCTCAGTCAGCATGTATCTGAACAACCAACCAGCAACTTTCCTTGAGAAGATGCGGGAGCTAGGTGTCTCGGATGAAGATACTAATCGATACGTGGAAATGCTCTCCGAAGATGTTGTCCGGGGCAAAGTGGAGGCGATATACACGCTCTCCTCTTTCTGGCGAAACCTGCTTGCTGCAGGAACAATATGCCCAATTCATCGACGGGAGTCAGCTATCCTTGAAGAGTGCGATGTCTGCATGCGGCTCTACGGATCCACCCAACTAGATGTTGAGAAGGCCGAAGCTCTCCGCGAAGTTGAACGAGCTGCTAAAATGGTTGAGAATTCAACATTTTTCCCAGCTGTTATACCCGAAGTCTCAGTAAACATTGTCCAAGCAACGTACAAGGCGACTACAGAGATGGATGTGGCTGCGCTCCCCGGAAGGATGGTGAAGATACATGGACGTGCCGATCATATTTTACCCGCGGAGTTCGGTGTTTCACGACACATGGCGCGAATGCTCCTAGCGGCAATGCAGAACAATCCAGAGATCCGTGCCGCTGTCAACATCCGGCATGATGTGCGCATCGATACTATTCTCTCTGATATGCAGTTATCTGTGACTAAAATATCCGGTGAGGATCACCAAGCCAGCTTAGAGGGTGATATGGTTGTCTCCGCTTTCAAAGCTAAGATAAACACCTCCATGATTCAATCCACTCAGATTGTTGTAGATGAAGGCGGTAATGGACTAGAGCCAAACACCTACATCTTCGGGAAAAGTGCAAGCGAAGCGGCGCAACGAGCCCTTGAAATCGCTAAACGCTACACTGAGAAATAAGTAGACAAACAGATAGATAGATTTTAAACCTGAGCCGTTCAGAGCTCAACCTGCAAGTCGCCGGGGTAGCTCAGCCTGGTTAGAGCGCCAGCCTCCACATTCAGGGCGATACTCATAATCTGGAGGTTGTGCCCGCCAATGTGCGGACATGGCCGGGTAAAGGTCGTGGGTTCGAAACCCATCCCCGGCACTCGCTTCAACTCGCTTCTTTGCATGCTCTTCGCCTAGTTGGATTCGGTGAATTCATCGTCCTCCCAGGGGAAGATTATCCATTCTTTCACGGTTCCGACTGTGTATGTGGGTGTGAATTTGCTCCATGGTTTCACGAATAATGCTGTAGTCTCGATTGATACTGGTTTCTGTTGATTAAGCCATCCTATGATGGTCTCCATTGTGTCGCCTGAGTCTATTATGTCGTCGACGATGAGGATTTTGCGGTCCTCGACTTTTTCGCTGAGCGTTGACAGGATCTGCGGCTTCTGCTTAGTGTGGTCGTTGAGGTAGCTCTTGATGTTTACAAAGTCGATTTTGAGGTTTAGCCTGTTGGCGATTTCTAGTGCGGCAGGTATTCCGCCGCGAGCGATGCCGATTACAAGATCATAGGTGTGGTTTGAGGCCTTGATTTTTGAAACAAGCCCCTCTACTAGTCTTCCGAACTCAGCCCAGCTTACGACGCGGCTATCCATCTCATCGACGCGGCTCCATTGCAGTAAAGACGCTTTAACTCTACTGCCACCTTCATCACTGTTATCATTATGCTTTAACGTTGGAGATGTCTAGTAGCTAGCTGTCGAGTGTCGATAGATAGATGGTTCAGGATGATATTGAGGATATTCTAAACCGCTCCAAGGTTGTTGCGGTAATCGGTTTGTCTCGGAGTCCAGAGAAGGATAGTTACCGGGTGGCGAAGTATCTTCAATCCCAAGGGTATAGAATTGTGCCGGTTAATCCGTCGGCGGAGGAGATTCTCGGCGAGCGCAGCTACTCTTCGCTCCAAGAGCTTCCGAATGATCTGAAACAGTCTATTGATATTGTAGATGTCTTCCGGCCGTCAGAGGATGTTCCGCTGATCGTTGATCAGGCGGTCGAGATGCGGAGACGGTTTGGTAGGCCTACTGCGGTCTGGATGCAGCTTGGAATTGTGAATGAGGCAGCGGCTCAACGGGCCCATGCAGCAGGTCTCAAAGTGGTTATGAATCGCTGTATGGAGATAGAGTGTCGTAGTAGATCTTCGAAATAGTTTATAGCAAGCTGTTTTAGATTAAGGATGGTGGATAGTTAATTGAGCAAGTTCATGATCAGAATCATTTCGCTAATCATGCTAGCGATTCTAGTAATATCAAGCATCGCAGCTCTCCTTGTTACATAAAGGCTGAAATTACCGAAGCTAGACGTCACGATAAACAGTTTCTTAAAGAAAAGTTTGCTTCTATAGTCAAAGTAGCTCCTGTTTGCTAGTTGTAGAGTGACAGAGTTAATGTCCATAAAGCGTGCCACAATTCGTGTCCATCTTGGCCATGCCAATTCTGGACAAAAGTGCGTAGTGAAAGTAAATCCACAGTGACAAGAAGCACTTCGACAGAACACGAGATTTGTATTAGTCATTGAAAGATGGACACTAATTCTGTCAACAAAGATGGACATTAATTGTGACACGCTACAGCTAGCAATTCGACTTCTGTAATGGGCTCTGATGCTTCTCTCTTGTTGCTTTACAATAGTGTAGTTGAATGACGAACTACCCTTCCTAAATTTAGCGAATGGAACGGCGAGCGGTTTCGATAGAGCGGTGCTAGAAAGTAAAAATTATGTGTAATTTCTACGTATTTTTATATTGAAAAGGTGGTAGTGAAAGATGAATGTCGAGAAGACACGAAGAAGAAGGCTGAGGTTGCTCCTTCAAGAACCGATATTGCAAGGTCATCAGAGCTGTCTTGAGACGTTGATTCTATATTCAACCAGTTTAGATTTTCTCAATTGGGGACTAGAAGCGCTTCGAAAGTAGGCCGTAATTCTTACCATGTTATAGGATTTTGATGGACGTTTATAATAATATATTGTAATAATTTTGGAAATTCATCGATTCTGGATGCTAAATCGAATAATCATTATTAGCGTGAAAGTATTTATATTAATCTATGTATTATATATATCGATTAAACTGTATTACTTTAATAAATATATTACTTTATGTTCTATATAATATATATACATGATGCAAATATAACCTCAAGACAGAAAAGGCCGTTACCATGTCTAGAGTTTCTTCTAACTTAGCTATCAGTATAGCTGGTCTACTAGTTGCATTAGCAGTAGCCGGATTAGTATTATCCGGAACACTCAACACTCAAGGCCCAGCTGGACCTGCTGGTTCAGCAGGCGCTCCAGGAACTCAAGGCCCTGCTGGTGCCACAGGTGCTGCTGGTCCTCAGGGTTCGGCAGGAGCTCAAGGCCCCGCAGGACAACAAGGGTCTCAGGGTGCTCAAGGAGCTCAGGGCGCTGCTGGTCCTCAGGGTTCGGCAGGAGCTCAAGGCCCCGCAGGACAACAAGGGTCTCAGGGTCCCGCTGGACCGCAAGGTCTTCAGGGAGCAGTAGCCGCAGCCCCAGATCTAAAATCAACAATAACGAAGGTTACTATAGACGCTGACAGGCGACCAGTAGTTACATTCACACTGACCGACAGCAAGGGTGCACCTCTAAAAATCGCTGATCTCGATGGCGTACCACGGTTCGGTATTGCATACCTAAAGGTTGATGCAAGCACCGGCTTAAGCCAATACGTAAACTACTACACAACTACAGTGAAGGGCAATCCTTACACTGTGAACGGTGTTACTAAGCAACCAGCTCTGGCTTCAGCTACACAGCCGGGATTGGATCCCATCGGTAAATTTACCGATAACGGAAACGGAGTCTACACATACACATTCAACCAAACTCTACCTGCAAATTACACTGCAACAGCTACACATCTACTAGCTGGGCAGATAACAAGAGGCGGTAGAACTTACGTAGCAGATCCTATCTACTTCTTCGTTCCCGCAGGCGGTGCAGTTACAGTTAACCGATTGGCAGCACAGACAGCGACCTGCAACCAATGTCACGATCCATTAGCACTGCACGGTGGAACCAGACGTGAATTCAACCTATGTCAGATATGCCACACACCTCAAAACACAGATCCTGAATCAGGCAACGTAGTCGACCTAAAGGTCATGATACACAAGATACATAATGGTGACAATCTACCAAGCGTAAAGAATGGTACCTCCTACGGAATAGTTGGATATGGGTTAAACTACTATAACTTCTCAGATGTAGCTTTCCCCGATGACGTAAGGAACTGCACTAAATGCCACAATGGTCCTCAAGGCGATATGTACAAGACATCCCCCAACCGAGCAGCATGCGGATCCTGCCACGACGACGTTAACTTCGCAACTGGACAAAACCACCCAGGCGGACCACAAACCAGTGATACCTCATGCAAGCTCTGCCACAGCTCAACAATGAGTCAAGAGTTCGACACCTCAATCCCTGGTGCACACGTCATTCCGAAGAGATCAAGCCAACTACCAGGACTAAACTTCACCTGGGTATCAGTCAGCAATACCAAGCCCGGTGAGAAACCTACAGTTGTCTTCAACATCAAGGACGGCAAGGGTAATGCTGTTAATCCATCGACACTCACTTCGCTCGCATTCTACATGGCTGGTCCAACAACAGATTACGCGATAAGGTTCTCAGAGAGCAACATCCAACGATCCACTGCATTAAAGAGTCTTGGTAACGGGAACTACCAGTACAACTTCACTAATGCGGTACCTAACAACTCTACAGGAACAGGAAGCTACGCCATAGCTGTTCAAGGCTACAAGACATACAACCTGACTTCGACAAGTACATATCAAAACAAGGCTGGATTATTAAACGTCAGAGACGTCATATTCAACAAGATTACCTATGTTCCAGTCACCGACGCTAAAGCAGTGCCTAGACGAACAGTTGTCGCCACAGCCAACTGTCAGGCCTGCCACACCAAGATTGACTTCATCCATGGCACTGCAAGACAAACCACAGAGTTCTGTGTACTCTGCCACAACCCGACGTTAGTAGATAGAAGTTCTATGGCTCAACCTTTCGCAGCTGACTTCAAGTCATGGATACACAAGATACACAGTGGCGACGAGGCGGCAGCACCAATAAAGGTAGGAGCAAACTTCAACTCAGGTGAAATACGCTTCCCAGGTGACCTTAGAAACTGCAACAAGTGCCATGTACCAGGTGCAAATCTACTACCATTGAAGACTGGTGTTCAAGGAGAAACATTAACCTTCAGCAACGGTACAGTCTTCAAGAAGGTAAGTCCAATCACAGCAGTATGCTCTTCATGCCACGATGCTACAACACCCCAAGACCACATGCAGACTATGACTACATCCTCAGGAGCTGAAACATGCAACGTATGTCACGCTGAAGGAAGAGACTTCGCCGTCTCACAAGTACACGCAAGACCATAAACTGATAGGCAAATAACCAAAAGGATGTTATAGAAACCTGTAACATCCTTCTTTCTCTTTTTATTATTATTCTCGCACTTACAATCTACCCTGCCTAATTCAGTAAATTCTAAAGACGGTGCAGCCTTAGAATAGCAAGTTAATGCAGAAAGGATGAGTTAGAAGCACGTAGAATCTGTTAGATGTTATTTGATAAGATGTAACCCTTCTGTGCAGATATATCTTGAACTTTTGAGCCTGCTCTGAACATTTGTATTTAGAAACATATTACAATACAAGTAGCGCTATGCTGCTCTGCTATGCTAGACAGATTTGCAATGCTTCACAAAGTATACTATTACGCGGGCTTGCCTCGGCCTAGGGGGGAGGTTATAAAGCAATGAAAAGAGCATAAGAATCCAATTACGGTTCTAATGGATCTGTTTGGAGCAAAGCTCGGATATGCAGTGCTTGTTGAAAGCATTGGTTTTGGCTGCAAGATTATCCCCGGTAGTTTTTACTTGAAAGTGTGTTAAATATTCATCTGTTCAAGGGCTCATTAAGGTGGCGGAACTATCTGGGTGGGATAAGTGTCAAATACACCTTTAGCTTTTCCGTGAAGATTGAGTGTAGTGGACAGTGGCTTTCCTTGAGACTCTGAGACGTATATCTTCTACAAAGCCTCAGGGTCCGAGCCGTACCTTTAGCGAACTCGAAATGATAAGAGCCATTCTGCTCATCGGGGAGAGGACAGTTTTGGGGCGAACTCTCTTGGCTCGTCTTCTTGGAACAGGTTCTGGCGCTGTTCGGACTCTCATTAATGATCTTGACAAAGAAAAGATTCTTACTGTTGAGCCCACTGGCTGCCGTCTTACTGAGAAGGGGCTTAAATTATATCAGCAGATTGTTGAAAAAATTCCTTTGATTACTCAGTTGGATGCTGGCCGGCTCTCAGTGGCTAGATGTGATGCTGCCGCCCTAGTCAAGAATGCGTTTGATTGTCTGCGACTTGGGATTGAGCAGAGAGACGCTGCGGTTAGAGTAGGTGCAAAGGGTGCGACGACACTAATTTGTAGAGATGGTCATTTCGAGATACCGATGGGGAGCCAGGACTGTGCTCACGACTATCCTGACGAGGTCTGGGATAGATTAGCGGCAACGTTCAAGCCAGAGAACGGGGATGTGATCGTGGTCAGCAGCGCAGATGATGCTGATACAGCTCTTTACGGTGCGTTAGCTGGAGCATTAGCCCTGTTGGAGAAGGCCTAAGAATTGTCTACGTGTTCTGCTGCTTCTCCTCCTACCCATGGGCTGGTTATTGTTTACACCGGAGGTGGGAAGGGAAAGACTACTGCTGCTCTAGGTTTGGCTGTCCGGGCTATCGGGTATGATTGGCATGTATGCATGGTCCAGTTCGTTAAAGGCACGTTGCGCTCCGGGGAAATTGAGGGGATTAAGCGGTTGGCTCCTAATTTTGAGTTGATTGTGGCTGGGGAAGGCTTTGTGGGTGTTCCCGGCGGTAAGAAGTCTCTTGAGGTGCATAGGGCTGCGGCGAGGCGGGCGTTAGAAATAGGTCGAGAAAAGATGCTCTCAGGCAAATTTCGGGTTGTGATACTTGACGAGATTAATTATGCTCTTTCTCTGGCACTTCTTGAGCTTAAAGATGTGCTGGATCTTATCCGTATTCGGCCTCCGCAGGTAACGTTGGTGCTTACCGGGAACAATGCTGATCAGAAGGTGATTGAGGCTGCTGATTTGGTGACTGAGATGAAGCCAGTTAAACATCCGTTCGAAAAGGGTGTACCCGCTGTCCGAGGCGTCGACTACTAGCTGGTTAGTTAGGTGAGACACACCGGTTGAGTTCGCGCAGTTCAACTTACACAGTTGTCAGAGGCGGCCGAGGTAATACGGCTAAGCTGTATCTTCAGGATTGTGTTTCAGGGATGAAGCAGCATCTGAAGGCCAGCTCGGTGAATGTTGTGGTCACTTCGCCTCCTTACAATATCGGTATACGTTACTCGACGCATCGAGATGAGCTTCCAAGAGAAGATTACCTTCGATGGATGGGTGATGTTGCTGTTTGCGTCAAACGAGTTTTAACGAAGGATGGTTCCTTTTTCCTTAACGTCGGAAATACTCCGCGTGATCAATGGATAGCTTGGGATGTTGCGCAGACTCTGCGGAAACATTTTGTTCTACAAAACGTGGTTCACTGGGTCAAATCAATCGCTATTGGTAAATCTGACGCAGGCAGCTACCCTAACATAACGGGAGACATTGCAGTAGGTCACTTCAAACCGATTGTGAGCAGCCGCTTCCTGAACGACTGCCATGAGTACATCTTTCACTTCACAAGGTCCGGCGATGTGAAGCTGGAGAAGCTGGCTGTTGGTGTCCCGTATCAAGATAAGACGAACATCGGCCGCTGGAAACGGGCTAAGGAGGATCTACGAGACCGAGGAAACACCTGGTTTATTCCTTACGAAACAATTCAGCGTAGAAGCGAGAGGCCGCACCCGTCAACCTTCCCCATTAGGCTACCTGAGATGTGCATAAAGCTTCATGGTCTGCGCGACAATCTACTGGTTCTGGACCCGTTCCTCGGAATAGGCTCTACTGCTGTTGCTTCGATGCGGCTAGGCGTCTCCTTCATAGGTTTTGATATCGACAAAAACTACTTGGATGAGGCGGCTGCGAAGCTACGGGCTGAAGCATCTTCAGCTACTGTGTAGATGCGGTTGCTGTTTTGCGAGAGAACGAATGCGTGAGCCGTACTTCTCCTTGTAGGATGCGAGGCAGGTTTTGCAGCAGAAGTATCGTTCACCGTAGCCTACTTTGAGTTTAAACGGTTTGCCTGTGACTTCGCCGCTGCAGTAGTCGCAGGTGACTGGCACGCCGAGGCCGCTCCTGATGATAACGCCCTGCTCATCTTTCACAGTTTTGGTGATGATTTGGCTGGAGATCACCTGTAGGTTGCCGAGCTCTCTGGTTCTTGATGAGATGAAGTCCTGGAGCTCCTTCGCGTTGTTCAGTACTAATCTAAGCATTAGGTTGCTTCCGCCGGTTGTCATGAAGGCACTTCTAACCTCCTCCGCCTCTGCGAGTTTCGCCGCGGTCTCTGAAAGAGTCGCATCTTCGACCCGGAAGGTCACCAGTGCAGTTAAGCCCTCCATTACTTTATCTGGGTCGAAGACCGGGGAAATCTTCTTGATGAGTCCGATATCGATCATTCGTCGAACTCTTGACTCGACTGTTGGAGTGCTGACACCGGTCATCTTCGAGATCTGACGGTACGATCGTCTCCCGTCCTCATTCAGCGCTTTCAGTATTGCTGCGTCAATCCTGTCGAGCGTTAAAGGCATATGCTGCTTGATACATTCTAAGGAGATAAACTTTACGTTTGTAAAGCTTGCATGCCGATTGTTTTTCAAACGTTACGAGAAATCTCTAAACCTATCCAGTTTCTACCTTAGGTGAGGAGGGGAAGCTATCTTGGCAAAAGATCCTGTCTGCGGAATGTTCGTCGAAGAGTCCGAGCAGGCGCTGAAGGCTGAGGTGAGAGGAACCACCTACTACTTCTGCAGCAAAACCTGCCTTGAGACCTTCACGCGACCAGAGAAGGAGATGCACGACCTGAAGATCTACACCGCTATGAGTTTCATCCTCGGCGTTCCCGCCCTAATCTTCTCCTGGGTAATGCTTCCGCTCGGAGCCGTTCCACAGAACCTCCTGCTCTTCCTCCTAGCCACGCCTGTCCAGTTCATCGCCGGCTTCAGGTTCTACCAAGGAATGTATCACGCGATTAAAGCCCGATCTGCCAACATGGATACGCTCATCGCCATAGGCACCTCGGCGGCTTGGGGTTACAGTGCTCTCGTCACTTTCCTCCCGAGCTTCTTCGCCACTCAAGAGGTCTACTATGACACTGCGGCTCTTATCATCGCCTTTATCTCACTTGGGAAGCTGCTGGAACATTATGTGAAGGGCCGCGCCTCCGACGCTGTTCGGAAGCTCCTCGGGCTGCAGCCTAAGATGGCTACCGTCATACGCGCTAGCGGTGAGGAGATTGAAATTCCTGTTGAAGAGGTCAAGGTCGGAAATATTGTGGTTGTTAAACCGGGTGGGAAGATTCCGGTCGACGGAGTTGTAGCCGAGGGTCACTCGACTGTTGATGAGTCGATGATTACCGGCGAAAGTATTCCGGTTGAGAAGACAGTTGGAGCCCAAGTTATTGGATCTACAATTAACAAGACTGGTCTCCTCACTATCACCGCCTCTAAGGTCGGCGCGGATACGACGCTGTCTCAAATCGTGAAGCTTGTCGAGGAGGCTCAGGCTGCTCGTGCACCGATTGAGCGTATTGCGGACAGGGTTTCCTCTTTCTTCGTCCCGGTGGTTGTGCTGGTGGCTCTCGGCTCCTTCTTGGGATGGCTCTTCATCGCGGGCTCAACCTTCACTCATGCCTTCACGGCTCTTATTGCAGTCCTGATTATTGCCTGTCCCTGTGCGCTCGGACTAGCCACTCCTGCTGCGATAGTCGTCGGGACAGGTAGGGGTGCGGAGAACGGTATTCTGCTGAAGGGTGGTGAGCAGCTTGAGAAAGCCTATCAAGTTAGCATTATTGTTTTCGACAAAACAGGCACCATAACGAAAGGTGAACCCTCTGTTACAGATCTGGTTCCGCTTGACAATGTAAGCGAGGATGAGATTGTTCGTCTCGCCGCTAGCGCTGAGAAGGGTTCTGAACATCCCTTAGCTGAAGCGGTTATTCGCTACAGTAAGGCGCGAGGCGTCAAGATAGGTAAGCCATCTGAGTTCGAGGCCGTTTCAGGCCAAGGCGTTAAAGTGGTCTTGGAGAAACGCCAAGTGCTTCTCGGAAACCGCAGGCTGATGTCTGAGGCAGGCATTGATCTGCAGCCGTTTGAAGAGAAAATCTCCTCCCTAGAAGATGAAGGTAAGACCGTTATGATCGAGGTGGTTGACAGCCGCCCGATCGGGCTAATCGCTGTGGCTGATACTGTGAAGGAGTCGTCCAGAGAGGCTGTTGAAGATTTGAAGAAGATGGGGATCGAGGTGGTTATGCTGACCGGGGATAACGAGAAGACCGCGATGGCTATTGCGCAGCAGGTCGGCGTCAGCAGAGTGATTGCTAACGTTCTTCCAGCCGATAAAGCGAATGTCATTAAGGAGATTCAGGAGGAAGGCAAAATCGTCGCGATGGTGGGCGACGGAATAAACGATGCTCCTGCTCTCGCACAGGCCGATGTAGGCATCGCAATCGGGAGCGGAACAGATGTCGCGGTCGAAACAGGAGGCATCGTCCTAATCAAAGATGATCTAAGAGATGTGGCTACCGCCATTAAGCTGAGCCAGTCGACGATGAGCAAGATAAAGCAGAACCTCTTCTGGGCGTTCATCTATAATGTCGGGCTGATCCCTGTGGCTGCAACCGGTTTCATGAACCCTGTTTTAGCGGCGGTCGCGATGGCTCTCAGTTCAGTCACAGTCGTTACAAACTCTTTGACGCTGAGGCGGTTCAACCCTAAACGCTGGAAGGGACGCTTATCGCATAAAACGAGGAAGATTAAGGAGGTGAGTGAGGAGAAGATGGCAGTCGATCCCGTCTGTAAGATGACGGTAAAAGAAAGCCCCAAAGCCATACAATCAAACTACAAAGGAAAGACGTACTACTTCTGTAGCTCTGGCTGCAAGGCTGAGTTCGACAAGAACCCGGGCAAATACGCGTAAACTAAAGGGCTTGACAATCAACAAATCAAATCAGTAGGTTGTCAGGCGCTGCGTTAGTTACGCGGAGCCCGGGCTCCCGTATTTTCTGTCTTTAGGTGAGCAAGAAACTTGGTTAGATATTGACCTTCAGGGTGGGCTTTGGAGTTATGTTGAGTGTGTCTATTCGTTTTAGTTCACCGATGGGGATCTGTAGTTCTCGGGCGACTGGTTCGAAGTCCAGTTCAGGTTTGATCCGCTTCATCTCTTGAATAATCTCTTTCACGTATTCTTCGTAGGTGGCGGTGAACTTGCTGTTTGCGCATTGATCATAATGTTCTCTTATGATGGCGGAGATGCCGATAGATGGTATTCGGTATCCCTTTTTCGTAGGTTCGTTCTCTCCGACCTTCTCAGGTACACCTATGAGGACGAAGCGGTCGTCTATCACCATGTAGCGAGCGTCATTTACTAGGGCGCAGTTGTTGTAGAAAACCTCTGCACCGGCTTGGCTGTACCTGTATCCGATGTGAAGTCGGTCTGTGAACTTCGGTATCATGAATGTGATTTTGACTCCTTCCTTCGTGAGATCTCGAATGTGCTTCACAATCGTATCAATCATCTCTCCCTCCTCCTCACCATCCGGTGGGCTTCCTGTGACGCAGCCGAAAATTGATTTTTTAGCGTCGTGGTAGCTGCGGATAACCTCGTTGAAGTACTCCTGCCTTGTTAGAACCTTTGTAGCGCGCCCCACTTCCTTGATGAGGTCTTGCCGCCCCTTCTCTTCTCTGAGGTTCATTACAAGCAATATCACAGTAACTATCAGCAGAATCAACTCCACAAGTAGCAAGCTGAACTCTACTGTAATCACAGTCGTTAAGACATTAGTTCGCCTAAAAAACATTCCCCGATTTTTGCTTATGCTGCGAAACCCTTTTCTTTCTATACTTACTACGTACAAAGTAGACTAGTATGGCTTCTAAAGGTCTTCTTGCGCTAATCGTCGTTCTTGTTATAATTCTTGCAGTCAGCTTTCTACTTGGCCCTAGCGTTCTCAATATGCAGGGCGGAACCCCCTTGATTGGAGGCGGCAACAGTAGCGTAAGCACTGTTTCTTCAACTCAATCAGTTACTGTGACTACAGTTGTTGCCACCACGACTGTGACAACAACCTTGAGCGGAGAAGGCACTCTGTCTCCTGTTGACCTGTTCAAGAAGGTTGAGGGTTCGGTAGTCGCGATACTTGTAACCACTCCTAACGGGTCAGCTCAAGGATCAGGCTTCCTCTACGATAATTTGGGACATATTATCACTAACAATCACGTTGTAGCTGGTCAGCAGAGCATTTCGGTGACCTTTCTTGATGGGACAATCGTGTCTGCGAAACTGGTTGGTACAGATATATATGGTGATTTGGCGGTTCTAAGTATTACTAATCAATCGCATGCTTTGAAGCCTGTCCCTTTGGGGAATTCCAGCGCACTTCAAGTCGGAGAGCAGGTAGCGGCTATTGGTAACCCCTTTGGCCTCAGCGGATCGATGACTCTGGGCATAGTCAGTCAGCTTGGCAGAAGCACCACTGGTACTGGCGGATATTTGTTGATAGATTTAGTTCAAACTGATGCGGCTGTCAATCCGGGGAACTCCGGCGGCCCATTGTTGAATATGCAGGGGCAGGTTGTAGGCGTCAACACGTTAATCTTCTCTCAGTCAGGTGCGTCGGAGGGTGTCGGCTTGGCTATTCCTTCGCACACTGTTAGGCGTATTGCAGACTCTATTATCAAGACTGGTTCATACAATCATCCTTGGGTTGGTATTCAAGGTGTGGATATGACTGCTGATGTAGCTAAGGCTATGAATCTGCCTGAGGCGAAGGGCTTCCTAGTACTTTCAGTATTACCTAATAGTCCTGCTGCGACGGCTGGGCTCAAGGGGAGCGATCGTCAGGCGAATATCGGAGGGCAGAATGTGCCTATAGGCGGCGATATAATTGTAGGAATAGACAGCGTAACCACTCGGAATCTAAATGATCTTCTTCTCTACACCGAGCGGAACAAGAGTCCTGGCGACACAGTGACTTTGAAGATTATTCGTGACGGCAAAGAAATGTCTGTTAGCGTAGTGTTAGGTGTGAGGCCACCGCCCGCAGGATAACAATGTAGCATCAGCTAATTCGCTTAGATAGTGCGCGGGCGGTTACACACGTTAGGTTAGTAACATTAATGGATAACAGTTTATTAGCTGCTGAATAGTAGGGAATATTGATGTTCGAAGAGCCCTCGGATGAGGAGTACCGCATACTTGATCTTCTAGGTAATGAGACTCGGCGCAGGATTCTGCTGTTGCTTGCCCAAGAGCCCCGCTACTTTATCCAGCTTTCTAGGGATCTCGGGATAAGTCAGCAGGCGATTCTGAAGCATCTTGAGCTCCTTGAGAGAGCGGGTTTCGTCAGCCCCTATAGTGCGAAGAGTGATCTTCCGGCACCGAAGAGGAAGTATTACCGGCTGAACCGCTCCATCTACATGTCAATTGGGATTACAGAGGATGATGTCAGCATCAGGTTGAGGGACATTGCCCCTAACCAGGATGAGGCGAAACGTAGCTTCAGAGACGCGGCATCTCCTAAGGCGATCGACGAATCTGACGGAGCTGATCAGGAGTTAAGTGATTTTCTGAGGTCTTCGCGTGATATGCTCAAGAGGCTTGATGAGCGGGTTGGGGAGCTGGAGCGGCACAAGGTTTCGCTTTTGAAGCTTAGGCAGACTGTGATAAGACGTGTTCACGATGCTGTTCGCTCCAACTTCGAGGATCCTCTTGAGCGAAGTATCTTGTATTCATTCATGACCTCTGATGATGCTTTGGATGTAGTGTCACTTTCGGAGCGTTTGAATGTGCGGGAGAAGGAGGTTGAGCGGTCTTTGGAGGAGCTTAAGCGGCGTCTCGCACTGTCTCTGGACTAGTAGCGCACAACATATAAATACATAAGGTTACTAACTAAAGGTGACTAACTATGGCTTGCGAGAATCTGCAAAACAGCAGCTCAATTAAAATATCGGGAAGCCACTCTAATTCTCCTAACCAACGGAGGTTGAAGGAGTAAATGTCCGAAGATTTCCCAAATCGGTCTCGTAGAAAACGTCTCCCATTCTTCTCACCCTTCGACAGAGAACTGGAGGACTACTTCGAAGAAATGGACAGGTACTTTGAAGAAGCATTCAAAGACATCCAGAAAAACGTGCCTAAAGAACTTGTCAGAGAGCGAGATCTCCCCGGCGGGGGCAAAGTCCGTGAAATAGGTCCCTTCGTCTACGGGTATTCAGTCACAGTCGGGCCTGATGGCAAACCAGTGGTTCGTGAATTCGGAAACATCAAGCCTTCTCCACGCGGAAGAGAACCTATTGAACTAAGCGAGAAGCGTGAACCACTAGTAGACGTCTTTGATGAAAAGGATCAGGTAAGAATCATCGCGGAGCTACCAGGCGTCGAGAAGGAGAACATAAACCTCAATCTCGAAGACAAATCACTGGTAATCTCAGTAGAAGCCCCGAGGAAGTACTACAAGAAGGTCGAACTGCCCACTGAGGTTAAAGCTGACAGCATCAAAGCGAGCTACAAGAACGGAATACTAGATATCACAATAAAGAAAACTGGCGCGGAGAAGCCTCAAGGCCAAAAAATCAAAATCGAGTAAAGCGAGCCTGCAAGCGACTCCCTTCGCTACCTTTTTTCTTTCACTTCTTATTCTAAGATTAATTGTAGAGGAGCCTCGGCCGGGATTTGGACCCGGGACCCCCACCTCTCTGTATCTGTTGATCTACCAAGGTGGTGCTCTACCAGACTGAGCTCTCTCTCCTCGATGTGAGGCACCGAGGCACGATCCGAGGCTGTTACGCCATCTTTTAGGTGAGCTATTAACCTTTACGTTCACATTTGGCAGTGAGTGAAAGGATTAATTTAATTAGGTTCTTTTTCGGTCAGGTTCTCTGGGGTCGTAGTCGAGCATGGTCTAAGATGCATGGCTCGGGTACCCTGACCTGTAGCGGTTCGAGATCCCATGTGAACGTGGGTTCAAATCCCACCGACCCCATTTACTACTAACCGATTTTTCTGAGCATTATTGCGGAGACGCGGTTACTTCTCTATTGTTGAGATAAACTTATATTTATTGAGGATAAGGCTGTTCTGAACTTCACAATACGTCGTGCGCTGTGAAGGTGGGGTTGTGGCGGCCCGCAACAGGCTGGTTAGTATATTCCCCACGGTGCAGGAGCCACATGCCTGCGCCTGATATTTTTCGTAGGACGCAAGTGCTTCACTGTTGAACTAAATAATTCCAATACTAGGTTTTGTTCGCTCTTTCATGATTAAGACTGGAGAGAAGGTGTCTATTGGACGATCGTTCAAAGAGTCGACGCTGACCGCAGTTAGGTTAAACGCGATATTTTTTCTTAGGAGGTGTCGCAGACGTCGCAGGCTGTGAGGTCTAGTTGGGGTTCGAACTGTTTGTGGACGTTGCAGAGGAGTCTGTGTCTTCGGATGTAGAGGAGGGCTTCTGTGAATTTTGTGGCTACTGCTCTGCGGTTGACTTCTTTCTGTGATAGCATCAACGCGATTTCTGTGATGGTTTTTCTTACTTCTTCTTCTTGCACTGAGTCTCTGGCGCCGAAGCCTCTTTTATCGCGGAGGTAGTAGCTGACTGCTGTCTGAGTTACTCCGAGTAAATCAGCTATCTGGGTCTGCGTCATTCCGTGCTTTTCCATTAGCTCCTTGGCTATACTTGCCCGTAGTGCGGGGAGGGCTGATTTTACAGCTAGTTCTTCCGGTAGAAGTTTCGGTGTTGCTTCGTTCATTGCGTCATGGTAGAGGTGATAGAGCTGGCATATATATCTAACTCTGTAGAAACTGGATCGATCAACGAATCACTGAAGATGCGGGAGCAGTAAACGGTGTTGGTGTGTCAAACAAGGCCCGCTTTTGATAGGTTGCGGGACAGCTGAATATATCTTAGCAGCACCATCTACTTCTCAGGTGTCTATAGACTGAGATGGATGAGTATTTCTGCCTTGAATGTAACCTTCAGTATAAGGAGGAGCCGGGCCCACAGAACTCTTCGACCTACCGGTTGCTGAAATGCCCTAACTGCGGACACCGGCTTGGCGTGTTGAAGAAGCTGCCGTTAAAGGAAGAGGATGTTAGAGAGGAAGACGAACTCTTCTAAGCGGTCTAGCAGTGAGACGTAAACAGAACTACTTCCGGAAAGATGGGAACATTTAAGCGGTGCTTGAGGCATCGTGGCGGAAGAGGGTGTGCTTATGAAGAAGACGATGGTGGGAGAGGAACGGATAATCGTCACCGCGCTTGGGCAAGACCGCGTAGGTATTGTCGCAGGTATCTCCGCTGTCTTGGCTGAGCATAATGCCAACATCATCGAGCTTACCTCATCTGAGATGGGCGGCTCCTTCGTCATGGTTATGCTGATTGACATCTCTAAGGCAAATTTGAAGATGGCTGATCTGCAGAATGTGCTTAAGCAGAAAGGTGAGGAGCTCGGCGTTCAAGTTATAGCTCAGCATGAAGATGTCTTCCGATATATGCACCGAATCTAGCGGGAAGGAAAAGGAAGAGGGGTGATCTAGGCTTGTTCTCGAAAGATGAGGTCGTCGAAACATTTGAGATGATTCATCTCAACAAGCTAAACATCCGCACCGTCACGCTCGGCATCAACCTGCTCGACTGCGTCGACAGAGACTATGATGCGATGAAATCCCGCATCTACTCCAAGGTCACTACTGTGGCTGAGCATCTGCTTGATGAAGCTAAAGACGTTGAGTACCGATACGGAATCCCTATAGTTAACAAACGGCTCTCAGTTACGCCTGTAGCGCTTCTACTCGAATCCGCTGTTGCTGGACTAACTGCCGAGGAGGCGGTGTCACGAGCAATCGGCATCGCTGAGACGCTGAACCGCGCCGCTGAAAAGGTCGGGGTGGACTATCTAGGCGGATACGGCGCCATAGTCCAGAAAGGCTGGACAGGCGGAGATATTGCTCTCATCAACTCTATTCCTAAGGCTCTAAGCTCTACTGAACGGGTCTGCTCCTGCGTAAATATTGCGGAGAGCCGAGCTGGAATTAATGTTGACGCGGCGTTGAAGATGGGTGAAGTCATCCATGAGACCGCTGAGTTGACTAGGAGCAGAAGCGGCGTAGGCTGCGCCAAGCTCGGCGTCTACGTTAACTCGCCGCCCGACACGCCCTTCATGCCTGGTGCCTACCATGGCGTAGGGGAAGCTGAGGCGACTCTTAACGTTGGTATTAGCGGACCCGGTGTAATTCGAGTGATCGTGGAGAAGAGTGATGACCTCGATTTCAGGGCCTTGGCTGAGAAGATTAAGCGGGCCTCCTTCAAGATTACACGTGTCGGAGAGCTGATCGGCCGCGAGGTTGCGAAGCGTTTGAACGTAAAGTTCGGCATAGTTGATCTTTCTCTCGCCCCAACACCCGCTGAGGGCGAGAGCATCGCGAACATCATTGAAGCAATGGGCATCGAATACTGCGGAGCACCAGGCTCCACTGCGGCCATCGCCTTGTTGACTGATGCTGTGAAGAAGGGTGGAAGCATGGCCACCTCGTTCGTCGGCGGCATGAGTGGGGCCTTCATCCCTGTCAGCGAGGATTCAGGGATGGTTGAAGCTGCTGAGAAGGGTGCTTTGTCGATTGAGAAGCTTGAGGCGATGACCTCTGTCTGCTCCGTGGGGCTTGATATGGTGACAATTCCAGGAGATACGTCCGTAGAGACTATTGCCGCCATTATCCTAGATGAAATGGCCATCGGGATGATTAACAACAAACCGCTGGGAGTCCGCATAATACCCGTACCAGGTAAGAAGGCAGGAGATCACGTGGACTTCGGAGGTCTCCTAGGTTCAAGCGTAGTTATGCCTGTCAGCCGCTTCAGCTCGGCGAGATTCGTGAGACGAGGCGGTCAAATCCCGTCGCCAATACGTAGCCTTACAGGTTGAAACCTACTTGCTTGCTATCTAGCTGTTGGTGGCCGTTTGCTTGTTTAGTCTCGTCTTCTGATAAGTGGGGCTGTTTCGTGTTCCATTGAGAGGGCGTTGTGTACAGCGTCTAGAATGATTTGACCGGATAAGTTCAGGAACGGTTCTCCTGTTTCAGGATCTATGTGCATGCCGGCTGTGCAAGGGTATCCGCGATGAGATTTCCAGACCACCTTATCCAAGCTGTCTATCTTTAGCTTGTTGATTTCGTGGGCTGTGAACCAAGTGCTGCCGCAGGGAGCGCTTCGGACGACCTTGACTTCACAGATAACTCCGTCACGGATTTTGGCTGCAAGCTGAGGTCGACCGATTTTGAACTCTCTGACGAAGCTATCGATGACCGGCGAGCCGTTCTCCTCTAGAGCGCAGAAGGGTTTCGGGAAGGCACTTTCAACTCCCATCTCATCTAACTCCTTCTTTAGGCTTTGATGCATTTTCTGTGGGCACCAGCCGACGTCCTCAATCGGTACGATTACTCCTCTGGCGCCTGTCATCTTAACCAGCTTAGGCATGACTGCAAGCATGTCTAGGTGTATTCCAATAGGGAGTATGATGTCTACTTGAGGTGGGTTCTTTGGCAGATAACTCTCTGGATCGTCCAGAACTGATGGGATATCGTTCGACGCATTGTGGATACCTGAGATGCTAGGGCCGAACGAGGGCTGCCCGGAGCGGCAGTAATTGCAGGTTGCTCCACAGACCCTGCAAAAGTTTGAAAGGTTCACAAGGTTACCGATTACCTTCTCTCCAAATCTCCCAGAGAGGAGCGCATAAATTTTCATACTGTATTCAGTTGTAATTACGACATCTAAATATAAAAGCCTCATTTATATGAAACTTCTACAGACATGTACCGTTTGATGATTCCAGGTCATTTAATATCGGTACGTATTATTAGTTAGAGTCAGTCTATACTTTGGCGAAAGTCTTGGTTGCATCCTGTTCAACTTCTCGAATAGTCACTGGACGATTTCCGCCAAAGGATAGATTGACTTTAGTAAGATGAGCAACATCCACTTATTGTCTACTATGATGAACTAACCCTTGGGCTACTGGATATCAGCTGCGCGGATGGCCTATTGGGATGACGTAGAGCGGCTTCTGCTCCTTTGGCAGCTCACACACCTTTTGAACCTGCTCATCGTTGAACGCTCCTATTGATACCATTCCAAGATTGAGCGCGGTGGCTTCAAGGTAGAGATTTTGGGCAGCGTGCCCCGCCTCCATATGTACGTACTGAACACCTCTCTCACCATATCTGTCTGTAGTTCGCTCGTAGACCGCAGCTATCACGATGTTGATTCTTGCATCTGCCACCCACGATTGGTTAAGCGCAGCAGCAGAGAGATTGGAAACCCGGTCGCCTAATACTGTTAAGGTAATCTCGTGTCTCTGAGGGATATACTGGTATACGCCTGCAGTCAACCCCTCTACGCCGTTCTTTGCTACGACTAGGTATACTTCTAAGGGGTAGGTTCCGCCTGCTGATGGTGCTGTGCGGCCTCCCCATGACGGTCGCGTTATGCCTTGGGCTGCCCAAAGGAGCTGTGAGACCTGCTGCATTGTAATGGGCTGATCAGTATAGTTTCGTATCGAGGCGCGTCGCTCAAGGGCTTCCTCAACAGAAACTGTGCCTGCCGTAATCGGCTTAGGCAGGGCGACTTCACCTTTGACGGTTTCATTTACCTGAGTTTGGGGTGGTGAAGTTAGGTAAGTAGTTCCTAGAATCACACTAGTAGCGGCGATGATTAGTATTATTATTGGAAGCAGGATTCGGGTTCTGATACTTCTCAAATCTTATTCGTATAGTGGGAAGCGCCTTCTTAGCCAATATCTCTTTTCTGCCGGAACCGGATGACGAATGATTTCTGCTCGAAACGATTAGCGAGGTTCTAGGTGAGCGGGTCCAATGTGAGGCGCCGAATCAAGGATTACTCAAAAATTAGAGTTTAAGAAGCGGGTAACGCCATTTAACAGATCCCTTTGACCAGTATTGTCCTCTGTGCTTGAGATGGCTGCTTAGGTGCGCTAGTTATATGTAAGGGATAAGCATAATATGTTAGTAAGGTGACCCCTCAACCACGAGACTTGAAGCTGTTTAGGGCACGTATTGAACTTACAGTTGATGCCATCTTGGAGCGGTGCATGTAAATGAAGCCTACTGACCTAGAGGTTGAAAATATACCTGAACCGGATCTTATGAAGGATCTGTTCCCCTACGATGAAATTCCTCGGCTCGTCTTTGATCACAAGGATGTTCCACCTAACATGCCGAAGGAGATCTTTGTTACAGACACAACCTTCCGAGATGGGCAGCAGGGTTACGCGCCCTTCACTGCGGAGCAGATTGTCAAGCTGTATGATTTCATGCATCGGCTTGGAGGGCCGCAGGGAATTATCCGGTTCTCAGAGTTCTTCCTGTATTCGCAGACTGACCGTGAGGCGGTTAAGCGGTGTCTTGAGCGGGGCTACGAGTATCCGAAGGTAACCGGCTGGATACGTGCTAGTCACGGTGACTTCGAGATCCTGAAGGAGATGAAGCTTGAGGAAACCGGGATACTGACCTCGATCTCTGACTACCATATCTTTTACAAGTTCCAGCAGCCTCGTAGCCAGGTTCTCGACAAGTATCTCTCAATTGTAGATGAGTGCCTCAGGAACGGTATCGCTTGCCGCTGCCATCTTGAAGACGCCACCAGAGCTGACATTGACCGTGTAGTTGTGCCGTTTGTTCAGAAGGTGATGCGGCTCTCTGAGAAGTACGGGTTGCCTGTCAAGATCAGGCTGTGCGATACGCTTGGCCTCGGAGTTCCATACGCCTTCGCTACTTTGCCTCGGAGCATTCCTAAGATGATTTGGAGCATGACTCACAAAGCTGGTGTTCCCAGCGAGTGGCTGGAGTTCCACGGCCATAACGACTTCAACATGGCTGTCGCTAACTCTACGGCGGCTTGGCTTTACGGTGCCTCTTCAGTTAACGGTACGTTGCTAGGCATAGGTGAGCGGACAGGTAATACTCCGCTGGAGGCTGCTTTACTTCAGTTGATGGAGCTGAAGCACTCTGACTTGGGCATAGATACACGCACGATAACCGAGATTGCGCACTACTACGAGGAGGAGCTGGACTTCAAGATCCCGAAGTACTATCCGATCGTGGGCGAGAACTTCAACGTTACACGTGCAGGTATTCATGCTGATGGTTTGCTGAAGAATGAGGAGATTTACCTGCCCTTCGACACAAGGAAGATACTCGGCGTACCTCCGAGCGTAGCGATAACTAAGACATCTGGGCTCGCCGGCATAGTGTTCTGGATAAACAACCACCTCCGTCTCGACAACGGTGAGACGGTTCAGAAGACTGACCCTAGCATCAAGAAGATTTACGAGTGGGTGATGGATCAGTATGAGGATAAGGGACGGATAATCCCGATCTCAGACGGGGAGATGATGGACATGGTCGCCAAGCATCTGCCTGATCTCTACAAGGCGCATGTTAAAACGCATACTTCATAGAGTCAGCGTCACCGATCACGGATCCGTCAAGCATAATCACCATCGCCTCACTCACATGCGCATCTATCTTACGGAGTATAGGCGAAATCACTCGCTCCCTCATCACAGTCAAGCCGGCAGCGCCTAGCTCAGAGTTAAACGCCGGCACCACCCAAACCTCCAAGTCTTTACTACTTACTTCTCCTTCTTTTTCTCCACCGTTCGCGTCGAAGACTAGGTTTCGCGGGGCACGCATTGTTACCCACACACGGTTTCCGCTCAACGGGCTTCCATAGCGGCTGTAAGCGGGGTGGAGATGCCCCATGATTAGCCGTTTAACTCCTGATAGAGCGGCGGTTGGGTTCGCATGGCCGTGCAGAAGACCAGTGTCGCCTATGAGGAGTTCAGCAGGTTCAAGCCGGGCTTCACGGGGCAGAAGAGGTAAGATGCCGCCGTCGTGGTTCCCAGGGATTATCGAGACCTCTACCAACTGGGTAATCTTCTCTAGGAAGCGAGGCACATTATTCCACTCGTTACGGTTCACTCTGTCGAAGCCGCTCTTCACATCTCCCAGTATGATGAGCCGATCAGGCTCTTCGCGACGTATCAAGTCCGTGAGAGTGTGCAGCATCTTATCGGTTGAAGGCGTAATCTTGAAGCCTTCCTTGTTGAACCTCTCTTCGAAACCGATGTGAACATCAGATATCAGCAGATAGTTTTTGCCCGCCTCGCTGAGCTTCAAAGCGGGATTAGGATACAGAACCTCTAGTCGCCCCATGTCTTTCTTCTTTTCTCTTTCTTTCTTGTCAGTTAGTTAGCAGTCCGATACACATATGTTGACATACGTCTTAGATATTACTGTTGACGTTGCCGTCAAATCAAGACCATGCTCAGGAGCAAGAGCAGGTGCAGGTAGATGCTGAGGCTAAACCTCAGAGTCGGCAGGAGCGAGCTGAGAAGCTTGTTGCAGCTGGAGGAGTGAAGCTGCACCGCTTTCTTCCTAGCGGGCGAGAGATTTGGACCGCTATCGGTTTGGAGGGAGATCAAATTGTCGTGTCTTCTCAACCGTACTGCTCCTGTCAAGACTTCCACTTTGGGCTCTTGACTGGTCGAAGCGGAGAATGCTACCATCTCTTGGCTGTTAGAATGGCGCAGGCTTCAGGCTCTTACGAAACAATCACTTTTCAAGACGAGGAGTACGAGTCCTTCGTTAGAGCACTCCTCTCAGAGCTCCCACACGAAGGGTAAAGGAAATAAACGGTTATCACCCCGCCCATAAGCCGTGCCTCGGTAGCTCAGCGGCCAGAGCGCAGACCCCTACTCTCCAAAGAAGGGTCGCTCAGTTGCCTTGTAAGCAAGAAGTCGAGGGTTCAAATCCCTCCCGAGGCTCCTTCACCTTATCAGAGCGGTTAGTTTCTAGACTATTTGATGAAGCAGAGTTAGAATTAGATTCCTCTAGAGCGTTTATTGCTCGTTTCAGGTTATGTTCGAGAAACTGACTTAGATTAATGCCGATACTCTTAGCTTTCTCCACCGTAGCCTTATCGACCAGTAGAGTAACCTTAGCCTTCATACGTGCATCTACGTATAGAGGCGAATAAAAGCGTCATGTCTGATGCGTTGGATGGTGGGTAAAAGCTAACGAGAAAGCGAACCGAAACCTCTATCCTAATAATTCATGGATCTTCAATATAATCAACGGCTGGGATTAGCCTACTCAATAACGATGTAGAGAAGGTAGAGAATACCCTCAAAATAGACTGATCTAAGAAGGGAGACCCCTCCAAAAGACTCAGTGATAGAAGCGAGGCCTACCTTCTGCTATGGATAAAGGGGGATATTTGGAACATGGACATCTCTTGTACCGAGGGAATATACGTTAATCCCAAGCTTACCTATTGATCCAATACAGAGGTACAGATGCCTTAGAAAAACAGTCCATCCATAGGTACTATCTCCTAGAGAGGCTGATCATCGTTAATAATTCTACACACATAGTTATGGATCGATCTAGCTATATGTGTAATATTTCTTACGATGTAGATGTGTAATTTTGTTAATCCCCTCTAGTGATCTTGAGGATATAATGGCTTCTTGCTTAGAACAGTCGCCAAGCTTGATTGACCATCCCTCCGAGCAGATAGAGATCCATAATGGACAGAATATCTAGCTTTTAGTCTTGAGGCCATTTTAATCAAAGCGAGATCTATGGCCTATTCGGAATATAGCGGATCTAAGGCCGCTTTATTCCCAATATTCACTCTATTCCTTCGCGTCCGGTACCTTTAGACTTTGGGTTCCTAAGGGTAGAAGGGCCAAAAAGGTACGGACGCTTGTCCGAAAGATGCCATTGATGACTTTCTGTACGTTAACGGATCTTTTCGGATCTTGTGGATCACTTACGCCCTAACTTAGAGCTTTAGTGGATACTGTACGATGGACGTTGGTAGATGTATATCATAAAGAGGCCATTAAGGCCTTGCGTAAATATCGATCAGATGATGACATATCAGCTTTCTTCCGGACACATAGACGTATCATATCAAAGTGGAAGGAGTACACAAGCGTAGTCCACTTAACTTGTCCAGCTTCTCTAGAAGCTTACCCACATCACCATGTCATAGTCAAGGTGAGCTTGACTGAGAGGCAAAGCTGGGATAGATTGGATCCCTCATTCAAAAGCTTCAGGGAGGCCTTGGAGTATGTAGTGGATAAGTTAACTTGGACGTACAGGCGCGCTCTACATGTTTACGTGGAAGTAGTGCAGGTTGAAGGACTTCTAACATTAAGGGGTAAAGAAAGCTTAGCAAAACAAGCTGCCAAGAAGAGGATACGAGCCATTGGTGGCAATAGGGATTGCAGCAACATCAATCACTCCAAGTGCGTAATGGGAGCATTGTGCAAACATAAAGACGAAGATCTGACTGTCATCAGTGTGAGTGATAATGACATACGTGTCCATGAAGGATGTAAGATAGCACTTGCCAAAATGTGGCTAAGCGATGACGCTCTGGACATGCTCAAACAATGGTTGGAGGATGGTAAAGATGTTCCTTAATGGCCTAGACCGGATCTACTGTCCGTAATGTCCAACGGAGAGGCGAACTCATCGACCTATAGTATGAGGTCAAAAAATTGACTGTAACACATCGTATAGATGAAGTTGAGGATTATGAGGCTCCGGATTTTTTTTAACAACCAAGGCCGTTTCGCTCCAAAGTAGAAGAGTAGGAGTGGCTAGCGAATGGTAGCTCCAACGCTGGATACACTTCGAGAAAAGCTGGACGTAGCTAGAAGGACAGTCGAAGAACAGTTCCCTAGATACTGGTTTGCAATAGATGCTCTACTCTCCGCTATAGCAACCCTAAGGATAGCAGATGTCAGAGACCCCGCTTCACTTATCCTAGAAGGCCCGCCTAGCAGTGGAAAATCTACATGCCTGAGAATTGTGGAGTCCAGTCCCCTAACATATCGTTCAGACAAGTTCACCGCTAAAGCGTTCGTTACTCTTCAAGCTAATATGAGTGAAGAAGAGCTTAGAAAGAAAGATCTACTAACGAGGATCAAGGGTAAGTGCTTGTTAGTCTCAGACCTTACAACCATTCTAAGTGATAGAACAGACCGACTCAAGGAGAACATAGCCAACCTGACCCGAGTGTTCGACGGCGATGGTTTAGTTATGGATGCTGGATCTGTAGGGTCTAGAGGGTACACTGGGGAATATCAGTTTGTCCTGTTGGCGGGAACCACGCCTCTCCCCAACAGTACTTGGAGAACCTTAGGCAGGCTCGGAAATCGCCTCTGCTTTCTGAATATGTCAAGAGCTCTATCTACAGGAGATCCGCACGAACTTGCACTTGAAATAACAGGTGGACTATCTTTCAAAGATAAAGTGGACACTTGTCGTAAAGCGGTGAGCGAATTTCTTACAGAACTTGAGGACCTGCCGAAGGTTGAGTGGGATAGGGGAGCAGACAACAGAGAAGTGGAAAGTATCATGAAGCTAGCGACACTATCTGGGTGCTGTAGAGGGATAATACCACGTGAGCGATCGAGTTCTGGTGACTATGAGCGGAAAAGCCCAGAGGTTGAGGTGCCTAGAAGGTTCACGATGCTACTGTACAATTTAGCAAGAGGCCACGCGCTCATTAATGGTAGGTCTCGTATTGAGGTTACAGATGTCTCGCTAGCTAGAGAAGTCGCTCTATCAAGCACGCCCAAAGATAGAGAGAACGTACTGAGATGGCTTGAGACTCTAGAAGTCGTCCCAACTTCAGATATAGCGACACTACTGAACTGTTCCAAACCGATAGCTCTAGATGTAATGGACGACTTGATACTACTAAATGTAGTGGAGAGGGTAAACCAAGAAGGAACCAGAAGCTCTATCTTCCGACTTAGGCTGGACTTTAAGGAAGCTCTGGCCCAAGTCGCGGCTTCGGAAACTACACCTCTAACTACTCTGATGTGAGTTGTATCGTCCCTAATAATGGAGGTTCTAGAGTTGATAAAGAGTCCAATTACAATCTTCGATATCGAAACGACTGGCCTCGATCCCTATGATAGTCATCTAGTAACTATACAGGTCAAGCGTGGAGACTCCATCACTATCTGGAAGCGCTGGGAAATGTCAGAGCTGGAGATGATTGATTGCTCCATCAGCTTCCTCAAGACAATCCCTCCCTCCGAAACTATCCTAGGTTACAATAACCTTAAGTTCGATATTCCTTTCATTGTGGGGCGCTTATACACACTTAGAGGACTGGATGACTGTACTTGGCGTCTCTTCTACAGTAAGAATTGGATTGATCTCTATCAGCGTCTCGGAGCCAATTATCAAAGCATGGAGACTTGGCTCAATAAACTCGGGCTACAGAAGAGCGGGTCAGGTGTTAAGGGTAAACAAATACCTGAACTCTACAAGAATAAAGAGTACAAGAAGATAGAGCGATACATCACTGATGAACTACATATGTGTGAAACTCTATTCCTCCAGCTTGTATAGGAATACCCATATTCCCAGCGGAATTCAGAAATTACATTAAATCGATGCTGAGATGGGTAGAATAGATCTCGAATTATCCATTTGCTACAAGCTATTTTTTCTTAGGGAGTTTTCTGTTATGGGCTTTGACTTTCTTTGACTTAAACCCTGCAACATCGTATGCTATCTTATCTAACGGAGTGTCTCCGACCCTATTATACGATTTGACTTTTACGGTGCCTTTCTTCTTAGCCATTTTTCATCCGAAGATCTGCAAAGCACCAATTAAAGCTTTTGTTAGACGATAAACAGAAAGTCTTTTAACGATACCTAGCAATAGTTCGACAATGTTCGATCTATCTGGGAAGCCAAAGAGAGGAAGAAAGAAAGACCCTTTTGTCTTAAACATAGAACCGTTTCCCTTATTCCCATCTACAAAGAAAACCAAGAGAGGGTATATCCCTTCAGATTATGAGCATAAGCTACTCCAAAGGCAAAAAGAGAAATGCGCACACTGCAAGAAGCCACTCAGACCCAAACTCTACCACTTAGATCACAAAGTGGCAAAGGCACTAAAAGGATCCGATACGTTGAGAAACCTACAGTTACTTTGTCCTGAATGTCATCATAAGAAGACAGCCGAAGATCAAAGAAAGATAGCTGCTAAAAGGAAGAGAGACCGAAGGAAGGATTCTCTGCAACCCTTCAAACTCTAACAACTAGTCCAGCCTTACCATATATCATCTTAAGACTCTCAGGCGAGTAATATGAATAATGTATCGCAAGAGTCGACTTATTCTATCCATGGCAAATGCTCTACCTAATTCTACGGTATATGATGTGCCTGATCATGAATTAGTAAGGAATTGTACTGAAAAAAAGAGGTGCTTTCGGATTTAAGGCTAGTTTTCAAGAAAGTAGATTCAACACATTGTTCGTAATAAATTCATTATCTAGCCTAAAGTTATATACCAAGCATCAAATTATAGGACGCGCAATGTTTGGACTTCACTTAATTCTTACATTCTGTCTGTTCATCTTGGCCTTCGATTTACTTCTGGTAACTGATAATCAGTTCAATGCTTACGCTGAGCAAAACCAACAGAAAATTAGCAATACTTCACCTAGCTATTTTAGCGAAATAAGGGTTGGAACCGGCGGTAGAAATATTGATGCTTTACAAACTAGAGAGCCTTTTATGGTATCGGCTCGCGAATATCAAAAAGAGTTCGTATTTGTGAATTTAACCATTCGTAATAACCACTTTGATTACTTAGGCTCACCCTCAACCTATTTTCGAGTACAGCCTTATACTATCTACAAAAATAGCAGGGGTGAAGAAAGACGCATTGGATGGTTCCGAGGTGACATACAGGTAGAATACGGTAAAGAAGGAACAGTGTATTACTTAGGCACCAATACAGCCATAGAAAAACTAAGACCTAGCATGGAGTATAACCGTATTGCAGAGCATTTAATTCCATTGGGCGTTTTTCAGCTGAACGAGCAAAATCGGCTCAAAGACGTAGGGGCAAAATATCCCGACCGATTAGAATTTGAACTTTGGAACAGAGGTACTCTTTTGGAACAAACTGAGGTCAGACTAGCAATTGTCGAGCCAGCAATATCAGTAAGAGTAGTAGGTCAACCTTTTGTGATTAATGACACTAGAGTATTTGCTGATATAAAGCAAAATGAAGAGCGAACTATGACTTTTAACATCACAAATCTGGGTTATGGAGAATTATACAATGTATCCATATGGCCTTTTCCGGACTCCAAAGGAGTGACTTATGGGCCTAAGATAACTAAGGTTAATCATTTGGGATCCATCGATTCTCCTGATAATAGTAGATTGGTGAGTTTTGTACTAAAAGGCGACGAAAAATCAAAGGCCGGTGTATATGGTCAAGCGATAATAGTAAACGGCTCAGACGCTTGGGGTTACGGGCCTTATTATACGGATGTGCAATACCAAATACTTCTATCTGAGCAAGAGTCTCTGCTAAAACCATTAGAGACCACTGCTAAGATAGAATTACCCTACTACGCGCTACTAGCGATCGGTATCGCAATAATAGGTCTATTCATCGTTAGCAGACGAACCATTCTCAAAGCTCCGCGAACAAAGACGCGATACGCAGAGTTGTAAGATGGAAATAAAAAAGAGAAGGAGATACTGTCTCAGGCACCCTTTTGTTATTAACTATACAAAAACGCAGAGGTATCCTCGGATTATTCTTGCAACTTAGACCTCACTCAAGACCTTTAACCCAGCTTTATCGTAAATAGTCTTAAGTCTATCAGGGGAGTAATCCGAGTAGTGTCTCGCAAGTACCGACTTAGGTGTTCTACCGCAGAAAGCATCTATGAACCGATCAGGTACTCCTAGTTCGCCCATTTCTTGACAGAACCATTCTCTGAGGATCTGAGGAGTAAGGTCAATACCTGTCCTTCTCTTGATATTCCTAAACATTCTACTAATAGTCGTTATGGCAACAGTAAATACACGCTCATCTCCTTCCTCTCGCCCTCTAAGGTACTCGTTTAAGGCCTCTTCAGCCTCAGAGTTATAGAAGGTAATCCAAGCTCTCTTAGTACTGCCTCTATGATAACCAGTGACTATCATCCTATTCTCTCTGTTTAGCTCGCTCATCTTCAAGCATCTGATCTCTTCTTTTCTAAGTCCGGTAGTCGCATATAGCAGAAACAGAGCTTTATCCCTAGCGTTATCCAGAGACGCATAGGCCTCTTGCAGATCTCTCCTACTGGGTAGGATCTTCGGCTGAACCATACAGGCTGGCAGCTTGAATGTTCTAACTAAGTCGGGTCTATCCAAAAAGTCTCTGTAGAACCTTCGCATGGCCTTAACAGCGTTAGAGAACGAACTGTCACTCATACCGTTAAAACGCATGAGGTAACTCCTAAGATCTTCTTGTGATGCAGATACTAGCCCTATACCATGCTTTCTAATCTCAGCGTCTAGCCGCTTTAATTGTCCCGTATGATACATAATAGTTTCCTCAGTAAGTCTCAGATCGATACGGCAGAAGTCGTGGAACTTACCCATTAATCCTGCAAAGTCCTCGCCCGCTAGGCCTTGTAAGCAAGAAGTCGAGGGTTCAAATCCCTCCCGAGGCTCTCAAACTTAAAAATGAGAATACTCGCCGCTAATAATTACCGAGGGTATTCAGAACATGTGGCAGATACTCTGTTGTTCTTTGTAAGTCTCCGAGACCTGCTCAGGAAATCACCGGCGTAGTTTGTGTCTTGGATTATTGTGTCGTCTTTCGATAGTAATCTCTTATGCCTCAGCTGCTAAGCACCTTAAGCATAGACGAAGTTAGGCGAAGCTGGATAGGAGGCTTCCAGTGACGTAACCCACGGCAAAGGCGGTCATCCCTAGAACGAGAAACTCGATGGCACCGGTGTACCAACTCCTACCGGTGACCGTCGTCTTCACGGCACCTACGAGGAAGAAGGCGGATGCAGTCAAGGCTACAGACATGTAGAGCGCAAGGTTGAGATCAAGAAGGAGAAGATAGGGCGATAATGTAATGAGCGAGCCTGCCATGTGAGAGGCTCCCAGCACACCGGCCTCCCGAAGAGGGTTTCCAGTCTTGGTCGGTATAAACTCCAGAACATGGGTGACATGCGCCTTGAGCCATCGATCACGGTTTGATGACAGCCGGTTTATCATTTGCTCTGTCTCTTCGGCGCTGAAGCCTTCTGACCGGTAGTATCGCTTCATCTCCGCCCTTTCAAGCTCAGGATGCTCATCGAACTCCTTCTGCTCTATATCGATGAGATGCTGGTACGTTTCCTTCTGCGTTTTAACTGATAGAATCTGAATGACAATTAACGTGGATAACCCTGTAAGCATCCCGATAAGCCCTGATATGGTGACCAGCCGAGCGTTATTTGTCGCAAAAGCAACGCCTATTGAGAGCCCTAGAATAGATATGAGGCCATGTCCTAAGCCGAAGACAAGGTTCCGAACTAGATCGGCTGCAAGCCGCTCTTTACGGTGGCTGTGCCCCATCTCAGACATAAGGATAGAGAGAGAACATGTACCCTAAAAGGAGTCACCGAAAAGAATCCAGCAGAGCAATTCTTCTTACGTCTTCGCTTCTATAACTTCGTGCACTGTTTTCAGCAGGATATCGGATGTGTAAGGCTTTGGTAGAAAGGCCTGTGCAGGAGTAGTATATCCTTCAGCTAAGCTTTCGCTCCTATCTAGTCCGCTGACCGCAATTACCTTAACAGTAGGATTGATCTCACGCAGCGTCTTTATGCAGGTTAACCCATCCATTACAGGCAGCATCATATCCATGATAACAACCTTGATTTCATCTCTGTTCTGCTCGTATAACGGTATTGCTTCAGCTCCGTTGTGGGCTATAAGCACCTTATATCCATGCGTCTCCAACACAGATTTTGTAATTTTGCAGATTATTTCTTCGTCCTCGACAACTAGGACTAGTCCTCCGTGTCCTGAGGTTAGTTCACGGTATTCCTTCATCTTCGGCACTTCAGTAGCCTGAACCGCAGGCAGGTAGACTTTGAAGGCTGATCCTTTTCCAACTTCGCTGTACACGTTTATGAGGCCACCGTGACTCTTCACTATTCCAAGAGCTGTGGAAAGGCCTAGACCGGTACCCTTGCCCGGCTGCTTAGTGGTGAAGAACGGCTCAAAGATCCTGTCAATTATTTCCTGAGGAATACCTACCCCTGTGTCGGCGACGGTGATGACTACGTATGGGCCGACTCTGGTTTCGATAAACTGGTCTCCTTCTTCCGCCTTAACCGTCTGGTAAAAGTCGCAGTTCATGCAGGAGAGCAGTTTCTTGGCGAATTTGCCTTGTACCTGGCCGCCGCAGAATGTACCGGTTACCATCCAGCAGACTCTTCCACCTTTGCTTCCCCGATTTAATCCATCGACTTGAGCGTCGATTGTAGCTGGACATACACCCATATCAGTAACCTTCACTTCGCCAGGCTCTCTACCGCACTTCTTGTACTCCCAGCAGTTTAGTACCGGTTTTGCTTGTTGCGCCGTGTTCTGTCGCATCGAATTCATGCGGGCGTAGTTCTCGTCTATTGTGACGTTTTCTGCCGAGATACTTAGAATACCGCCATCAGGCATAGCGTCACGTGCGTTAATGCAGAGGTTCATCAAAACTTGGTGCAGTTGGGAAGTATCTCCAGAGGTTGCACAGAGATCTTCGGATATATTGGTTTGGATTTCAATGTTTCTTGGAAACGTCTCTTTAGCTATCTGACTTATTTCGGAGATGAGGGGACATATTTGAAGGGTTTTATGTTCGCTCTCCACACCCCGAGCAAACGATCTAACCTGTTTTATCAGGTCGGCTCCTCGTTTAGCGCCGCTTTCAAGGATACCAAGTAATTCCTGGCTTTCGCTGTCTGTAAATTTTCTCTTCAACATGTTTAGCGACAGCATTATCGGTGACAGCACGTTATTCATGTCGTGCGCTATACCCTCGGAGAGCGTTCCTACGCTCTCCATTCTTTGAGCCCGGAGTAGCTGAGCTTCAAGCTTCTTCTTCTCCGTGATGTTTTTCAATGTGCCGATACTTGCCACTCTACCGTGATACTGGACAAGCCCAACATTCATGTTGACGAGTATTCTCGATTTTCCATCCTTATGTAATGCATGGAATTCGTACTCGTTGGGAACATCTTCTCCAGCATGCCTTCGACGGTTGCGCTCAGCAACCGTCATTAAATCTTCAGGCGCAATAAAATCTTGGAAATTCCTTCCAATTATCTCCTCCACAGTGTAGCCAACCATTCCAGCACCCGCATCATTCGTAAATTGCATCTTACCATCCTGAATAATGAAGACACCGTCTTGGCTATTGTCGATTAATATGCGGTATTTTTCCTCGGACTCGCTTAGCAACTCCTCCGTCCTTTTTCGCTCGGAGACTTCAGCCCGCAGATATTCGTTGACACGTATCAACTCCTTCTCATTTGATTGAAAAGAGGTAAGGACAAATGAGACTATGGTGAGATATGCTGCTAGACGTAGCAGACGGATGAACCACCAGGAAGCGTCCCACAGATCTGAGAAGGGGAAAATCAGGCTTGCCCAAGCATTAAGCATACAGAAGTTGAAGAATAGAATGTCATTGATTTGCCCACTTGATCGGTAGCGGATAATGAAATACGCTGCCGCTATTAGAAACAAAACTCCTCCAAGAACGTGAATGATATTTGCTACATCAGTGAAGTCACCATTAGTTGCAATAGTAGGTAGGCTGCTGGGAAAGGCGACTGAGAATGCACCAAGAGAAATGGAGAAGATGGAGACAGCTATGAGTATCGTATAGGCGGTTGAACGTGATTTAACGTAGTAGCGATCAGGCAGCCAGACTAGAGTGAACAAGAAGCCGCCTGTCAAGATGGCCATTCTGCCTAGCCAAGCGAATAAGTTGCCTGGAGGGAAAAGGGCGTGTAGCAGGTATAATACGCCCATGCTTATCAGTGCACTTGAAACCCAGACATAGTAGCCGGGGAGCTTGTTGTTTCTCCACATTATCAGTATGAGTGAGGCGATAGATAGTGCTGCGAAACTCTCAAAAGATTCAACCGTTGAAATGTTAGATACGTTAACCAATTTCCATTCCGGTAGAAAATAGATGAAATATACGCTACCAATAGCCGGAATGAGAACACTTAGAACTAAAGATAAAATTATCACAGTCCTGAATTCAGGGCGGGAATTATTCATACTTCTTGCCACGCTCTTTTGATGTTCTCTTACACTAGTTTGTTTAAGCTCGGTGGATTGCCGTCAGACAACTAAAAACAAATCCAGTTTGAAAGGTTAAGATTATGTTGTATTATTTAAAAACGACGCCATTGCCTTCTGTTGATCAACTCGACCATACGTTACATCACGTAAGCTCGTACAATAGTTTGGTAGCATGGTTTACTTAAAAAAGGACACAATATCACAACGCTAGAACGGACATTGTAACGGTGTCCTTATACCTAAGGCTACTAACCCTCACAAGGCTTCTTCATCTTATCGGCGCGGCTAGTTTCTACGCTATCGCGCGAAGCAGGGAAGGGATGTACTGAATTCTTAATAGGCCGGTGTACGTTATGATTCTTATGGCCTCTAGTATATCGATGGGTCGCTTGGAGAAGAAGAGTTTCAGCAAACCTGACGAAGTTCAAACACTACCCAAGACTAAGATAGAGATCGTGAGAATCGGGGGCAGAGAAGTGAAGAAGTTCACTTGGCAGCCCGGGTGGCGATGGTCACTAGACACCAAACCTATAGTTAAAACCCAGTCATGTCAAGTCCATCACTTCGGCTACTTGGAATCAGGTAGACTGGGCGTGGTCTCGGATGACGGCACAGAGATGGACTTTGAACCCGGTGATATGGTGGATATCCCTCCTGGACACGACGGCCGGGTTGTCGGGAACAAACCAGCAATCTTCTACGAGTTCGGTTCGCTGCTCAAAAAAGAATAAGTGACCTCAGTTTCGGATTGACCTAAGGTCTACGCTGGTTCTTCTAGCTTAGGCTTCACCTAGTGAATCTGTGGAGCCAATATAGATTGAACTCTCCCGACACTGCTTCGCCAACCTCTTCTACACCCTCTACCTGCAATGAACTTCTGTTGAACCTATTATTTCGAAGAAGTGTCGGTCTCCTCTAAGCTTGATTAATCTCGCGTATGCATCGAACATGTTGTATTTCTCCCAGTAAATGTGCTGAAGAACTTTAACTGTCTTTTCGTCTTTAACCTGCTCAGCTCTGACGGGAAACTCTGCTCCATCATGAACCACTTTTATCTCTGGGTTGGCTAGAATGTTTTTGTACCAGTTTGTTCGGTGAGAGGTGCGTACGTAAAGCCTTCCGTATTGGCAGATGAAGCCTACTGTTACGGTTCGGGGTAGGCCTGATCTTCTTCCAGTGGTTACAAGCTGGATGATTCTACTGGACTTGGCTTCATTAAGCCTCTGAACAAGTCCAGATATCGCATCGCTCAAACTATGCTCTTGTACTCTATCTTTGATTCAGTAATTAAGGCGTTACAACTCTTTCTTAGACTGTGGTGTGTTGCATGGTTAGGAGTAGTCTGGGCCTAGTTGTCCGCCGAATCGTTTTCGCTCTTGGTTTTTGATTACTTGATCGAATGAGGCTGAAGAGCGTTTCGTAGCTTTGCATCTACCACGCCTCTTGTGTTTCGCAAGATTTGACACAAGTTTGCCGCAAACATCGCATTTGACTTTGGCCGCCAACAGCTAGATGCGTAGTGTATAGTAGTCTTATTATTTCTTCTGCTAATATTATCCGGCTGGCTATCACAGTTCCCAGCCGTTGGCTATGATGTGACTGGGTTAAATCAAGTTTTTCAGACCGCAGGCCTACCTCTGAAGTCACCTATGCAGCAGTTGGAGTAGCAGTAATTGCCCTGATTGTAGCAGCGGTACTGGTAATGCGGAAGAAGCAGTATTAGTAATCGTAGTGACGATCCCGTAATGGGGTAGTCTCATCCTCATTTTTTACGGGACTTTTGATTCGATTATCTGTCTGCCTTCTATGTCTAAGGGTTGCCTGTGTACGGTATTATGAGGACTTGAATCGAGGTGGCGTCGTATATTGTTCCGTTTCCAACCAGTCCAAGTTTAATCTCTGCTGCTGAGCCCCAGTCTCCCTTTACTATGTTGCTGCCTACGAGACTCGGATAGGGGCTTGGATACGGATAGTATCCCGGCTTAGTGTTCGGCTCTCCTCCTTCTATTACTGCTCCGCCCGCTGATGGCTCTGCTTGGCTTGGGCTTGTTGGTACTGCAACTCCTATGTAAGGCGGCATAGGTATCCACTCAGTTGAGACTATTACGGTTACCGCTGGGCTCTTCTGCGCGCCTTCGTGTGCTAATGAGACTTTGACTTGATCGTCAGCGGTTATGACGAAGCCAGTCACTTCGACATCCTGCACCATGCTTCTTAGCTGGATGGTTTTCCCGGGTTGCTGCATCGGATACATTACAGTAGACGTGACTCCACTCTGCGCTACCCCGCTGCCTGCCGCTCCTGTTGCTGCTTCTCTGCTTGGTTCTGTGCTGTTTGAAGCGATCCTGTCCTGTTGTTGTTGTTCTGCTTGAGCGTTGATTGCTACTGCGATTATGAATGCGGCTGATACTAATGCTACTAGCAGTATTGCTGCTTTCTTACTGCGCGTCATCTTATCTTACCACAGGCATGGTGATGGTTGCAGGGTGCAATAATGCCAGTGTTTAGAACAGAGTGTCCAGTGTATAGAACAGTCTATCTTTCTCTTTCTTTAATGGTGAAAAAAGGTTATCCGGAAAAAACTCGAATGGAACAGTTCTGCGCCTTCCGCCGGATTTCTGTATCTGTTAAATGAAAAGTGGGCCTATTACTAGGCTCAGCTCTCCAACTTAGTTATCTGTTTACTCGACGACTTCCGCTTTCGCAAATCTCGGTGCGACGTCGGTAATTCTGATTTTTACGTTTTGACCAGCTTCGGTTCCCGCGACGAAGATAATGAAACCTTCGATCTTCGCGATGCCGTCGCCGCGTTTGCTGATTTCAGTAATTTGAACGTCGTACTCTTTGCCGACCTCGACTGGCGCAGGCTTTGAAGGCCTAAAACCACCGCCGAAGCCACCACGGCCCCGTCCATGTCCGTAACTCATTCTTTTCACTCCTGGCGCTCGGATGCGCTGATACGCGGTCGGAATCCCCTGATATATACCTGCCTATATAACAGGGTCCTGGGTACTACGTTTCACCAGTTTTTCTTTCAAATCTGTGATTGTAGACGCTTGGTTTCCCCACTGGTTGAAGTGAACCTTCTCCTTCAGAGGCCTTCTACCGAGTCTCTCCGGCGGCTCATCGGAGTAGCCGATGGGGATTATGCCGATTGGTCTTACCTCTTCAGGTAGGTCTAGGGCCTCAGCTACCTTCTTATCGTCAAAGGCGCCGATGAAGGCTGCACCCAGCCCCTCATCCACTGCGGTCAATAGGATTAGCATAGATGCGAATGCTCCGTCTATTGTGCAGTAGAAGATTCGACCTCTCTCCCTGTAACGCCAAACATTTCTCCTAGGATCAGCGCAGACTACGATAACCACAGGGGCCTCTGCGATGAACATCTGATTAAGCGCCGCTTCAGCCAGCCTCCGCTTAACAGTCGGATGTGTGACTACGATAAACTCCTGAGGCTCAAGGTGACCAGCGCTGGGAGACCTATTCGCATTCTCTATGATGCGCCAAATCTTTTCCTTCTCAACTGACTTAGGCTTGAACGCTCGGATCATCCGTCTCTTCCGCAACACAGCATTAAGCTCCATGCAGAATCAGATGTTTCTTCGCGGCTCAAAGTAATATGAATATGGGTGAGTTGGAATGCTTTGTTATCCTTCTGTTAGAGATCAATGTCTAACAATACTTGCAATGCTTCACGCTGTAGACTATTAGGCGTGCTGCGATAGGCCTAGTGAGGGCTACATATACTAATGAAACAGGCATAAGAATCCAGCTGCTAACCTAATGGATCTGCTTGGATAAGATATTCGGGCCTGCAATGCTTGTTGAATACATTGATTCTAGTTGCAAGATTATCCCTCAATATTCTCTTCTGCTTCAATGTTAGATTTGTTTGTAGTGCTGTTAGGAGTTGCAGGGCCTGTATAATTGGTTAGTTTGTTGCTGGTAGATTGGCTGTAGCATTGATTGAGTTCTGGGTTGAAACATCTCGATCTCTTCATGGGTAAGCTTAAACTATGCCGTTCTCAGATGGATTATCGGTAGGTATGAAGAAGCGGAGTGTTTTGGTCATCGGCTCGGGTGGGCGGGAGCATGCGCTAGGCTGGAAGCTTCGTCAAAGCCCAGATGTTGAGAAGGTTTTTCACTCACCGGGTAACGCTGGGACTGAGAATAGTAACATTCCTTTTAAGGCGACCAATCTTGATGAGCTGATCTCGTTCGCTGAGAAGGAGGAGGACTGCTTCACGGTTGTTGGGCCCGAGGATCCTCTTGCAATAGGTATAGTGGATAGGTTTCAAACTAAGGGTCTCAGGATTTTCGGTCCCTCTCAGGCCGCGGCTCAGCTGGAGAACAGCAAGGTCTTCTCGAAGCAGTTTATGGCTAGACACAACATTCCTACCGCTGAGTTCGGTGTATTCGACAACCCGGACGCCGCGGTCGACTATGTCAAGTCGAAGGGGCTGCCAAAAGTTGTCAAGGTGGATGGGCTTGCAGCGGGGAAGGGCTCGATAATTTGCCACACCTTAGAGGAGGCTAGAGACGCAATTCAACGGATTTTGGTTCGAAGCGAGTTCGGCCACGCTGGTGACAGGATTGTAATAGAGGACTTCCTGAACGGCTACGAGGTTTCATACATCGGTATCTGTGATGGGAAAACTGTGACGCCGCTAGCAATGGCTCAGGATCATAAACGCATCTTTGATGGTGATCAAGGCCAGAATACCGGTGGAATGGGCGCCTACTCGCCTGTTCCAATGGTATCAGAGAAGCTTCAAGAAGCTATCTTGGAGAAGGTGATGAAACGCACAGTCAACGGTATGCAGGAGGAAGGTCACCCCTTCAAAGGCGTGTTGTACGCCGGCATAATGGTGGTTGACGATGAGCCTTACACCTTAGAGTTCAATTGCCGCTTCGGTGACCCTGAGACTCAGCCGCAGATGCTTCGAATGAAGTCAGACCTTCTTCCGTATCTAGAAGCCTCGGTTGACGGCAACCTCGCTTCACTAGGCCCAATGGAGTGGAAGAGCGGGGCAGCGGCCTGCGTCGTCATGGCGTCGAGAGGATACCCTGGTGTCTATGAGCGCGGAAAGGTGATCCGCGGATTAGACGAGGTGGCTACTATGCCTGATGTTAAGGTCTTCCACGCAGGAACAGCGATGCGTGGAAACGAGGTTGTCACGAACGGCGGCAGAGTGCTTAATGTTACAGCTCTCGGAAGCAATCTCCGTGAAGCTGTTGAGCTTGCGTATCTAGCTGTTGGTAGAATCAGGTTCGACGGTGCTCATTACCGGCGAGACATCGGGTATCGCGCCATAGCTCATCTCGGGGGTGTCTAGCTTCAGCGGGGCGCGGCTGGCCGTCCTAGCCTCAGGACGGGGAAGCGATTTCCAGTCAATACTAGATCATATCCGGCTTGGCGTCCTACAGAGTGTTGAGGCTGCTCTGCTCATCAGCAACACACCTGACGCGTACGCGATGGAGCGGGCTCGCAAAGCTGGTGTGGCTGTCGAGTACATTGAAGGGGTGGTTGGTAAGAAATATCCTGATAAGGAGTCCCGAATCCGTGCCCGTCAAGCCTTCGACGCTGAGGCGCTCCGCATTCTGAAGCAGTACGATGCGACGGTAATAGCTTTAGCTGGCTTCAACCAGATCGTGACCCCGGTTATCATAGACGAGTACCGGATGCGGATCATGAATATTCACCCTGCTTATGATGTGAAGCGTTACGGTGGAGTCGGGATGGTTGGAGACCACGTGCATGAAGCGGTCTTAGCTAACCATGAGCAGTACTCCGGCTGCACAGTCCACTACGTTGAAGCTGCCGTTGACCTAGGGCCTGCTATTCTCCGGCAGCTTGTACCTGTTAAGCCGGGTGACACGGTGAGGTCTCTCGCTGATAGAATCTTGGTCTGGGAGCACCGGTCTTACTCGAAAGCCATCCAGATACATGTGGATGGGCAGTTTGAGCGTCGACGTGACCTGTCAGAGCAAGATCTCACGAATGATGAGGGGGAGAAACGTTGGAACCAGCGGCAGCAACGATACCTTGAATATCAACAGGAACATGCTGTCGAGCTCTACGGCCGACCCTTAGAGGAAATTCTCTAACCAACCTACTGGTCTTCTTCTACCTGTAACCAGCTAGTCATTGAATGTGATGCCGTGAATGCCAATGCATTACTGTAGCTCCTATGCAGAGCGCAGTGGGGATAGCATTCGGTATACCAATAGAGTAGACCCCTAGCACGTCTAGTACCACGAATATTCCGCAGATCACCGCGGCTAGCTTCGTATTATTACTTGTCAAACTGAGGACAAGAATACCTCCTAACAGCGGATAGGCGATTGCTATAGGTAGCCCTGTAAAGTAAAATCGCGGATCCACCGGCTGCAATCTAAAAACGTACCCAAGCATCCACGCAGAGTCGAACACGAACATCAAGGCGGCTACTGAGGAAAGCGTTGCTGGCCAGTTAATCTTCAATCAGAACCCCTTTGGAACTAACTATAGGCCGATGCTCCGTGCTTCTATTTTCTTCTCTCTACATGGGTTGGACTGCTTTGCGTCCGTATCGTTCTGTGAAGTATCTTTGGGATAGATCTAGTCTTTCTTTTGAATGGGTTAGCTGTTCGTGTACGCGTTGAGCGGCTCTGCGGCCTTGGTTCATCGCCTTAATGAGCAGTGTTTCGCCGGTAACAACATCTCCTGCGGCGAAGACACCGGGGTAGGATGTTTCGTAGGTTTCGGGGTCAACTATTATTCCGCCCCATTTTTCCATTTTGATGCGCTCCTTCTTCTGCACTGAGGTGTTGGGTCCGCGGCCGACAGCTATGAAGACTGTGTCAACATCTATCGTGAAGTTAGAGCCGTCGATTGGTACAGGCCTCGCTCTTCCAGATGCGTCAGGTTCTCCCAGCCTCATCTTGACGCACTCAGCTTTTTTGACCCAGCCCCTCTCATTACCGATGAACCTGATGGGCACCTGTAGAAACTCGACTTTGACGCCCTCCTCCTTAGCTGATTCGAGGCCAAAGCGGTAAGCTGTAATCTCTCTCTCGGATCGTCTGTACATCATTGTAACCTGTTTTGCACCTAGCCTCAATGATGTGCGGGCAGCGTCGACCGCGGTGTCGCCTCCACCAACTACCAGCACATGTTTTCCGACTTTGAAGGGGATTTTCTGCTTCCGGTTCTTGTAGTACTCCATCCTGTCAAGCTTGATGAGGAACTCGTAGGCGTCGTAGGCGCCCTTGAGGTCTCCGCCTTCCACTTGGAAAGGTGTAACATCTTTTGCTCCGGTCGCTACGATTATTGCGTCGAAGCCTTCATCAAAGATTTCTTCAAGCGAAATCTTGCTGCCGACCTTTATGTCTGTTCGCGCCTCGACGCCCATCTTCTTCAGCCGCTCAATCTCGAACTCTAAAACATCCTTCGGCAAATGGAAGTTAGGGATACCATACATCGCGGTTCCGCCTAGCTTGTTCTGCGCATCAAAGATTGTAGCACTGTGGCCGTACCTGATGAGAAGATCCGCGGCTGCTAGTCCAGCCGGTCCTCCGCCAACTATCGCTACACGTTTGCCACTGCTCGACTCAACCTTAGGCTCCTCATACGAGTTGTGCTCAAGCGCCCAGTCTGACACAAATCTCTGAAGCATCCCTATGGAAACAGGGTCTCCACGCTTGCCGACTACGCAGTTGGCTTCGCATAAGCTGCCGAGCTGAGGGCAGACACGGGCGGTTGAAGCTGGGAGGCAGTTCGTCTCCCGGATTCTCTTCCAGGCCCCGTCGAAGTCTCCCTGCTGGATGTGGCGCATCATGCCGAGGACATCAGAGTTAACGGGACAGGCTCTGACGCACGAGGGGACGGGGCAGAGGATGCATCGGTTCGCTTCATCAATAGCCTCCGCCTCAGGGTACCGGATTTGAACCTCCTCAAAATTGTCAATCCTGCCCTTTTCCTGCTTCTTAGGATAGGGCCAAGGGCCGACCCGCTTCGGTCTGATTTCTCTGCCCAACGGATACACCTATAGAATTTCCGAGAACCTCTCATGTCATAAAAACAAGTTACTTTAAAATGTATTTGTCGAAATGTTTCCATTGAAACCTATACGTGAATTTTGGGGCAAAAACGGATGCGCAGTTCCGATTCGATTCTGAAATTTATATAGTACCCTTCTGACTCCAGATGATAGATTGGACAAAGCTGAAGCTGCCTCACTATGCAAAGACCTACTGAATATAAATGGTGACATCGGCGTCGTCATAGTAGTCTCGTACCCTAGCGGCGAGGTTCAGGCGATAGAGTCACGTATTCCTAGAGGTAGCCAGACTATTCGAAGACACTTCGGTGTTCTCGCAGCGATAATGCGAGATCACATTTCGAGCTTTGAAGAGTACTATGGTAAACTAAACCATTTTATCTTCAGCTTTGAACGGGGGCAGGCAATCATCTTCCTCATTGACGGCGGAATCGTGGTGGTAGGCACCACTCCCAAGGCAGACCCCGAGATCATCAACGAAGTGGCGCAGCGGCTCAAAGGCCTTTAGCCAGCGGCATCTCGAAAATCTGTGTAGATGCAGTAGGGCAGGAAAGAATAAATGATCGCTCGGTTTAAAAGCGACAAAAAACTGAGTTACTCATAACCACCCTTGAAGAAAGCAACAATCACAGCGACTATCCTAATCATGCTTATTCTGCTACCATCCATCGTCTACACCCCTCCAACTCTAGACGCGAGTACACAGAGAGTTATCGTGACGGTTTCAGATCAGCCTCTCACGAAACGCGCAGCGGCTCTTGGACTAAGCGTGCCTGAGGCGGCGAAGATGCTTGAGCCTCAGTTGAAACAGGATGTTGAGAACCATTTGGATAGCCTCAGGCGAGCTGGGGTGCAGTTCCGTGTGATCGATATCTTGACGCGTGTGCTGCATGGGGCGGTGATTGAGACTTCACAGTCTGTTGACACGTTGAAGGCCTCGGATCCTAGTCTCCAAATCTATGGTGACATCTATCTTCAACCTAGTTTGGAGAGGAGTTCGCGTCTTGTGGGTGCGGTGGAGGCTCATCGCCTCAAGACTGCTTCAGGTGTCCCGTTGACAGGTAAAGGGGTTGTTGTAGCTGTGATCGATACAGGGGTGGATTATACGCACCCGGATCTAGGTGGAACAATTGGGCCGGGTGAGAAGATTATAGGGGGCTACAATTTTGTCGATGACAACGATGATCCGATGGATCGCGATGGTCACGGCACCGAGGTGGCGGGAGTTATTGCCGCTAATGGGCGGCTTCAAGGTATCGCGCCTGACGCGCGTCTTCTTGCGTACCGTGTTGTGGATCAGACGGGGAGCGTGAAGTCCTCGGATCTTATACGGGCTCTTGAGCGAGCTAGCAGCGACGGAGCTGACGTGGTTAATCTAAGCCTCGGCACGAAGGAGGAGATCGACTCGTTGAGCTACTCTGTCGAGAATCTTGTGCAAAGCGGGGTTGTGGTGGTGGCCGCTATCGGGAACTCGGCTGACAGGGCCTTCGGGGAGCCGGCAGCTCGACCGGGCGTTATCGCGGTAGGCGCCTCTCTCAATAACGTGACCACTCAACGTGACTCAGAGGTGATTGTGAACCCCGGTGGCTACGAAATTATCGCCTACTCGATGAACGGTTCACTCCCAGCTCCAGCGGGAGGGGTGAGCGGCAACCTAGCCTACGTAGGGTATGCTCGTGAACAGGATGTTGCCTCCCTGGATCTTCGGGGGAAGATTGCGTTGGCGCAGCGAGGCGGCGAGCCTGGTGAGCTCATCTACTTCTCAATGAAGGAGGCGAATGTTGCAGCGAAAGGAGCAGTCGGACTCATCATCTACAACTCTGAAGGCGGGCTTTTCGTCGGCAACCTAGTTGGACCACACAACCCTCAGGAGTACCAGTCGAATATCCCTGTGATCTCCATCTCAAACGCTGACGGAGAATATCTTCGTAAAATGCTGGGTCAAGGTGAAGTGTTTCAATCCAAAATCGTAACAGCGTCACACTCAACAATCTTCGCTGATCGCGTCGCGGTGTTCAGCTCCCGAGGACCAACATCCCCGTTCTACATCAAACCCGACATTTTGGCTCCGGGTGTCAGCATCAACACCACCACGATTCAGGGCGGCTATGCGTCAAGTGATGGAACAAGCTTCTCAGCTCCGCATGTCGCGGGTGCAGCGGCGCTTCTGCTACAGGAGCATCCTAATTTGACTCCCGAGGAGGTCGCCGGAATACTGGCGTCCACGTCAAAGGTTCTGACGGACAGGTTGAAGCGGCTGGTCCCAATCTTCTCTCAAGGTTCAGGCAGGCTCGACGTGCTGTCAGCGGTTCTTTCACCGCTTGCTCTTGAACCTCATTCCTTTATGTTTCAGCTGGCTGCGGGTCAACCGGCTCAGAGCGAGCTGTTGAAGATGATCCCGATAGACGGCAGAAACGTCTCCGTCTCAGCTGATTTGTCTTGGGACTATGGTTCAAACATCTCTCTGACGGTCTCTCCCTCTACTGTAAACGTGGGTGGAAACACGTCAGCTAATATTCGGATTGCCTCGTCGTTTATTCACGCCTCACCCGGGTACTATGAGGGCCGCCTTACTCTACATCCGGCAGGTGGCTACCAGAATCTCACCGTCCCGATTCTTGTATCGGTTAACACTGCTTCCATTGTACTGGAGAACTCAGGAAGTCTTCATCTCCTCTCAGTTAAGGCTAGCAACACGAACTTCACGAAGGCGACGATAACAGTAACCTCACCTACAGGAGCAGAAAACACCTATCTCCTCTCATCCGGCGACTCAGTTCCAATAGATGTGCCGCAATCCGGAGAATACTGGATCACCGCGATGATCCCCGGCTTCTCAGGCAACACCTACGCCCACGCAATGTACAATATTTCTCACCCGATTGTCAATGTCGCAGGCATCCCTCTCCGCTTCTTCGAAATCCTAGGCGGCTTCCTTCTATTCACAGTGTTAACGGCTCTTGTCCTTGTAGCCGTTAACCGTAAAAGCCAGCGACCACCATTAGTATAGTAGCGAGTAAGAAGGAGAAGTGATGAGCTGTTTTGTCGCTTGAAAAATTTAATCTTCTGACCTCATCAATGTTCAACCACCTTATGGAGCGTGACCCGGTCGCCGCGACCTTCATGGGGCTGCATCAGTTCGACGGAGAAATGCCTGACGGCTCAAGGAAAAGGTATCTTGATGAGATTGAATCGACACGCCGCTACTTATCTGAGTTCGAAGGCTTCGATTCTTCAGGTCTCCCGCCTGACAAAGTCATAGATCGCGACTTGGCGGTGCACGGTCTTGAGCTGCGGCTCTTCGAGGATGAGACGCTACGCACCTGGGAGGCTATGCCTGACGCGGTGAACACCGTAGGTGATGCTCTCTTTCCTCTCTTCACCAAAGACTTTGCACCCTTTGAAAGACGTCTGCTATCGATAGCTGAGAGGCTTGAAGCATCACCCAAGTTTCTTGAGGACAGCAAAAGCCGGATCACACGACCAGTGAATATATGGGTCAAAATAGCTGAGGAAACATCTCACCAGCTCCCGCTCTTCCTCGACACAATCGCCTCAGCCGCCCGATCTAGAGACGCTGAGGTGCGCCGCATAGAAGCCGCCGTCGAGAAGCTCCGCTCATCACTGGCTGAGTATGAGGAGTGGCTGTCCAGAGAGCTGAAACCTAAAGCGGTTGACAACTTCGCCATAGGCCCAGAGAAGTTCGAGAAGCTTCTCCAGCTCAGAGGCTTCGACTTTAATCGGAAGCAGATGCTTGAATTCGGCGAATCCGCGTTGCGAGAGGAGAAGCTGCGATTAGAGGAGATTGGGCGAAGCATAGATCCAGCAGCACCGATTGAGCGGATTAAGGAGAAGATCCGGGCAGATCATCCAGCTACCTTTGAAGAGGCTCTCAGCCTTGTTCAGCGAACCGTTACAGAGGCTCGTGAATATGTGTCTCAACATAGCTTTGCGACGCTCCCTAACGGGGAAAGCCTCATCGTAATGGAGACCCCGGGCTATATGCGGCACATAATTCCTTTCGCCGCCTACTTCAGCCCCGCCAAGTTCGATAGTAGAAAGGTCGGCATCTACATCACAACCCGCCCTGAAGGCGGCGAGAAAGCATTAGAAGAGCTGAACTACGCATCAGTCTCAAACACAGCTGTGCATGAAGGCTACCCTGGGCATCACCTGCAGCTAACCTATACCGCTCTAAGCCCCTCGCTGATCCGTAACCTCTTCCAAGGCACCGAGTTCGTTGAAGGCTGGGCTCACTACTGCGAAGAAGCTATGAAGAACATCGGCTGGCACGACACGCCTGAAGCCCGATTCATGCAGACGATCGATCTAATCTGGAGAGCAGCCCGCATAGTCATCGACGTGAAACTCAGCAGCGGCGAAATGAGCTTCGACGAAGCCGTAGACTTCCTCGTCAAAGAAACAGGTATGAACAAAGCATCAGCCACCGGCGAAATCAACCGATACACATACACACCCGGCTACCAACTCAGCTACTACCTCGGCAAATACCTGATCAAAAAGTTCAGGCAGGAAGCAATGGAGCGCTGGGACGACCAGTACAGCGACAAAAAATTCCACGACCTCATACTACGCTCAGGCGGACTACCAAGCCGCTTCCTACACCGGCTAATAGAAAACCAGTAAGCAAGTAGGTAAGCGAACAGGCAAGCATTGCATAGAATCTTGCTTTACCGGTTTTCGGCGTAACTAGCTACCGGGGATGCTGGCCTTGGCCTTGTGCACCTGTTGAAGCATCTGGTTAATTTTGCGGTGATAATTTGAGGCGTACTCAAAATACGCGGTGTAGTCTTTGTAGTTGTCTGTGTTGTTAGCCATTATCAGGAGAATATCAGCAGCTTTAAGGTAGTACTGCGCTGCGAGCCCAAACTCGCCTGCCTTCTCCTTCGCAACCGCCTGCGCTACAATTGATTTAGCATACTGCACCATTTTACTCATGTCGCAAGAGCCGCTTTTCCGCGGAACAGCTGATTGAGAGCCAACACTGCCAGTCATCTAAAGCACTAATTTTCGAATCGACAAAAAAGAGTAGAAAGAGGACTATGTCATAATCAGTTAACAACCCAGTCCACGCATGTTCCACTCCGCATTCATGCATAGAAGCGGAGGAAACACCAGAAGATCTGCTGATTCTGCAGGAGAAGTATAATCCTCGAGTTCTGTCCGGTTAAGTTGGCGGTTGATTGAGAAAACAACAATATGAGAAAAAGCGGAGGGGTGAGCTAGATTTTGCTTAGCTCGCCCGTTTGAATCTTCTCGACGAGGGAGTTCCACTCGGTCTTAGATAGAACTACGGTATTCTTGTCTTCACCTATTAGGACGTTATCGCCCTGCGTCTCTACTGCTGGGCAGTGATCTTTCCCACATAGATAGATTTTGCTCATACCCCTAATCTAGAGGTAACCTTTGATAAGATTAAGTCTTTACAAACGTAAACAATCAACCGTCACCTTGACACAACCAATTCTCGATATGCTTATAGCATTCTGGTTTTTCCGTTGCAGCTGATCGAATTGAAGAAGTGGGCTTACATAGGTATTGCAGCCATAATCACGGTTATCGCTGTTGTAGCCGTAGGTGTTCTTCTCAGTCAGAACAATAACAATAATGTTGAGCCTCAGCAACAGTGGGTTGGATACGCTAATCCGATAACAAGTGATATCGGAGGCAAATACAATGCTACTCTTATTTTGATGGCTCGCTTAGGTGATTATAATAGCGGCGATATCGAGTACACTCGCAACAACGTCACGATTAGAGGATACTACTTCTCAGCCTTTGAGCCCGCTCTCCAATACCTCAAAAGCAGCACCCCTGAAAATTCGACAGTTCTCTCATGGTGGGATTACGGGAACATGATCGTTGGCTACAGTGAGCGTAATGTGATTGCTACCAACCCGTCTCCAAGTTTGTTGAAAAGTATCACAAACACAAGCGCCAACGTTAAGACCGACTCGGAGGAGAAGCTCCAAGACATCGCTAAAGCCCTAGCTACGACGGACCCGCAGGAAACAATCAGCATAATGAAGAAGTACAACGCCCGGTACATCTACGTAGCCAACGGCCCCTTAGGTGACGAAGGAAAAGCCAACTGGATCCTCACAGAATCCGGTATCCCGATAGAAAATCTCAGCGACTACTGGAGCGACGGAAAACTCATGAACAAAGCATTCAACACCGTCATCTACAAGATACTCCACGAGCAGGATATTCCCGGACTCCAACCAGTATTCAGAGACGCAAACAACAGGATCTACCGAGTCACTGACTAAGCAAGTAACTGAGAGTTAGAGAAGAGGGAAAGAAAGAGGAAAGGACGAAGAGTATCTAACCACTACTCTGCTGTTACTCTTCTAGGTGGTGCATCGCCTTCAGATCTAATGCGAAGTCTCTAAGCTGCTCAGGCACAGCCATTTTGATCGGCACTTTCAGAGATAGACCTTTAGACTTCTTTTCGAACCAGACCTTTTCGTTGAACTCCACGATCTTCTCGGTGTATTTGGCGGCCTCTGTGTCCCATTTGGCTGTCGGGAACTGTTCTTTGTGGACGCTCGCTCCGCTGTAGAGTTCTCTCCACAGCTGGTCTGTGACGAATGGGACGATAGGTGCTAGAAGCAGCAGTATGCTTCTCAGAACCGTGTGAAGCGTGTACCACGCGGCCTTCTGCTCAGCCTCGGTGACGTTGGATCCGTAGGCTCGGCTCTTCGCCATCTCGATGTAGTGTGCAGCGAAAACGTTCCAAGCGAACTCTCGGACTCGGTTGGCAGGTATGAAGAAGTTGAAGTCTCGGTAGCCTTCCATACATTCGGTGATTAGTTTTGAGAGCTCCGCAAGTATCCATCGGTCGCTCGGCGTCAGATACCCAACTATTCCTTTTTCAGCTTCAGGGACTGGGAAGCTTGAGACGAATCTAGATGTGTTCCAGAGCTTTGTGAGGAACTTGTTGCAGCCTGCAATGCGGAGTTCTGAGCAGCGGAAGTCAGCTCCAAGACTGGTTTCTGAAGCTGACCAGTATCTGAAGGTGTCTCCACCGTACTTAGCCAGGATCGGTATTGGGTCTATGACGTTTCCTTTGCTTTTGCTCATACGCTCACCCTTCTCGTCGACACCGTACCCCATTACCCAGGCGTGCTGGAACGGCGGCTTCTCTGTTAACTGGTAGCATCTGAGGATTGTGTAGTATAGCCAAGTTCTGACGATGTCTTTAGCTTGTGGTCGTAAGCTGGTGGGGTAGGTTTTGCTGAAGAACTCCTCCTTCTGGTTGTTGTTGTTATCTTGATAGCGGGTGATGAAGAGCGGTGTTACGCTGGAGTCCATCCATGTGTCGAAGGTTCGGGTGTCGCCTGTGAAGCTTGTGCCGCCGCATTTGCTGCACTGCTTGAACGGTGCGGGGTCCTTCCACGGCTGATAATATTTACCGGGCTCAGGAACTTGGGGTTCTCCGCATTTGTCGCAGTACCATATCGGGATCTCGGTGGCGTAGTAACGTCTTCTGGAGATTGGCCAGTCTATTGATACTGAGTCTATCCAGTTGAGCAGTATTCGTCTATGCACCTCAGGGTGGAATATCATTTTTTCAGCGATCTCCCTTATCTCAGGCTTGAACTCGAGCTGCTTCAGATAGTACTCTTTCATCGGGATAATCTCGATCGGGGTGTGGCTTCGCTCACACATAGGTGTCCTGTGACTGATGCTCTCACGCTTCACCACAAGCCCAGCCGCCTCCAGATCCTTCACAACCTCTTCCCGCGCCTTCTTCACCCTCAACCCCTGATACTTCTCTGCAGCCTCGGTCATCTTTCCCCGATCGTCTATCGCCACGATCTCTTTGAGGCCCAGCTCCCTGAAGAGCAGAACATCCGTGTAGTCACCGTAGCTGCAGACCATCACTACTCCTGAACCGAACTCAGGTTTAGCGCTAGGGTGAGGTCTAATCAGAACCTTCCGTCCGTAGAGCGGCACAGTAGCCATTTTGCCTTGGTACTTCTGGAACCGCTCATCATCCGGGTTTACTATGACGGTTTGGCAGGCGCACAGCAGCTCCGGTCGAGTGGTGGCCACGATTATGTCGTCGCCGAGATTCTCAACTTTGAAGTGAAGGTAGACTAGTTCCGTGGGAATATCTTCGTAGGTTACTTCAGCGTCGGCGATTGTGGTTCCGCAGTCGACGCAGTAGTTGTTCGGTCTAGATGCTTGGTAGACTAGTCCGCTCTTCCAGAGGGTTATGAAGGTGGCCTGCGTCAAACGCCTGTATTCTTCGGAGTCGGTTCGGTAGTAGTGCTTCAGGTCGCCGCTTAACCCCATTGTCTTCATAATCTGGATCATCTCAGCCTCCAAGTCGTCGAGGGCGTGTCGGCAGAGCTCAAGGAACTTCTCCCTGGGCGTCTCATGTATCCTCACCTTGTACTTTCTCTCTGTGTAGAGTTCAACGGGAAGCCCATTTCTGTCAATGCCTATGGGAAAGAGAACATTGTGTCCAGACATAGAGGCTGTACGCGCAATCATGTCTATCTGGGAGTAGTGGGCGGCGGCGCCGATGTGCCAAGGCCTGCCTGAAGGATACGGTGGTGGAGTATCAATAACGAAGACGGGTAGATTAGAGGCATCTGGGCTAAAGGGGCGAGCCTCCTCTTCCCACTTCTTGAAAATCTCAGGTTCAATCTTGGGGCTCCACGTCTTCTCCTTAATCTTAGATTCAAACGGCATTTTGCCTAATCCTTCCTTCTCTCCTCCTCCCTCCTCAGCTTTTGTTTGCTCTGTTATGCTCTGCTCCCCTCCATTCGTTCCGCTCTGACCGGTCTCAGGCTGACTTATATTTCAACAACATGCTTATCTAAGAAAAAACCAATCTAACCTGTGGAATATCGTAGGAAGTATTAATAGGTCATTAAAAACTCCATTATACGTCTGCCCAAAGGTTCGACGCAGTTTGGCTAAAAACGGTTCTTCTCCAGATTCTAATGGCTCCGAGGATACTCAGCTGAAACGGGTAGTGGGCATCTGGGGCTCCTTCTCAATGGGTTACGCCGACGTAGGTGCAGACATCTACATAGCTCTTGGGCTGGTCGCGCTGTTCGCGGCCCAAGCTTCTCCGTTGGTCTTCGCAGTAGCCGCGATAACCTATATCGCAACTGGGCTGGGGTACGCTGAGCTGGCATCCACCTATCCTGTAGCTGGGGGCGCGCAATTTTACTCTCTGAAGGCCTTCGGTCCCGCTCATGGTTTCCTCGCGGGATGGGGGCTTATGCTTGACTACACAATAGATATCGCGCTCTTCGCCTTAGCTTCAGTAGGCTACTTCGGCTCCCTAGTTAAGATGTTCACCGGAAACGCCTTCCTCCTAAGCTCACCCTACTTCGGCTGGGCAGCGATTGTCATGATACTTTTTCTGATAGTTCTGAACATATTTGGAATAAGATGGTCATCAGCATTTAACCAGCTCTTCGTAATATTGAACCTAGTCATAATTTCCATCATACTTGTATTAGGGTTAGCATACATAACAGCCAGTGGCGGTCTAGCAACTTGGATCTCAAGCGTCCAGTCTGTAGGCACTAATCCCTCATGGAGCGACTTAGCGTACGCCACCTCTATAGCTATGGTCTCCTACGTAGGCATCGAATCTATTTCTCAGGCTGCTGAAGAGACAAAATACCCTAAACGAGTGATACCTAAGGCCACTAAATGGGTAATTCTAGCCGTTGTAGTCATGACGGTAGCATCTTCACTTCTCTCAGTCACATTAATATCCACAGAGACGTTGAGCGCCAACTCTCAAGCACCTATGATAGCAATCGTAGCTAATCTTCCGTTCATCGGTGCAGCTCTCAGCGTAATCATTGCCTTCACAGGCTTCGCCATGTGCTACGTGTCAACAAATACAGGGGTCATAGGCGTTTCACGCGTCACCTTCTCAATGGGCCGGCTCAAACTTTTCCCAACATTCTTCGGAAGAATACACCCCAAATACCGCACACCCTACATTACAATTATCGTCTTCTCTCTAGTCGCAATAGGCATAATTCTTCTAAATATTTCGCTGCCTGGAGTAGATCTCCTCGGCTTGATAGCTTCACTTTACAACTTCGGCGCACTAGTAGCGTATATGTATGTGAACCTCTCATTAATTGAGCTTAGAGTAAAGGATCCTCGTCCAAGAGCTTGGAAGAGCCCCCTCAATCTGAACATACCGTATAAAGGTAGAAAATACGAGGTTCCAATGACCGGGGTAATCGGTTTTCTCTCCTGCCTAGTCGTCTGGCTGCTCATAGTGGGTACTCACCCAGTAGGCAGGGTAATAGGAACCCTCTGGTTCACCGTTGGGTTCATAATCTACCTCATCCTTAGACGTAGAGCGAAGATGTCTGGTGCCCTCAGCCCCGGTTTAAGTAAAGAGGTTGCTGGAAGTTGACCCATAAACAGGATCTCCCATCCTTTGAGTGGAGCTGGAGCGACGCACCCATCATGCTGCCCTTAGCGTTTGAACCTAGAGAATGGAACACAGTTCACATCGCGCTTTTCCTAGCCGAGTACTCAGGCTCACAGGTCAACATACTACACGTAAACTCCCGCATCGACAACACTGAAAAGAGAGACGAGTTCCTGAAAAAACTCGAACCGATCGCGGCGGAACTGAAGATCAAATACAACGTAAACTACGCGAAGGCAAAATCAGCTGAGCCCAGCGTCTCAGAAATCGCCGACACAATAGTCTCACAATCTGAAAAGATGGGTTGCCAAGCTATCGTTATGTCAGCTAACCGAGAATCATTCTTCCGCGAATTCTTCGGAAGAATCTCTGACAAGGTGGCGAGAAAATCTAAGCGCACCGTTCTCCTCGTCGAAACACCTCACCCCAACATCACCATACCTAAGGAGCCCTCCAAGATACTCATACCAGTGCTTAGAGACGAGTATGATCCTAGTCCATACATAGTGGCGGCCGCTCTCTCCAGCACAGCAACCACTGCACGCTCCGAGCTTGTTGCTGCCAGAGTTGTCTATTTGCCTCCGACAATCCCGCTGGACGCAGTTGATGTGTCAAAGAGCTTGAGGAGACTTGAACAGAACTTCTCATACCGAGTAGCATCAAGCATCAAGAATCTGGGGCGCCTCTTCACACCAAAGATCCTGCCTGTGAGAGACGTAGGGAAGGACGTGAACAACTATGCGCAGGAGATAGAGGCAGACGCCATCATTCTATGCAATCATAAACCCTCTAGCTTCCGTAAACTTCTGCCGCGAGAAGAGTACGACATTGTTGGAAACGCTACCCGCATCGTGCTGGTCGTGTTCCCTAAGGAATAGCCGGATGTAATAGGCGGTTATCAAGCCTAAGCTGATTCTACTGCTTGTATCTCAAGATGGCTGCGATGCCGCTGAAGCTCTTCAGCATCCGCCCCTCCTCTGTCTTTGCAGAGATGACCTCGACCTTCGCTGAGGAGTCTGTTCCCAAGTCGGCGAAGTATTCGATGATGTCCTTCTCTTCAAGCACTCTATCGGGGCTTCCACAGTGAGGGCAGACTACGCCTATCATTTTCTGCTTCTCCTCCATGTAGGTGTCTCTGCCTACGATTTTGACCTCATCCTTCCCGCAGTGCTTGCAGATGACTCGGAGACGGGTCATTCCAATGTCATCGACGACTAGGACGGTGTCTGCAGCAGCCCTCAGCAGAGCGTCTTCAACATCCGTCAACCCGTATATTGCGAGACCCTGAGACTTGTTCACCTCTCTCAGGAAGTTCTGGACAAGCCGCTTCTCCTCCATCAGCCGCACTCCTTGAAGAATATCGGCTGAGCGTTCAAGTGTCTCGCGAACCCCTTCTTCACCCGAGTAACCGGTATCCAGCACAGCCAACACATTGTTCTGAAGACGGTAGTCAAGATACTCATCCTTCAGGAAGTTGCTTTTCGTGGGGCCGGGGCCGCCTATGATAACGCCCTGCACAGCATAATCGTCAAGAAATATCTTCTTGGCGTGATCAGCGATTCGGTGATAGTAGCCGGTTAACTCCATTTCTCGCAGTCTTTCGAACCTACGGGCTGACTGTCCACCTGCACGATGCTTTCCCGCGACACCGGATGTGAGAACCTTAATCACGTCAACCCGATCGCCTGAGACTATGCCGATGCCGGATTCGCTGGCATCAATGCTCAGGATGCCGATCGCCTTCTTCTCCCGGATCATCTCCCGTAGATGCTCTAGGTGGAAGTGGTCATCGCAGCGGTAGAGATAGGTTTGAACAGCCTCATGAGGGATAATTTCGTAGACCTCGATAGGTTCGCTGCCCGGTGGGCCGTCACCGGCGATGGCGCCTGCGAAGATTACGATGCCGTTCTTAGGGGGCTCCTTGTAGAGCTTGAGCCGCTGCATTGTGCGTGTAAGCGCGTCCTGCACATGGTTTCTGGTGGTGTCTGACTTGATGTTTGAAGCGGTTCCGTACTCATCCTTCAGGTTGGTAATTACTTCGTGTAACGCTTTGTTCGGAGGAACGTACAGGGAGACCAGTTCAGTTCCCCTACCTCTCTTCGAAGAGAGGTTGGAGAGGAGTTTCTTGATCTTATAGAGTGATACAGAGTCCGCTTGGCTGCTCATTTAGCTTATTCCCTCCGGTAACCGTCATCTAGAAGCTTCGATCTTAACGTGTTTCGAGCAGCTAAATTCCAAGACGTAAATAGATCCGTGCCTATCTGATATATGTTTAACGGATTCAAAATCTACAGAAATTTGTCTAAGGGTGTTTCGCCGTACTGTTGTTGCTTCTGCTTCAGGTTGGCGACCTTGATGCCTATGCGGTGGATTTTCCGGGGGTCAGATTCGAAGGCGCGTACTAGGTGTGGAGCGGTCTCCTCTATGGCTTGTTTGGATGAGGTGTGTTCTCTGAGGGTTTTGGATTTGCTGCGGGTCTGGTAGTCTTCGAAGATCACTGTTACTCCGATGTTCTGGTACAGGAAGCCTTCGTCTTGGGCTTGTGTGTGCACCTCGTCAATCATAGGTTCAAGGGCCTTCAGGATCTTCTCCAAGTCCTTGGTGTCCTCATCAAGAGTGCGTAGTCTGCCTATGGATTTCTTCTCAACCTCCTGCACAGGGGTTTCGTCAACCCCGTTAGCGGCATCCCACATCCAGGCCCCGTTCTTACCGAAGCGCTGCACTAGAACAGCTTTAGATGCGCGGGCTAGGTCACCGATGGTTTTGACGCTTAGGCTGTTGAGCTCCTCTGTGGTTTTTCGACCGACGCCTGGGATTTTGTCGACTGGAAGCGGTTCAAGGAACTTAGTCGCCTCCTCGGAGGTGACTACTGTTAAGCCGTCAGGCTTCTGGTAATCAGACGCGATTTTGGCTATTGTTTTGTTGGGGGCGACTCCGATGCTGCAAGTTAGATCCTCTTTCCGCTTTATTACTCGCTTTATTTCGCGGGCGGTCTTCTCAGCCGTTGTATAGTCGGGTGTGCTGCTAGTGATGTCGAGGTAGGCTTCATCTATGCTTGCTTCTTCAATGATGTCCGCGTAGTTTCTGAGAATATCCATGATGCGTCTGGACACTTCTTCGTAGAGCATGTGGTTCGGCTTGAGGTAGACGCCGTCTGGACATAGTCTGTGAGCGGCTGAAGCTGCCATGCCTGATCTGACTCCGAAGCGTCTGGCCTCGTAGCTGCAGGCGGCGACTGCACCTCGCTCAAGGTTGTGCTGTGGGCCTTCGATGATGATTACTGGTTTATCCTTCAGCTCCGGTCTCTCACGTTTCTCTACTGCAGTGTAGAAAGAGTCCATGTCTACGTGAAGGACTATCTGCGGCATAACGGAGGCTCGAACCGGTTATTCTTCGGGGCTCTCTTCTTTAACTTTGGTGCTCTTGCTCGGCTCCTCTTCATCCTGAAGCCTCTCTTCATGGTCACCGCCTACGAAAAAGGTGCCGACGCCGATGAGGATAAGGATGATGCCGATGCCGATTACGAGGTTCTCACGAGTGCCTTGGCTTCTTTGAATTGCAGCATATGCGAGAAGTAGGACTCCAACAGCTATAATACCAATCTTGATGAGGGTTGGCTTATGCAAACAGGTCAGACTTTCCGTTAAACTCTACCTATACTTAAGGGTTATCAGACCTGTTTCGGGATCGTTTGGAAACTACTGTGCTTTTCAGATTTAGACGGCGATTCTTCCTTTCTTCCTTCATTGCTTTGCCGGCGTTTCTCGGCTACGGGGATGCTTCGAGTCGGAGTGCGTCGCCGCCCCATATCTCTTGGGCGTCCGAGGTTTCGAACACGGTTTGACCTGTTTCATCTCTAATTACTAGGTGAGCGCGGAGAGGCATCTCTAGTCCTGAGGTGTCTAAAGATACTTGACTGTTGCCTTCTGGGACGGTTGTGCGTGAGATCTGCTGGGTGCCGTTGCGGAGTTCTACTGTCCAGCGAGGTTGGAGCCCGTTGATTGTGAGGTTGTTGCCGTAAATTTTAACGTCTTTAATGATGTGCCAGTCGTAGTGAACGTAGCTTGATGCTCCGAAGCCGAGTCGGCTGAAAGTTCTGTTGAAACTGCCTTCTAAGCTTAGAACCTTGCCATTCTCATAGGTCCCCAGTTTGCCAGCTTCCCATGTTAACACAAGCTTTTGATCCACATACACCTGCAGCGCATCCTGCTTCACAACCACCTTCGACCGATGCCACTGCTCTCTGATAGTGATGTTCACGTAAGCCAAATGATGGTTAACATTATCTTTTATGAAACCAATATAGCTCGGTGAAGGATCGTTAACCCAGTCACCACCAACGTTGTACAGAGTTTTCCATTCAAGTCCGTAGCCGGGCGCGTCTTTCGTCGGGCAAGGTCTCTCATCAGGCCTACAGGTAAAGCCTAGGTATCTACCAGCACCCGGGTCGTAGTTGCCCTCCTTGTAGAACATGAAGACGAATCCGTTGCCGCTGTTGCCGCCCCCCACGTAGTAGCTGAACTCCGCGGTGAAAGGCTGAGTAGTGTTCTCCTTCAACCATGCTACTCCTGTGGTGTTGAACCGCGGGTAAGCGAGAATCAACGTGTGATTCTGCCTATCCCAATGCGCGTCTTTCAGCAGCGTCCACCGCGCAGAAGGATCTTGAGAGAAATCATCAACCGTAAGAATAGGGTTAGCCACCCGAATCAAACGGTAACGTGACTGAGATGAGGTAAGTGTGGTTGTTGTTGAAGTAGTTGTTGTTGATGGGAGCGCTGATGACGACGATGAGTTACTGGTCGTTGCTTGTTGCTGTTGTGAGAGAAGAACTAGCACCACTCCTGCTGCTATGAAGGCTACTAGGATAATGAGTTGAAGTGTAAGCCTGTTCCCTTTTGCGTTCTTACTCGTTTCGCTCAAACCTGATTAGGTTATGTGGATGATGTTAGGCTAAAACGTTTCGGACAGTACGTACATTATTTTACATCTGTAAACACATCTTAATATTCTGCTGAAGTAGGATCTAGTAGACATGGATGATTCTGCGTATATTGCTGTAGCTCTTGTTGGCCTGCTGCACGGCTTGGAGCCGGGGCACGGGTGGCCGATTGCTACGCTGTACGCTGCAAAGTCTTCTCACCCGCTTTTCCGTGGTTTCATTAGCTCTTGGGTGATATCGATGGCTCATCTGATTTCTTCTTTAGCGGTGGTTGTGCCGTTTGTTCTGTTGAAGACATATGCTGGTTTCACTTTACCTTACGTTAACGTTATAGCTGGGTGCGCTCTGATACTTTTATCGTTCAAGATGTTGCTTGAAAAGAAGGGCAATGAGGCTCAGCACTATCATCTGCACGAAGATTTCGAAGGGGAGCACGAGCATGCGCATGTTCATTCAGACGGCTCAGCACACAGCCATAAGCACAAACATGCTAAGCAGGTCGCTCTTACACTCTCAAGCATAGCGGCGTTCGCTCTGATACTGGGCTTTGCGCATGATGAGGAGTTTATGCTGCTGTCGCTGGCGGCGGTAGGAGTAGATCCTTGGCTTCTGATGGTTACCTATGCTTTAGCGGTGATGGCTGGGTTAATCGGAGTCTCTCTGGTCGCGATAAGAATCTATAAGGTGTTTGAACCCAAGTTCAAAAGGTATGAGCATCTCCTACCTAAGATCAGTGGACTGATACTTCTCGTCCTAGGTGTTACTCTTCTCCTTGGTCTACGGTAGCGCGGTATCTCTGCTCCTTACTGGGGTTAAGGATTGTGTTAACTGCTTCATGTATCTCTAGCTGTGGGGTGGCGCCGAATTTTTTGAATAATGCTGGAGCTGCTGGTTCGCTGTCGCTGCTTCTCATTTTTTCAAGGGCTTCGCGGCTTTCCCAGATGCTTACGATGGTGTATGTTTCAGGTTTCTCAGTGTTCTTTAACAGGTATGACTGCTCTAGACCCGGTGGAAGAGGCTCCTTCTTGAGTGCGGCGTAGCCAGCTTCAAACTTGCGTATTTTTGATGCTGGAACTTCACCTTTCGCGAACGTTAATACTCTCACATGCTGTAATCAGCAGAAGACGTAATATCTGTTATGCATGTAAGTAGTGTGGTGGATTAACCTCTAAGATGAGAATATGTTGGTTCAGGTTTGCCCTTACTGCCGTGAAGCTGAAATGAGTTTGTTCCTCGGAGGGTACGGCGGGATTCTGTATCGCTGCGGTAACTGCGGATACGTTGGTCCACTGGTGGTTGAGATGAGCAGCGAACAGTATGAGAAGATGACGCTGAAAAAAAGGAAAGGTAAGGGGGAGAAAATAGATCAAGAATGAAGATATAATCAACACGCATATTAAGCCATTCGACGATCGAAAGAGGTATTGAGGTTTCTACATGAAGCTTAACGCTGCTTTTTTAGTAGTTACGCTGATCATCGGGCTGGTTGTGGGTTTAGCGTTGAACCCATACCTGCAGACACCTCTCAACCCTCCGAAGGAAGTAACAGTAACCTCTTCGACAACTTTGACTTCAACATCAACCGCCACCAAGACGCAAATCACCACCGAGACGCAGACGAGAACAAGCACACAGCAGATGACATCAACAGTAACCGCGACTGCGACAGCAACCTCCACAGTCACAGGTAATCAGGCTTGGGATCGGTGGGGTATACATATCCAGCCGCCGACCGACATCATAACAGCCGCCTTCAACCCGACTTCAGATGAGAAAACCGGGTTAGCTCAGTGGAGATGGGATGATTTCAGAAGAGAGCTCGACATACTCTGGCAGGAGACAAACTCATCAGTTAAAGAGGAAAGCTTCCAAGGCATACTGAACTCCTCATCATTAAACAACGCTGAAGTCAGAGACAAAGGACAGGTAACCATCGATAACCGCACTTGGGACTACCAAGTTGTAAGATACCTAAACCAACGAGGCCAAGTACAATACATGGTTAACGCAATCAGCTTCTACAAAGAAAAGTCAGTATCCTACCTACTCGTATACGACACACCCAACTCAGAAGCAGTCAAAGAAATGATGACATACGCATCAACACTCACAATACAAACCTAACCAACTAACCATACAAGCAAACCGACAATACCCCACTTAGGCACGGTCAACTGCTACTACAACTTCATAGGATCACATGATGCTTGAAGTTAAATTGCCTGCCGAGGTTGCAGGATTACCGGAGACATGGAAAAGCCTACTAGAAAAGAGCCTGAAGAAGACAAACAGTTAATTTCTATACCTTGGCCACAGAGAAGAACAAGAGGTGTTGGCTACGCTGAGCAAGAAGTTTTGTCAAAAGCATTATGACGAATACAAGAAGCTAGGCTGGATATGGCCGGGAGACAGCATCACAATAGTGCCTGAAGCTGAGTGTCAGAGCATTAACCATAGGAAGGTTGAGAAAACTCCCTAGTAAACATAATTGAGGTGGAGAACGCAGCCTGCCGCATACACGACATGTTGTGTAATCTGACGCTGGATTCAGGTGTGACGATGGAGCAGAACTTGGCTTGGAAAAAAGAAGGAGAAGTCTTTTACTTCTCCTTGAACAGCTTACTTCTTCGGAGGGTTGTTATCGCGCCCTCCGCCTGAGGGTTTGCCTGTCGTGCTTGGTTTTCCGCCCTTTCCTTTACCCATTATTTCGCGAAGTTTTTCAAAAGAAACTGGTAGTGTAAATAGATTCCGGTGAGATAGCCAGATCTCGACATTTAATTCCCTCCGAAGATGCTAAAGAGCCAAGAGAACTGAATAAACCGATTTTACCACACTAAATGGAACACACCATTTGGAACACAACTAGATAAAACAATGTATATTTTTGAACATTAATGTTTAAATAAGAACCTTTTGATGGAAAGGTAGAGTGTTTAGTGAATTGGGTGACTATCTTTGGC
>JACPRH010000031.1 GCA_016190055.1 Nitrososphaerota archaeon | reverse complement strand
TACGGCGGTGTTACCTTAAGGTGATCACCTCCTTGACGGTGTTGATTGCCTGAAGATATTCCGGTTGCTTGTGTAGGTGGAAGAGCCTGATCCAGTTCCAGATGTGCTTCTGCCTGCATTCGGGGTTGCTGCAGGGGAAGTAGTCGTCGAAACTCTCTGTCCTGTCTTTAACTGTCTGCACCGCTCTCTCCATAACCTCGTACAGCCACTCTCCCTGAGCGTAGACCTGATGCTTCAAACCCAAGCTGCGACATGCTTCAGGATAGCAGGTTGCACCGTCACTCCAGACAGGATGCTTACCATACTTCCTGACCATCTCCTTCAGGAACAGCTCAGCAGCTAGGCTGCTCCTAGTCCAGGAGAACCACATCCCGAGAAACCGTTTCTGAAACGGCTCGTAACAAACAAACCCAGATCCACGCCTCAGACCGCCCCACCTGAACCTCAGTCTCATCAATCAGAAACAACCTTGTTCTTCTTCTCCTGGTGTTGAACAACAGCCCATCGAGAGGAGCCAACTCCTGCATCCACATACATCCAAACAGACTTATGACTCCTCCTAGTGAAAGGCAGGATAGTCCTCGAACAGGCCCTGAGGCTCAACCCCTCAAAGACCAAATATACCGCATACACAATAACTAGAATGGGCGTTCTCTCTCGGACCAACATATCAACCACATATACGTCTGAGAGAGGATGCTCCCCTTAAGGTAACACCACCCCACAGTACTATTAAGTTTCTTAAGCGAAGATCCTGCTATAACTTTGTAGTGACGCTATTCGACTCAACTAAGTGAACCTCAATCTTAGCGGAAGCGCTAATTGAGCTTGATTTAGGTCGCTGTTCTGCTATTTGGTTCCTATTGTCTGTAGGTTTTTCGCGATGACTGCCATGGTCTTGTCAAGTTCGCTCTTAGGGCTGAATTCTACTAGCTCGCTGCCCTTCTTGACTAGAGCTGTATGTCCTGGCGCCATGTAGTATGCTTCTCCTGCGTTAACGGTCTCTTCGCGATCCTTGTATCGAATGATTATCTTGCCCTTGAAGAGAAATCCCCAGTGTGGGCAAGGATCGCGGTCGTCAGGTAGTCCTTTCAGGTATGGAGTAACATCCATGTCTTCTAATGCCTTTTCGAAGGAAACGTTGAATCCACCTAAATCTACTGCTCTTACCTCGTAGCTGCCACCGAACACTTCAGGCTGAATATCTTCGCGCGATATACGACCCTCTTTCCGGCTCTCCAACTTTACTGCTGCCATTCATTTTCACCTCCTTCCCTAATACTCTACCAATAGAGAATGGTGAGTGACGATTTAATCAGCACGTATACAACTGGTTGCAAATAACAGCTAATGATACGTGCTTCTCTCATTCCACACAAAGCTCAACTGGTCTAAACGTGACGCTTCATGCCATTTGCTCTATTGCTTAACGTTGTGACATCAGTTCTGTCTAATTGAGATGTATACGAACAACGAGGCCTTGTGGTAATATCAAGTCTTTTGTGATAGGGTAGTTTCTTTGGTTCTACTCGGCAATTTGCTGTGTTGTCTTTTTGCGGCTGGATACTCTTCTTGGTCCCTGAGCGTCAACTACTTCTGGTGGAACCGTAGAGTAAAGCCTTTGTTGTTTGCCTACCTGCCTCTTCCGTGTATCGTCGGGTAGGCTGATTCAACTAGTCTTACTGATGTCTCGTATCTTCTCCCATTTCTGATTATTACCAGCCTGAGCACGTCGCCGATGCTGGTTTTTGAGAGTGTACGTAGTAGGTCTTTCATCTGTTTGATTTCTCCTCCCTGAGTCTCAACTAGGATGTCACCCGGCTTTAATCCGGTTTCATAGGCTGGGCTGTCAGCCCCCACCTCTAAGATAAGGACTCCTGTCTCTGTTGGTAACTCGTATTTTCTTGCTACGGCGCGGTTGATGTCTACACCAGAGATGCCTAACCAGGGCCTGATTACTCTTCCATGCTGCCGTATCTGTTCAATAACCTCTGTTACTGTGCTGGCTGGGATAGCGAAGCCTATTCCCTGAGCTAAGGGTATCATAGCGGTGTTGATGCCTATCACGTTTCCGTTAATGTCGACAAGTGGGCCACCGCTGTTACCGGGGTTGATTGCCGCGTCGGTCTGGATTAGCCCTTCTAGGACGAAGTCTGTTCCAGGTAAAGGTCTTCCTCTTGCGCTGATGACACCCATCGACACTGTAGGTGCTCCTGGCAAACCTAACGCGTTACCGATTGCGAGCACTATCTGCCCTACTTTGAGCTTTTCCGAGTCGCCGAGCTTCGCTGCTGGTAGGTCTTCCGCGTTTACTCTGATTAACGCTAAATCGGTAGCTGGGTCTGTTCCCATGACTTCGCCTATGAAGGTTCTTCCATCCTTCAAAGTAACGTGGACTCTGTCCGCCTCGTCTACAACATGGTTGTTGGTGACGATGTATCCTCTTGGGTCAATGATGACTCCTGAGGCTTGACCCTCTAGAGGCACAACTCTGAACCTGTAATCTCTCGCCAGCTTTACGCTGCCTATGCTGACCACGTTCTCTTCAATCTTCGAAACGACGCTTGTTATCTGATCCTCAAATTCCGCTATGTTCATCTTCTTTTCTTACCTCCTAAATTAAAGCCCCCAGCTGATCTTCCTCAGCGGAGTTATCCTGACATAGGGCCGCCCATTCTCCTCCAGTATCTCAGCAACGCCCTGGATCTCTATCCCTCTAGGATGCCACGGGATAACTGATACAATATCATCAACGATAAAGGCGACCTTTCGGTTCTGCTGGATGTTACGATACTTACGGCTCTTAGCCAAGTTCCATCCGCCAAAGTAGATGTAGCTTCCATCAAACTCGAAACCAACCGGTACAATATGGGGCTGCCCGTCAGGAGAAACGGTCGCTACCCTGCTAAGCCTGCTCTCCATCAGCATCTCAGCCTCTCGCTCCGTGAATCTCACCTTCAACGACGTCTGCTGCTCCAACATGTTCACTACCCAATGATAAGCCGGTCAGACTTTTATACTTGGTAGTTTCTTAGCAGTAAGTAGGTAAGGAAGAGTTGAGTAAGTCAACTGAACTTAACCAAGAACTACTGGACTCCTGCAAAGTAGTACATGCTGAATGGAACGAGCTCAGCCGAGTCTGGACCCTCCCAGTAATCCACGCAATAGGACTCAAAGAACCAGCCCGATTCAACGAGATAAAACGCAGAATCGAAGGCATAAGCGCAACCAGCCTCGCGGAGAGACTCAACGAGCTCGAGAAACAAAGCATCATAGCGAGAAAAGTCTACCCCGAAACACCCCCAAGAGTAGAATACTCACTAACAAAGAAAGGCACCGAACTCTGCAAACTGCTTGAACAGTTCGCCGACTGGGCCAAACGATGGGCAACCACCAAGTAAACTAACTAAATCGAATACCACCGGGCCCGCCACCATTAAGTGTTACGTCCTTTTCATTTATTTTCGGATTCGACAGTTTATGGTGCATGATTCGTCAGGACTTGAAACATGTAGAAATTTTAAAAGTATCGCTCTCTTCAGGGCTCTCCCATGTCGTTACGTGAGCCCCTAATTATGTTTGCTGGATGGGCACTCTCCCATTCGCTCTCTTTGGAGCATTGTGGCTTTTCGCATAATTAGCCGTTGGCCCAACCTGTTAAACGCGCTCAATGGCGCAAGAACCCGAGGGACTCTTAGCTCAGTCTGTTAGTCGTTAGCCATCCAGCCTGAAGGCTTGTTCCTCCTTCAGCATGATGTATATGGCTCGCATGAGTTTCCTCGCTGCAGCCACTATGGCGATCTTCTCGCCTCTTCTCTTTGCTAGCTCTGTGTAGAACCGGGTTATTGACGAGTCCTTGCAGTGCAGAACGTGTACTCGTGTGCACTGGATCATTATCCAGCTCAGGGTTGCATTCCTCATCCTGCTTGGTTTTGTATAGCTCTTATCTGCGGATTGGTGTACTCCTGGTGCTAGCCCAGCATAGGAGCAGAGATGCTCATGGTCTGGGAACCTGTTTACATCAGCTATCTCACCCGATATCAAGAGAGCGGAGTAGAATGAGACGCCCGGAATTGTTACGAGAAGCTTCGCATACATATCATCCTTGGCGAGCGTCTTCACCTTCTGGTCTATCTCACGTATCTTGTCATCTAGGAACTTGATGGTGTCAAGATAGTCATTCACCGCATCAATGTGAAGCGACCTCAGATAGCTTCTTCCAGACTCTGTAAAGAGATCTCCTGTTTGCTGC
>JACPRH010000006.1 GCA_016190055.1 Nitrososphaerota archaeon | reverse complement strand
GCAGCATCACTCATCGATACCAATCAACCCCGCCGATACCAGAGATGAGACTCAACGTTATTGTTTAGTTTTTGCTTCGAAGACTTTTTAGATGATCTTTCCGCTAGTGCAGACAGCCTTTCCGCCAAAGTTTTCAGCTGCTCGAAGCATGTCTAACTAAGATGCCTGTTTGTTTGTCTCTGCTCTTTATAGGCTACATGCCCAATTAACTAACCTGACTATCAGGAGGCCGTTAAGAAGTGCCTGCCGTTCAAATTAGAAATGGCTTGGCTATTACTATGTATCCGCGACAAAGAGGTTTGGAAAAAATTGATCGCGGGCCGATTTGATCGGCCCACAATTATGGGGAACCCTGCTTAGTTAGCTCAGGTTGACATGTATGAAACCGATTTGATCGGAGTTACGTATGTTGAGTTGCCTGCGTTACTGTTCGCATATGCGGCGTTGTTCTGAGAGTATGTTTGCACTGATGGGGTAGAGTTGTTTGTGTTTAGCGCTACAGTTGCAGTGATAGGTGAGCTTGGCTGGTAGCTGGTGATGTTTGTATTCATCAAGGTAACTGCTCCGAAGAAGTCACTCATCGGCGATGCTCCGCCATCGTTGGATGTGAGGCTTGACAGTCCCCAGTTCGCCTCGATAGTCTTGAGGAATGAGTAGTGGTTGTAAGATATGGAGGACTTGTATGCTTGCTTCGCTACTGGTCCAGCCCAAACTGTGTAGAGCTGGCTTCCTCCGTTGCTGCTAGGCTCCTCGGTGGTTACGAATAGAGCTGCTCTCTGTGTCTTGAAGATGTTGCTGTTAAGTATTTGTGGCACGAGTATGCTCAGGTAGTTGTCGCCTGTGCTTACGCTGCAATCATGCATACCGTTGCATCCGTTGGGTGTAAGCCACATGAAGTTTGAGGCTGTTGAAGTTGAGCCCAAGTCGCTGACGAGCACGCTGGCTCCGCTGCCTGCTGGTACAACTCGGTTGCATCTTGCTTGGTTGTTCACTATGTCGCTGAAGTATACGAATGGATTATGCCTGACATAGTAGCTGCCTGAGTCGCTTGTGTAGCAGTTGGAAGGCATGTTCTCCATGTAGGCTTTCCAGGTGAGACCCTTTGCCTCCAATAGATCCACTAGGTTAGCGTTAGTGGATTTCCAGACATTGCTGGTGCAGGTGTTGGAGTTTGGTCCACCACTATAGCCATCGCAACCCCATGTCTGACCTGAGAACATTCCCAGATAGTTAGGCATGCTCGGGCTAGCGACTGCAGTATACTGTGTTGCTAAGCCGTAGGTGTTTGCTAGACTTGTCATGTAGGTTGCAGAAGGAATGATGTCCTTCAACGAGTGATTCTCATCCACGATTACTACGATGTAATCAAACGCTTTGCCGCCGCTGGAAGCAGTAGATGTTGTAGTTGTGGTGGTAGTTGTTGTGGTTGTGCTGATTGTACCAATATTAAACTTGTATGTGATTGATTTTACTCCCAGATCTGATAAGCTATATGCCGTGCTGTTGCTGTAGACGGCGCCGCTTGATCCTGTGATTTGGACATTTCTAATTCCTGAGGAGTAGAAGTTTTGCTTGAAGGTAAGTGTATTGGTACCAGACACTACATATTTCGATATGTCGAGTGTGATGCTGGTGTAAAGATTGTTATTCTGCAGTGAGTTGACTGAAGGTAATGTCGCGGCTACTTGGTTGTTGACGAGTATAGAGACCTCACCCATGTTATCATAGTCATATCCTTGGAATGCTAGTGTGAATGACTGAGAGGCACTTTGAGCAGATGTTGATATTGTGGTTGTAGTTATGGTTGTACTGGTAGTTGTAGTAGTGGCCGGGGTTGGGGTTGTTGTAGTGGTAGGTGTGATTGATGTTAGGTCTTTGACCCATGTGCCTGTTTCTTCGCTACTCCAGTAGAATATTCCTACGACGTTCTGGGCTTGGAAGAGTGCGATGCTGTTCTTTATCCACTGGTCGCTGAGGTCTCCTGCTGTGTTTCTGTATATGTTTCCGAATTCTCCTACCTCGAACAGTTGGTTCGGATACTTTTGCTGTGCTTGTGCAACTTGTATAGGAACTGATGAGCATGAGGATCCGGAACGCCCCGTGTTACCCCAGTATCCTTGAAGGGTCGGCATATCCGCCCAGCAGGCGGCCCAGGTGCCTGAGCTTGAGCTGGTTTTGTATTCGGCGCGGTACCAGTGAGCTGAGCTAACGATTCTTGGGTCATTGAATGATACGAAGTTTGAGTAGTACTCGAAGAAGGGTGCTTCCTCAGCGAATATGAGGCGGTTGTCTCCATCGTTTCTTAGAGCTTGAGCTATTTCGGCGATGCGTTGATGCCATCCGGTGCGTATGGTGGAGCTTACGCTGGATGATGTGTAGGAGCAGTAATTGGGTTCATTCATTACGTCGAAACCGATGACTCTGGGATTGTCGCGGGTCAGCTGCGAGATTTTCATCAGCAGCTTTGTTAGGTGGGCGTGTCCGGTCGTGCTGTCAGCCAGATATGATGTAGTGTAGAAGTTTGTGCTAAAGCCGCTATCGTAAGAGTTAGTGGGTGCACAATACTGAGAGCCTAAGAAATTGTGTAGATGCTGCGCATCGGAGGATATGGCTGAATCAGCGTGTATTTTCACTACTACGTTTATGCCGTTCTGTGTAAGCGCCGATATCTGCGCCATCATGTTCTGTATTGCAGTATTGTCGTAGGTGAATACTGATGGGTTTGCGCTGGTCTCCAGCGATCCCCACTCCTTCACCAGCTTCACAGTGTTGAAGCCTGCGTTCTTCATGTTCTGAGCATCAGTAGCGTAGCTGCCTGATATGAAGTTCTCAGGAATATCACCATAGTTCAATCCAACCATAGTGAACTTCTTGCCTGACGCATCAACCAGTTGACCGTTAACAATGTCCACAGCATAGGTTGTCTGTCCTCCTGACTGCGGGGTCGTAGTAGTGGTAGAAGTAGTGGTAGTAGTAGATGTAGAGGTCGTAGTTTGGGTGGTTGTTGTAGATGCAGGGATGGGTGTGATTGTACTGGTTGTCGTGCTGCTTGAAGTGGTAGTGGTGGTTGTAGTGGTTGCGGTAGGATCGTTGAAGTTGTAGCTGGTTGTTGCTGTTCCGCCTGCCCATATGTTGTGGTAGGTGCTGTCGCTTAGCAACGCTCCGCGTGGTCCTGTCACTTGTACGTTCTGTACTCCTGATGAGTATATGTTCTGTCTGAAGGTGATGGTGTTGGTTCCTGCTACTATGTATCTGGATATGTCCAGTGAGAAGCTTGCGAATACGTTGTTGTTCTGGGAAGAGTCAACAGCAGATAATGTCGCCACCACCTGGTTGTTGACAAGCACCGTGACCTCCCCTTGATTGTCGTAATCGTAACCCTGGAAGCTTAGACCATAAGTTGCGCTGCCTGAAGGCAGACCTGACACCACCGCAGTGGTAGTAGTGGTGGTAGTGGTTGTCGTTGAGGTTGCGGTTGTAGGTGTTGATATTGTGGTTGCTTGGGAAACGTTGAAGGTGTAGCTTACTGAGCTTGTTCCACCTACCCATATTTCGTGGTAGGCGCTGTCACTCAGCAATACTCCAGTATTACCAGTCACCACAACATCTCGTACTCCAGAAGAGTAAATGTTCTGACGGAAGGTAACGGTATTAGCGCCAGATACAACGTATTTGGATATATCCAGCGTTACACTGATGAATACCTTTGCGTTTTGCCGTGAGTAGCTTGGCGGTAGTGTGGCTACAACTTGGTTGTTGACAAGCACGGACACTTCGCCTTTGTTGTTGTAGTCATACCCTTGAAAAGTCAGGGTATAGACCTGCGAAGTGCTTGTAGTCGCCGCTGCGGCCGTACCCAGCACAAAACCAGTCGGGATACTCCCTGTTGGAAGTAGTAGACTGAGCACCAATAGTGATGCTATCATTCTTCGTAGGTTATGTTGTTCACTCATAGACCAACTTGAGTGTTGGTCTAGATGATTTTTCTATAACATAGTGTGTGTAACAGGTGTTACAGCTTATAGCTCAAGCAAAATTAACAAGAATAACAAGTAGACGAATAACTCGCCTCGCTACGGCAAGACAGCGGGTCAATAGCAGCTAATCGTTACATTTAGAATGAGCGCAAGAACACTCTAACCAATAAACCAGAAATCAAAAGTTAGACAAATCCCAACATGTCTATTTATGTTCAAGCTACATCCAGCCCCTATTCATTGAGTATCTTGACTTTAAGCAGGACCATCTTCTTTTGATGTTTTCTTCCAGTATCGTTGCTTGATGAAGTATGCGCCTATAGCTACGATTAAAATGACTGCTGCTACCGGTATGATTGTTCTGTTGAAGATTGATCCTGCTTCTTCCCATCGTTCTGCTAGATAATAACCTGCATACATGAGTGACGCGTTCCAGATTACGCACCCTAACAGGGTATAAACTCCGAACTTCCATTTGCTCATTCCTGAGGCGCCGGCCGGGATTGAAATTAGTGTTCTCACGCCTACAATAAACCTGCAGCCGAACACGGTGATTGGGCCGTATTTATCGAACCATTTATTGGCAGATGCTAGCCCTCTGTGAAAGAGTCTGTTCTTTTGAAGTCGTTCGGATGAACCTAGGATTCGCCCAATGTAGTAGTCGATATATGATCCAATCATTGCACCTGCTGTTGATAGAAGTAAACCATCGCTGAAGCTCAGCTTTCCTGTTTGCGCCATAAATCCAGCGAATGGAAGAACAACCTCACTAGGTACGGGAAGCGAACTGCTCTCCATCACCATCAAGACAAATACGGAAATCCCGCTGTAAGCAGACATCACCTCCACGCTCCAAGCTGTGATACCGGCGAGCAACTGGTAGACCGAAGAGGAGCCTAAACCGACAGAGAAACCCATACTTTCAAGGAGATCGAAAACAAGCAGCCCCACCGCCACAAGCGATACCGCTAACAAAAGTACGAATTTGCCATCGTTAAATCTAAGTGCATTCACAGAATAAAATCACACTACTAATGCCCATAGAGAAATATCGAGGCAAATATCTATTGCTCTTAAACGGGTCAAACCATCGAACTAAGCTTGCACAGCTCGGTGAACTAAATTTGGTCATATCTTTTCTCTCCATTTTTTCCGCTGATTGAAGCGTCGCCTGAGATGCTTGCTCACCTCTGCTCTGTATGGGAGGAAGGCCGATTAACTAACTTAATGATCAGGAGCCGGTTAAAAAGTGCCCGTCTTGGAAATTAGAAGCGGTTTTGATCAGGTTGGCGAGACTCACTTCCTTTGTGCACTGGATTTAACGGTGGTTGAGATATTTTTCGGCTTTTTAGAAGGTGGGTGTGCGCCTTGACGTTGCTGAGTGCTTGGGCCTTTGTCCTCAGGCGTTTCGAGCTGGATTTTGATACGGGAGGATGTGGTTTTGATGTGAAAGAGTATTGTTTGTCCTAGCTCAACTTTCGCTTTGTCCGGCTTGAAACCGTCTTTGCTGCAATCTACCGAGGAGGACCCTGCAGGGTGACGAATAACAGCCCGATGCGTGATTGGGTTGTATTGAATAATTCTCTGTGTTGGGCGGGCCACTGTTATTCTGCAATGCGCTCTCTGCTGGTTAGAGACAGTGTATTGTCCTGGGCGAAATAGCGAGGCTGCGAAGATGTCGCCTTCTTCAAGTTCGCGATTATCGAATGCTGTTGAGGCAGGCTTGCCATCGACTTTCTGAACTCTGACAGAGTATCCTCCGGCCCCCATTGGAGAGTGGAATAGAGTGTAGGCCTTGGGATTCACAGAGTAGCTGAGACCGTTACAGGTTTCCACATTAATTTTTGCCGATTTCAGCGGAGCATCTGTGTCAACCATTAGGTAGAATCTGGAGACAACCTTCTCCCCTTTGAGAAGCATACCCTGATAGCCTCCTGGTTCCGGGAAATGATGCATCACCGCCATCATTGGGGTGATTAGGCCGCTGTCTAGGCTTGTTAAGGAGAGGATATGGCGGTTGATGAAGAGACTCATTTTAGGCACCTATGTCCGCTTCAAGCACCATCTCTTGATCATCTACTCTAGCTCCGAGATACTCTATGGGGATGTTGACCGGTATGAGGCTTCCCTCAGCCGCCATAACCTCCACCGGATCTTCTAGTCGGAAAATGGGCATACTGTCTGCCAGCCAGATAGAAATGTATGATTCAATGCTTGTTTCCAGTCCCAAGGAGTCGAAGATTACGTCTTGAAGCCACTCGCCTATGTCATCAGGGATATCCAGTAGGCCTCTTATGAAATCCGCCAAATTACTTACGAAGTCAGCGGCCCAGCTAGGTAGACCTAGAGCAGATACTGCGGCGTTCAAGGCCGCTTCGAACAGATCGCCCACTGTATCTGCAACATCAATTACATCCAGATCGACTCGGCTGGGAGTGATGTACACCAGCCATTCATTCGGAGGGGCTGTCCCGTAGTAGGTCTTGATTCCAGCGTTAATGCTAACTTCGGTGGTGAATATAGTTGGGAGGTACAGTGGGAATGAGAAGTCAGGGTTTCCTCCGAAAAGACACCCGACCTCTGTGCATTCATAGGGCGGCCAGTCGAGAACAGGGTAACAGATCTCAAAGCAGATTGACGGTATATCGATTCCAAACGTTAATTTCAGCTTATCCCATTTAATGTCAAGCTCATCGATTCTTATTGTGTGGTCGCTTCGAAAGTCGACGGTGCCATTTTCAAGATGAAACTCGATTTCAGCTGAAACGCTGCCGGTGACACCTAGCAACGACATGGTTTGAGGAGCGATATTGATCTTGAACTGCCCCGTGTCACGAATAACCTCGTAGACTCGACGAAATGCGCCTTCAGAAATCGCGCCGGTCAGATGCGCTGGGCCTGTTCTTACCCTGTTCTTTTCGGTTCTAGTAGGTGTAGGAGCTCCTCCACCGCCCGTCCCCAACGTGATAGGCGGTATGTTCAAGGTGAGTTGATCAAGGTTAAGAAACAGCTTGAGCTGGTTATCCTCAACCGCTGGGTTATGCGCGACAGTCGTTGACGCGGATATCTGTATACTGCCGAGGCTGGTACCTGAATCTGGGAGTGGTGGCAGCTCGTTCAGGCGGAAGGCTAGTTCAGAGACAACATCGCTAACGGCAGGTAAGATTACACGGTCAACCAGTAATTGTAGGTAACACTCCAAGCTGTTCTCAAGCCCTTTAGGCGCTATATCGACAAGCTCCGCCCCATCCAGCCTCAGAAGTAGGCGCTGGTCTCCTTTGGGACCCTGAAACTCGGAGTGACCTACTCCAAACAGCTCTAAGCAGAAGCACTCAAGCTTACGGATAGGAAGGGGAAACAAGGGCCGTAAGGGTCCTATCTCCCTTAATCCGGCCATTGCAGCAGAGTAGGATCCGGCGGCTTCATACCTCTTTGTCAATACAGGTTCATATTCAGCGCCAGCGTCTCTCATGGTCAAGTTTCTCTGCGCACTGTAGCGTGAACTACTTCTAATCATTCCTGAGTTGCCGAGCCGAGCCTTATCAATAGGTATTCGTTGAAGAATTTCTCGCGGGATGCAACCGAGGCCTGCGCAGACACAAACACGGAAGGCTATTCGCTGGGACTGCAAAGGAGGATTCAACTCAGATGGAAGCGTAAAAATATCCCCGGGATGGAAATCAACCTGCAGCGCAGTGAGCTGAGCCACAAAGTCAAGACCTAGATTGCTCGCAATCGACAAATCTACACCCAGTTCAGGCGAGGATATGTTAACGGCGCCGAATGGAAATAGTGGGATTAGGGGCAGCACCGTTATTTTTTCAGTCACAGAAGGTGACGCGACAATAGGCTCACAGAGAAGGTCTGAGTTAGCCTTAACCGCGGCTGTACCGTAGTTGAAGAGAGATGGTCGCTGGTACATAACATGATTCACAACCCTCTTAATTCCATCATCGTGAACCGCTCCGTATAGATCAGAGTTAGAAGTTAAAGGCACAAACATCACCATTCAATTAATTCCAAAACTAAACACGTAATGGCATGATATCTAATAAATATGTAGGGATAAGAATGCTATATCATTTTTTAAACAGTGAAATCAGATTATTACTGCAAACTTTTTTTGGCGAACCGGGGGAGTAAACTAGGGATAGCTGTAGATCCAAGGATAAAACAAATTCCAAGCCGCCGTCCCCAGCTGTTCTAAATTCTGTACAGCTAGTTCTAATCACTGGATTAATACCTAGAGCTAGGCGTCTATAATGCGGGGATCATGATGAATAGAAAACCTATGCTGGGTGCGTTTCTGGTAGCATTCTTAGTAGTATCAGTAGTATCTGTATTAGGTACGGTAGAAACTCCTGAAGTTGAAACTCAGGGATTTAAAACATTCAGATCAATTTGGGAACTAGACTTGTATATAGAGAAAGGATTGAACAACCCACAGAATAGAGGCCCCGCATTCATGGGAGGTCCCGTATTCATGGAGAAGGCTGCAGTAGATCTAGCTGCACCTCAAAGAGCAGCCGAATATAGTGAAACGAATGTTCAAGTTGCAGGTGTTGATGAAGCGGATATTGTAAAGACCGACGGAAAATACATCTATCTAGCTTCTGGAAACAGCTTCCTAATTGTCAATGCTTATCCTGCTGACCAGATGAAGATTGTTTCAAACTCGTCAGTCGAAGGCGGAATAAGGGGTCTATTCATAAGCCAAGATAGATTGGTGCTTTTCGAAGAAAACTCGTTTTTCAGGGGAGAACAATCAATTGGGAGAGAACCAGCAATTAGGAGAGACTTGATGATTGCTCCTTACGTTAGTGGATTCCACATAAAGGTTTACGACACAGCCCAGAAAAACAGCCCCAAACTTATCCGCGACATCTCAGTGAATGGAACCTACGTAAATTCAAGAATGATTGACAATTGGGTCTACATAGTAGCCTCCCAACCAGCAGTACACTATAGACAGAACGACAAATACGAGATTGTTCTTCCCACAATAAACTCTGATGGGAAAACAGAAAAAGTTCCAGCTAACGAAATCCAATACTCAGACAACGGTGACATATCCTCATCCTACACGATGATAATAGCAGTTAACATTCAAGATGAAACTGCAGAACCTGCTATGAAGGTTATGCTAACAGGTTTCGCGACTACACTATACGTCTCACAACAAAATATCTATGTGGTTTTACCTGATGGAGGCTGGTGGACAAACGAAGGCAAAACTGTCATCCACAGAATCTCTATTAACCAAGGAACAATAAAAATCGAAGCAACAGGAACCGTTCCAGGCAGCATCCTTAACCAGTACTCAATGGACGAATACGAAAACCACCTAAGAATAGCAACAACAACCACCACCACAAGCGCATTTAACCGAGAAAGATCAGCATTCAGCAACAACATATACATCCTGAACCAACAACTAGAAACTGTCGGAACACTTGAAGACCTTGCCCCAGGAGAACAGATATACTCAACACGATTCATGGGCGCAAAAGGCTATCTTGTAACCTTCAAGAAAGTGGATCCACTATTCACACTAGATCTAAGTAACCCTCAAGCACCAAAAGTATTAGGAAAACTCAAAATCCCAGGATACTCAAACTACCTGTACCCATTCGACGAAAACCACCTAATTGGCATAGGAAAAGACGCAGTCGAATCAAAGCAAGGAGACTTTGCATTATACCAAGGAGTCAAAGTATCACTCTTCAACATAGCTGACGTAAACAACCCCCAAGAAGTAAGCCAATATGTAATAGGCGATAGAGGAACCGATTCATCAGTCCTACAAGACCCACACGCACTACTCTTCGACGCAAGAAACGGCCTCATGGTCTTCCCCATACTAGAAGCAAGAATCCTCCCAGAAAAATATCCGCAAGGAGCACCCCCAGAAGCATACGGTGAATACGTGTTTCAAGGAGCCTACGCGCTACACGTAGACGCAACAGCAGGAATCACACTCAAAGGAACAATAACCCACATAGACGATCCAGAAATATTCCTGAAAAGCGGCTACTACATGTACTCCTCAAATGAAATACTTCGAAGCCTCTACATCGGCGAAACACTATACACAATCTCAACAGAAAAAATCAAAGCAAACAACATCGACACACTGAAAGAGATCGCAACAATAAACCTAGCACAATAACCACATCTCTGCTCTGCTTCGTCATCGGGTGACCCCGCTAGACAAAGGAGCGTACACCACACCCAGAAATGAAGTAGAGCCAGCCGAACTGAGAAAACTTCTTATATGATATATCATACATTCTATAAGCTGATGAGCAAGACAGTAGCAGTTAAAGAACCTACATGGGAGAAGCTGAAGCGACTAATGAATGAAGAGCGAGCAGAAACCTTCGACGAGCTCATCAACAAGTTGATCGAGAAGTCTGAAGAAACTCCTCGTTCAATGTTTGCAGTTGATAGAAAAAGAAAGATCAAGCTTACACAAGAGGAGCATGAAAGATTTTCCGGGGAAGTTCACTGATCTATGCCTTTGGATGAAAAGCAATATGTCATCGATACCTTCGCATGGATTGAATACTTCTCAGGAAGCGTTGCTGGAAAAAGGGCGAAACGGTACATAGAAAGTGACCGTGTTTACACACCCACTATCGTGATATCTGAGCTAGTTAACAAATACCTCAAACATGGAGTAGATTTAACCGATAGACTCCGGTTCATCCGGCTAAAAACCACTTTGATACCGCTCGACGATGAACTGGCGGAAACGGCTGGAAGGATCCAATCAGAGAGAAAGAAGATCGTCGAGAGATGGGGTATCGTTGACTCTATTATCCTAGCAACTGCAAGGACAAAGGGAGGAAAAGTTGTGACAGGCGACGAGCATTTCAGAGATCTCAAACTCGACACAGTAATGATAAAATAACTTCAGTACAAGTATAAATCTAAAAGTGGACCGAGGGGAGTAAACGAAAGAATGGGTGTAACTCCGGTCAGAAGGACATCTTCCGATGAGCCGATTGTTAGCCGTATCGATATAGAGTAAGTTTAGGATGTTAAGGAAGGGTTCATTGTGGATGGAAAAGCGTGAGGACACCGCTTGCAGAGGGAGTGAGAATCAATAACAATTTCATTAAGCCGCACATAACCCTAGATGGTCAAACACCAGTTCAGAAGGCGGGTATCACCTCGCAAGATAAAGAGACTTGGTTAAGCCTACTAGAGAAAAGCCACAATAACTAACTGCTTAGAATACCTGACGCGTACTATGGTAGAACTTCTGTCGTGGGAAAATGTTGTTTCGGTAACAACAGTAATAACAGCACTAATAATAATATACGACAGAATAATCAGCGTTTATATTTCCGATTAACGCATCAAGCAAATAACGCTATTATTCTACCACGCGTTTTGAAACACACGAGTGAAACACGTGGAGATGAAACAGAACTGTGACCGTGATGAGTGTAATGCTCGCGTTTCACATGCATTAGAATGACCATTGGAGCAGTCATCGCGATGAGTATGAGCGGAAAGATAACTCCAGAGCCTGAATCTGTGAATGTGGAAGGGAATGCAAACCTAGCGATAGGTAGCACGACTAACATCCCTGCAAACATCGAGGCGTTCATTTCTACGATGTCACGCAAGGGGTGATGGCGGTAAAGCATCCATGCAGTCATCGGCACTATCATCACAAAGAGAGCGCTTGGAAACATGAGGAAGAAAGGTGGTGAAAACCCCACCGAGGGAAGTGTAACTCGCATCACAACGAAAAAGATGCTGAATGGGACTACCATTGAAAGTATCATTTCTGTTAAATGCTTGTGGAACATGTCCATAGTTCGCGATCTCTCTTTTCCTGTACCTTGTAATAGAGTAGGATAACGGAATATTACTATTAATGTCTTGCATAATATGGAGGTCATCCGGATGACCTCAGAGACTTCTGGGTAGAGTGGTCGAAACCGCCAGTATATGGCGCGCTTAAGATAAGACCCGACGTATCCCGGTGAATAAAGCTCTCCTGATGGTTTCTTCAGAGACTCCATCTTATCGATAAAGTCCTGTGTGACATTCTCTATCCTCTTCAAGGGCATCTTAGCAAACTGCTTCGGCGTGGTTCAGATCTGGTCACAGAACCTTCCCAAAGCCCGGAGATGAATGTCTGCGACGATTGGGCTTCCTTTAGAGAGGTTGTTGAACCAGCGTCGTACATCCGCATCTTCAAGAAGCTGGAGTTGCTTTCCGCTGACAGACTTTCGTTTGGGTACCAAATGCCAGCCCTAGAAGGTATTCTAAATGGTTCCACAACAGGATTTACCGCATAAATCGAGGTGGACCGGGGGGGATTTGAACCCCCGACCTCCCGCGTGCGAGGCGGACACTTCAGCAGGTTTTCAAGCCTGTTTCTACCACTGAACTACCGGCCCGGTGGACTGGTCTTCCTAGGTTTGTGATTTAAGGTTTCATCCGCATTAAACGGCTTTTCCGGTGTCCGGCGTAAATTCGTCACCCCGGATTAACCGGTCAGATTGCCCGTCGATTGCACGCCGGACACCTTTAGAATCCGCCATTTTTCGCAGATCTCCTATCGGCTCATCCAGCTATTAACAGTTTTCAGACCAGTAATGTAGCAGAGACGACCTTGTGAGCTGGATTGAGTTTACCTAGCCGCTGGTGACTGAGACATTTTCAGCTCGAATGTATGGCAAGTAGTAGTTGAAGATTTTCTGTCGTTCCTTTGATAGGCCTGAGATGTTTTGAAGGAGGTCAAAGACGTTTCCTGCTATCAGTGTCTCCTTTAACGGATGCACCTTTTCGCCGTTAACGATGAGGTGGCCGCCTTTAACTACACCTGAGAAGTCTCCGCTAATCGGGTTCACGTTTCCTGAGAACCTTGTCACCAGAATGCCGCGGCGAACTTCCTTCAACAGTTTCTCTAGGCTGCTGCTGCCGGGTTGCACTAGAACGTTTGATGTGCCTACTCGCGGTGAAGATTCTTCGTCGCCTACTGCGTGTCCTGTGCTTTTGACGCCTTCGCGAGCCGCGGTGTAGGTGTTGTAGAGGTAGGAGCGCAGCACTCCGTCTTCAACTATTGTGAGCGGCTTGGGAGGAACACCTTCTCTGTCGAAGCTGCCTGCAGCTAATCCTTCAGTCCAAGTAGCATCGTCAGTAATTGTTAATCCGCTAGAGGCTATCTGCTCACCTAGGCGACCCGCCAGTTTACTCCGTCCCTTCTGGACATTGTTTGAGTTGACAGAGCTCATCAATGTCTGCAGAGCCAGCTCAATAGCGGCCTCTGGGCCCAGGATAAGGGTGCCTTTGCAGGCTTCGCATTGCTTAGAGCCGAGTGATGACACGACATTCTCGGCGAACCGGTTCGCGGTGGTGTTAACATCGATGTTCTTCATGTGGTGGGAGCCGTCGAACTGGAAGTCGAAGCTCGAAACCTCCTCGCCTTGAATAGCCATTCCCATAATGAACCAGGAGAATACGCTGCCTGACTCGCTGCCCTCGACTCCGTTAGAGTTCACTATCGCGTGGGAGTAGAGGGAGGTGTTGAAGCCGCCGCTGTCAACCGTAACCCGCTTATCGTATCTCTTAGCGGTCTCAAGCAGATCCACAGCATGCCTCAACGTTTCTTCAGGGCTGAAGCTCGCAGCCTCAGGATCAAGAATGCCTGATAGCCTAGGAATCTTAGAGGGTTTCGGAAGCATATTATAGGGATCAGACGAGCCTCTTGAAGCTATCTGCAACGCAGCGTCTACCGCTGATTCTATCTGCGCTCGACCCAGCCGGTTAATCGAGGAGAAGCCTAAAGCCCGGTTCTTAAGAACCCTGATGCCTAAACCAGATGCTTGATGATACTTACCTAGCATTATGTCGTTTCGCTCAATAGCTGCTTCGCTCTCCATCGAGGAGACACCGTATGCTTCAGCCTCATCGGCGCCCTTCGTAACCGCCTGCTTAACAGCTAAGCGGCATATCTCTAGGAGCTCATTCTCGGAAAGGTTCATCATTATCTACTGAACGCCTCCAATCAAGGCCTTACATCTTAGATGCGGGCCGCCACCGTCAACCTTGGCTAGCTGCTTCTTGCCGCAGTAACCGGCTCCGATATCGTAGGCGAAGTCGCGTCCAAGAGCATCAACCGTCTTCAAAACGTCTAGAGCACGGCCACTGATCGTCACGCCCTTCAAAAGATCCTTCACCTCACCCTTCTCAACCAGATAGGCTTCTTGGGCTCCGAACATGAATTCGCCGTTGGCGTCAGCCTGACCGCTCCGCGGCCCCTTCAGCAAGTAGCCGTGCTTTACTTCGCGAATCATCTCTTCGGTCGAGTAGTCACCGGGCTCGACATAGGTGTTCCTCATCCGTATCAACGGTTCATCTGAGTACTCGAAGGCTCTTGCGTTCCCTGTAGGAGCCACTCCGAACTCCGCAGCAGTCTCTCTGTTGTGAAGGTAGGATCTGAGAAAACCTTTCTCAATCACCACGGTCTTGTGAGCAGGTACCCCTTCGTCATCGACAAGGAGCACTCCCGCTGCTCCTCCTACATTATCTGAGTAGCCGCTGTCAACCAGCGTCACCAGTTCGCTTGCAATCTGCGTCCCCCTCTTCCCATTGACAATCGAGCCTGAAAGAACAAAGTCAGCCTCGACAGTATGCCCAATAGCCTCGTGAGCTATGAGCCCCACCATTCCTGAGTCAAGAATTACGGTGGCTCGCTCCCCCTTAGGCTCCTTCGCCTCAAGAAGATTCTTAGCGGTCTCAGCGGCCTTTCTCGACATATCCTCAGCGCTGTCCTTTCTGAAGAGATCATTCCATCCGCCTGTAACGCCGACTGTCTCGGACGCACTGATCCGCTCACTGTTTCTCGACGCCACCGCTGTAATCCTGAACTCAGGCTTAGAGTCAAAGATCTCTGCAGCGGCACCGTCAATGGTAGCGATTAGCTTGTGATCTATAAGCTCGCGATAGGTGCAGGCAGCTGACTTTACTGTGCCGAAGTGTTTACGAGTGGATGCTTCAGTCTGCGTAACGAGATTCATCTTCTCTTCGAGGTTATGATCTTCAAGTGAGCCGTCAACCGGAGAACGGAAAACACCTTTAGCGAGCTTAACCTCAGCCAGCCCAGCTATTTTCGTCTTCTTAGCTGAGGCGGATATCTTCGCCATCCCAAAAGCGTCATTCAAAGTCTTAACCATTACCTGCAAGGTGGTGTCGCTGGTGCTGGCGAAACCCCAGGCACCGTCAACCAGCACTCTGAAGCCGACCCCTTCATTCTGAGTTGACTTTGCCTCTTCAACAGCGCCGTTCCCAACAGAAATCTCATTTCGTATACGGTGGTGATACCGGGCTTCAGCGTAACTTACTTGACTGATGTTTTGAAGTGCCTTCTGAAGCAGGTCAATGGTAATCCGCATACTCCCGGCATCGAACCTATGTGATTAAAACGTTAAGGTGTCTAGGTAGGTTTACAACGCTTCCGCTCATTCTAAGCCTGTTTCCGAATAAGAAGGGGATAAGACAAGATTTCTTGCTTGCATGCTTGCTTGATCTGAAATGGGGTCTTGTGGTTAACCCTTCAGGTCTTCGCTCATTATAGATTTGTAGGCGCCTAGTGCGAATGTGCGCTCGCAGTTGGAGCACTTATAGTAATACTCTATATCGCTCGCCTTTACACGTCTCACCAAAGAGTTGCACACTGGGCAGGTTTTCACTATACGTAAGCCGTGGCTTCGCTCAAGTCTTAAACCGTGGTTGACACCCGAATCCGCTGCAGATAGAGCAGTTTCCGCACAACCGTTTCTTTCGCCCAATCTACCCGCCTGATGCAATCTAACCTATTAAGCGGAAACTACGCAGCGACAGATGAATAGAGAAGATAAGATGCCTTAGGCATCGATCTCTACTGCCCACGTACCGCACCTTAGAACAATAGGCATCAGGGAAGGATGGTCAAGCAGGTTCGGTCAGTGGGTCTTGGTGTCTTCTTTGTTAGGTTTCTTAGGAGCCTTAGTCTTAGTTTCAGTCTTCTCAGAGGGTTTCGCAGCCTCTTCAGGAGGCTTAGCGGCTTCTTTAACCGGTTTCTTGCCGATATACCGCATGCTCATTACGAACCCGGCGAAGAGGAAAACTGTGCCAGCCAGCTCGAACTCGAAGAAGACATCTGCGCTGTTCAGTAACCCGAGGAGGGAGCCGCCGAGCGAGGGTAATAAGCCGCCTAGTAGAAGTGGAATATTGTAGGTTCTGCTCCTGTCCCGTACAAAGCTGTAGAGAGCTCCTACGACCAAGACGATGCCGCCTGTAGCGCTCAGAACTATAAAGGGAATTCGTGCAGTCAGAGGAAAAGAGGTTGATACATCATGGAAGCCTTGAGCAAGTCCTTTCTGGAAACTTGTGTCAATCTTTGTCTGGTCAAAATCGGCGAGCATGACCGCACCGAGGAGAGCTATGGCGAGGATTACTACTGCACCTAAGTAGATGTTTGCGAATTTGCGTTTAACCAGCAGGAAGAGAACACCGGCGCCAAGCAAGCCAACCAGAGGCCCAGCGCTAACATAGTAAACTTTGATGAGAGGAATACTGGGGCCGATTATGTCAAGATTAGCCAAGAACTCCATGAAGGCGGAGATCGCGTAGAGCGCCATCGCTGTAGTCCAGACCAGCTGATGAATCTTCTTTCGATGAATATACTGCCAGAGAAGTAGAATAGTAAAAACTGAGGCAACTATCGTCGTGATAAGCGGAATATAGTTAGCCAACTTTTCGATACCGCATCGTTACCGCTTATAAGGATTCCTCTCTTTCAGCAAGAAAAACAGCTCCAGTTAACGAATTCAGCAACAACAAGAAGACTGAAAAGACCGGAATCAGCCAAACCCCGACAACTCACCACTTCTTCTAACGATAGAGTAGTGAGGGGCCGCCGGTGGGACTTTCGACCCGTAAAACACGGATTTTCGAACCCACGGCCGAGAGGTCCACAGCCTCCTATGCTGCCAGGCTACACCACAGCGGCCACTAGATGACGCCAATCATTGGATTAGCTCATCTACAAACGGTATAGGGAATAGATGATTAAGCGTTGCGGTGATGATTCTTGCCAAATGTTTGTGTTATTTATCCCACGGCTACATGGTTGAATATGATTAGAGAACAACGATGGAACCGTTCTTGCATAAGCTTAGTCTCTCGATTGCCAGAGAAGATCACATGAAAGCCTGACGAAAGAGAAGACAATTGAGCGGAAAATCCACGGTGAACTTACAGAAACTCATCTTCAACAGTTATCAGGACAGTACCTATCTCCATTCACGTGTAGATTCCTCTGTGGCCGAGCATTTAGTTACAATTATGGATGTGTTAGGAGGAATCGGTATTGCTTCAGGAATTCGACCTTCGGTAAGTTCTTTTGCTATACCTTCACATCTAGGGCAGTCCAAGTCGATAGATACTTCTGTTGTTTCTCTTTTCTTCCTAATGCCCAATGGATACATGCAACAGATTTTTGGTTTAACGCTCTGGATGATGCAATTGTTCTCGCTCAAGAATAGGCAAGTTCTGCCTTTGATCGGGAGGGTGAAATTTAGCTGGATGTAATCTATTACGGTTTGTCTAGTGGTACCTAGTTCGTCTAGATGCGTTAAAGTTTCTTGTGACCTAGATATCTTGTTGATTATCTTGGAAGCTTCGCTCTTGCTTACTTTGGGACCGCTCTTAACGAACCTGCGGCAACATTCTCCCTTTCGTCGGCACTGCCAAATGCTCATTCTGATGCACTTCAACACCAAGTCTTTGCAGGTCTTCGAAGTACCCTGGATACGAGATACTAATACATTGGCTGTCACCAAGCCATATCTGATCGCTAGCAAGCGCTAGGATAGACAACGACATTTCTACGCGGTGATCAGCTACATGAGTGCGAGGATCTTTCGGATCAAATACAAGATGTTGTTTGTTTGGCGAACGCAACCCGTATACCGTCATGTAGTCCTCACCTTCCTCTACACGTGCACCGTATCTTTCTAGCTCTCTTTTCATTACAGCAATTCTGTCAGATTCTTTGTACCGTATCTGAGGCATGTTATACATCTTGGTTCGTCCAGATGCAAACGCACCTAGAACGGCTGTGATTGGGAAAAGATCTGGAGTATCTCCAAGATCCACATCTATTCCTTCAAGATGATACGGTCCCTTGACACTTACACTTGACTCATGGATTTCTAGCTTGACACCCATTTGAGTAAGTATATCTAAGAACTTCCGGTCGCCCTGCCTATCTTTGTAGAGATTCTCTACAGTGATTTCCGATGGGAAAAGTGAGCCTGCAGCCAGAAAGAATGCGGCTTGAGAGTAATCGCCCTTTACGCTAATCTTCTTAGGACCACGGAATTGCTGTTTTCCTGGCATGTAAAAGTGCCTTAGATCTTTTGAATGGTCTATTTCAATGTGATACTGCTTCAACAGTTCGAGGGTCATCTCTATGTAGGGCTTTGAACTCATAGCCCCAATAACATCGATGGTAGTATCGGAATCGGCACAGGGGCAAGCCATAAGGAGAGACGAAACATACTGTGAACTCTCAGATACCGATATCTTCACGTTGCCCCCCTTGAGACCATTACCCTTTACGGTGACGGGTGCAGTGTCATTGGTTCCTTGTCCTTTAATATCCACGCCAAGCTCACGAAGTGCAGCCACGAGCGGCCCGTTTGGTCGTCTACTTAGTGACGAATCACCGATTATAGTGGTTGTCTTTCCATCTCTGCATAGGCTTGCTAATGATATAGTTAGCCGCATAGTAGTACCAGAGTTGCCAACGTTGATAATGCCACCAGACCTTGGTTGCCCCTTGAAGCCATCGACAAAAAGATCTTGTCCCTCTTGTCTTATAGTGGCTCCAAGCGCTATGCATGCTCTGCGTGTCGCCTCAGTGGAATCAGCATAAAGTGGACTTAGAACCTCACTAGCTCTATCCATAGCCGATGCGACTATTACACGGTGTGTTTCTGACTTGGAGGGAGGGGCTTTGATTGTCCCTGCCAGAACGTCCGGTCTTGCTAGTGATACGTTCAATAGGACATCAGCACAACATTCGTTCTTATTACAACATATATAAATTGTTTACGCAAAAGGTTAACCTCCGGTTACCTATTTCTCGCTCTATGATTTCCATCAAATCTGGGCGGCCTCCACTTATCTTAGTGTGAAAAAATATAGCGCAAGCATTACTATTAAGGATTTCTCAATCTTTTTAAAGTTCTCGGCAGCTAAAGTGATTGCTTAGGAATGCCAGCTTTAGAAAGCTCTTCAACATCTAATCTCTGATGAGTCTTGACTTCAGCCCGACTGGTACGCTCTTATTAGCCCCAGTAGTCACGCTCCATAGTTGCATCTGTGTTCATTTTAGTCTACAGCCCATGCTTTTAAGTTCTGTTTCAGTTATTTACGCACGCTTATGCTAGAAAGAAGTATCATTACAAGTTTAATACAAGCATAACCAGCCGGTCTATTCTTCGCACCTTATTATGAGAACACCGGCAATTGCATCAGCTATTCGCTCCTTCTGAGAGTACTGTATCTCCTCGAACACTTCAATCAATTTATTCACCATCAGCCGATACGGTTGTGAATGTAGGTTGAGAAGCCATTCAGCGCAGCCGTGAGCCAACAGTTCAACGACCCTACTTGAGTCCGCGCTGTATATCCTAACTTCGTCGCCTACAACCAATTCCTCAAGCTGTTTGCCGTTTATACTGGCCTTTTCACCAGGCAACCAGACAACCTTGACAGGGGAAAGAATAGGCATTCTCCGTTTGATCCTTACTATCTCCGTCTCAAGCCTCTGCCGGATTTGATCGGTATCAGAGTTGAGTGCTGATGATAACGACGACGGCCGCGGCCTTGCATCAGTTTTCTGTCTTGCTTCGATTCGTCGTAGTGACTTTTGCGAGGGTAAGGTCAATGATCAGGCCACCACTTCCGTTAGGTCCTCAATTCGCTGTCGGCGGTCTTCGGGTTGCCTCAATCTTTGTTTCACCTGATGATTCCAATCAATCACTTAACCCTCGACGTCTCTTCGTCCTGTTGCCTTTTAGAATCTTGAAGAACAGCGTTACACAACTGCTTGAACTCTCTTCTCAGAGACCTGACTTCAGTGGAAATTCCAGCAACCATTTCACTGATTGCCGGCGATCGCAGTGCGTCCAGCGCTCTGTCCAGCATCAAATTAGCCTTAGCGTTGACACCGCTCTCAACTCTCAAACTATCCCCCTTATTGTAAAGTCGGAGAAACCAACCATTAAAATCATCCAAAGCAACAGCTTTGGCTCCCTCCAACCGCAGACCCGGAACATCAGTATTCAGATGCAGGTTGACAACTTTGAACTCCGAGTATAGAGCATTCCGTCCAAGCTTTTGCTGAATAAGCTCAAAAATTCGACCCAGCACATGCGCCAACTCATCATAACCAAGCCCAGGCCGGTTCTGACTCACAGAGAAGGATATCTTACGCCGCTGAGCTCCAAACGTAATATCAACCTCACAACCTGCATCCCAGCACTCAGATATGACCTGACCAGTGAATACGTCTCGCACTTCAGCCGTACATGCTAGGTAATGAACATGAGGAAGGGCAGCCGCACTCTCAGCAGTATTCATCAGGGGGGTCACCCCAAGGGTGATGTTGGTAGTAGTCATGTACAGAGGCTGAGTAGCCGGATCTGTTTCGGCCTCGGTTTTTGTAGTAGTAGGTGGCGCTGCGGGTTGTCCTTTGAATGCATTTATACAATCTTTTTTCAGTCCGAGCTTCAGCATCCAAAGCGTAGTATCGGGATAAAGATACACTATTTTTCGTCGCTTTAGGTTGGCTATAGCACCCTGTAGATCGTCTACTGGAAGGTTCCATTCGGTGACAAACTCGCCAAAGTCGGCTCTACTGAAAATGTATGGCTCACTACCATTTCTAAAATTATTGATTAGCGTCCGCAGAATCTTTTGCTCAACCTTGCTGAAGCCATTTGACTCTAGCCAAGAGTCGAAATCAATGTCCGGTACATCATTTATGTGCAAGTTTCTCTCCTCGTTTTTGCTGCCCGCCCCCATGTTAGAGTCTTTGATTATTTCAATATTTGTGGCTATTCGGTTAATGAAATTTCCCATTTTAATGGTAAACATGTATTTTCCGTTCGACCGTGAAATTCTAACGGAAATTCGACTGTACAGTTGAACGGAAAGTTTGAGCACTACATTGCTAAGGTGGATGCTTAACAGCGCATCAACTTTTCCGTTCGACCTTCAAACTCAACCTTGAAAGTATAGCATGCATCTTGTACAAGTTGCCTGAAAGAGAACTATCAAGGAAGGTAGGATTTTTTCAATGTAGCTCCTTTCACGAGCCACATGCAAACCCATCCACCACTGCTAGGCCCCCGTCTCCCATTTAAGGAGCTCTTTTGGGTTTGAACTTCGCCAATTGTTGAAGGCTTAGGCCGTTGCACGCATGATTACGCAAGCTATTTTGGGATAGGGTTCAAACGAAATGTTTAGGCAAGGTATTATCTTCATACATCATTGAGTTCCTCGTCTGGGTCGAGGCCCGGGTAACCGCAAAATATGCAAGAACCAGACTCGTCCAATGCCATGCCGCAGCTCGGGCAAGAATCATTGCTAGCAATATCCTCTGTAGATAATGTCGCAGGTGCTTGATCTTTTGTGCTAGCCTTTTGGTGATGCATATGGTCGCTGTTCGGCAAGTTGAAGCATTCACTATAGAGATAGAGAAGCAATTAAGACTTTACCCCCCATACCTCAGCAGGAAACCCCCATCCCAGAATGTTCGGCCGGCAACGTATACTGAGTCCTGATTTACTGCAAGCTGACTCGGGTAGATTTCATCGGTTATATCTGAATTAGGCATAGGTGATTGAAGCATCGACTTTGCCCAGGTTGTTTGGTAAAGAAGGTAACCGTTGGGAGCATACTTATGCAGGAAAAGATACGGGTAGTATGTCCCTGTGACTTGGTTTTGAACTCCGATGGTCCCCACTACGTAGAGCGTGTTTTGGGTCACAACGATGCTCTTAACTTTATCAGCCCCCTTATCGCCCCAAATCTTCTGCCACTCTAGCGTCCCGTCGGCGCTGTATTTCATTAGTAGAACATCGCTCTCTTCGGTTCGCCCATCCACGAATCGAGACACGTGGCCTCCAATGTATATCGAACCATCTTGCGCGGCGATAGACTCTACGTCAATATACGCCCAGTCTTTTTTCTCAACGGTCCTGTTCCACTTCAGGCTTCCATCAAAATCATGCTTCTCAATCAAGACCCGCTGGAACCCGTTAGACGGACTCAGCGTGGCCGCTAGATAGACGAAACTGTCAGTTATCGCGATTTTGCTAGGATAGAACAGCTCCTTTTTCAGAGTCGAACTAGGCCAAGACTTATGCCACTGCATGTTTCCTTGAAGATCCAAGCTTAGAATAAGGAAGTCACCGGTGCCAAATGATCCAGCACCTCCTATCCAAGGCAGCTTAACTCCTGCGATGAGGATCTTATCATCTAGTACCACCACCTTTTTCGGGATTTCTCTGTCAGTTGAGGCTCCGAAGCCGCCCTTCCAAGACTCTTCAGGGTAGGTCTTGTTTAGCAGAAGCTTACCTTCTGAGTTATACGTCATCAGGAACATATCTGACCAGGATCTTTTAGCGGTTGGAAGCGGGCCGCCGTAGTCTCCGCGCTCCCCTACAAGATACACGTAATCTCCTTTTACCGCCAAGTCAGTAGGCTTCTCATACAGCTGGTTGAACCACTTTACAATCCCCGCAGAATCATACTTGACTAGATAACCATTCCAAGAGTGAATGTAATCGTTTGATGAGGCGATCAGCAGGTAGGTAGCACTATTGCCGGTTGCCACCCGATAAGCATCATCACCTGAATTCCCCCATTCCTTCACCCATTGAAGCTTTAGCGGCAACGAGTTACCGTTAGATGTTGTGGATGTAATTGTGTTAGAAGTGCTTGTAATAAATGTTCTAGTGGAGGTCGAACTAAGCAGATTTCTCGTAATATACCCATCCTTTACGCACCTATCTAATCCACGCTGTATCTCAGGACTCGCGGCATAGCCTGGTGTATTCATGTTACTGAGCACTGATTGAGCTAAATTCTCGCAGGCCTTCTTCACATCATTTTGTGCTGCTTGCACGTCCTGTGATGACTGCATCAGCCATATTGAAGAGATAGCAAGTAGTATCGCGGAAATAATTATGATGAGAAGAGTAATTACTATCAGTATGGTCTTGCTTGCACCTTTGCGCCTCTTTATAGTAAGCTGAGTTATGCTTCCACCTTTTGCTATTTTTCTAGATTCTGGATTTAAGTATTTCTATGATTCCTTACTTCCTTGGCTACTGTTTTATGCTGTTTCTAGATTCGGGGTTTCTATGCAAGACAAGCCTATCCAAAGGGCAAAAGTTACAGCAAAACGGCAGATCACTATCCCTAAGGATATTCAGGAACGGCTCGGTAGGCTCGACGAAGGTGATTACATCCTTTTCTACGATGAAGGAGACAGAATCTACATCAAGAAAGGGATCATCAAGCCGGCAAACCAATAAAATGATAAAATGCGTTATATGTGATTCTCTGCAGATTAGTTAAAGTGCCTCTCACGGGATCTGTACCAGTTTCTGACCTTTTTGACCGCTATTATACAGACCAGTTAGGTAGATACGCTTGATTCCGCAAGGCTTTACTTCGGTAGCGGGACTAAAAGGTTTAATTATAGATATTAAACGTATCAAGCCATAGTTGGCTTCGATTATATGGCAAGAGGCGTCAGTGAACTCAGCCAAAATCTAGAAGGTCTGAAGCCAGTATCCATGGTGAGTGATTGACCTACCAGTTTCTGCCTCAACTAAGTGATGAAGATGTTCGTTATAGATTCAGTGGACATGAGACCTTTCCTTTCCGTTATACTTGGTTAACCAAGGGTGTACAGAAGGTACAAGAATATCCTGACCTGTTTTTCCGCGATGATGCAGTTGTAATCCTTGGTGTCGGCAAGAATATGGTCGCCTCAATACGACATTGGTGTGAGGCCTTGAATCTAATCGAGCCGATTGATCGCTCAAGATACCGACCTACCGAGATAGGGTTAGCGGTCTTTGGTAAAGATGGGTGGGATCCATATCTAGAACATCAAACTACACTGTGGCTCCTACATTGGTTGCTCGTTAGTAAACCCGAGCGAGCATCAACATGGTACCTCATGTTCTCTCGGTGGAATTTTTCAGAGTTCACGGAGCAACATATAGTTGAAAGATTGCTAAAGATAATTGCCAGATCTCCAACTTCACAAGCGAGTCCAGCCTCATTAAAAAGAGATGTTGATGTGTTCCTGAGGACATACATCCAGTCAAAAGTGACTCCTACACGACCTCGAGAGGATACATTTGATTGTCCTCTAGTAGAGTTAGGCCTGATCGTCGAAACGGCACATGGGATTTACGAGTTCGTGCGAGGTCCGAAGCCTCTACTACAAAATGAAATCTTTGTTTTTGCGCTCCTAGATTTCTGGACTCATCTTTTACCAAATCAAGGAACGGTATCTTTCGAGACTTTATCTTATGCACCAGGAAGCCCGGGCTCTGCCTTCAAGATGAGTGAAAACGCGATTGCTGAGCGATTGGAGAATCTTCCATCTTGGAGCGGATTGTCTTACGGTGATACTGCGGGGACCCGAATACTACTAAAAACGAGACCACAACCTAGGCTGATAGACATCCTAGCCAACTATTACAAGAAATGAGAAAAGCCCAAGGTTGTGAATAACTTTGACACTTAAAGAAACATTAACAATACACTCGCGCTTTCAGCGCTCAACTCAGCTGGTTCGTGATTGGAGCGATAAACGGGGACTGGATGAATATCTTCTAACGCCAACTGCGCGTAAGCTGGCATCGCAAATAGTAAGAAGTGGGCTTTCAGAAACCAATTCTAGAGCTTGGTCAATTACTGGACCATATGGGACAGGAAAATCTGCTTTTGCTCTGTTTCTCACCGATGTATTAGCCAACAGCAAGCCGTTGAACACAGATGGACAACTGCTTAGAAAAGAACTAGATGTGGGAAATAAGCCGTTCTTGCCTGTTCTTGTAGTAGGTCAAAGGTCTCAGTTGGTCCCTGCCTTGCTTGATAGACTTAGTGAAAGTGTTCTGCCGATTGTACCAAAGCTAGCCAAGCGCATCCAGCAAGCTGCGCAGAATCAAAGAATTACTGGGTCCGAACTTGTTACCCTCTTTGAAGAAGCCGCTGCGGTGGTCGGCGACAATGGCTATGCCGGGTTACTCGTGATTATTGATGAATTCGGTAAGTTTCTCGAATACACTGCACAACATATAGACACTGAAGATTTGTTCGTTATACAACAGTTAGCCGAAGCAACAAATCGAGGTAACCCACCTATACTCTTGGTAACTATTCTCCATACTGCGTTCTCTGACTATTTACGCGAAGTCGAAGAGACGCAGCGTAGGGAGTGGCAGAAAGTTCAGGGCCGCTTCATCGATATGCCTTTTTTGGAACCGCCTGAACAAATATTGCGTCTCATTGGAGCAGCCATTGAAAGAAAATATCCTGCTAAGGTGGAGAAAAAATATGCGCAACAACTAAGCCGCATACTACAAGCACCTGCCTTAAAAGAGGCAACTAGGCGGTTACCTATTGATGAATTACTACCATCTTGCATTCCTTTGCACCCATTAACTGCCCTTATCCTTTGGCCTCTTTTTAGAAGTGAAATGGCTCAAAATGAACGTTCTTTGTTCTCATTCCTATCAGGGCAGGAGCCTTATGGATTCAGGGAGTTTACACACCTAAACACATCTAACACAGAAGCCGTGTCATTTTACAGGATAGACTCTCTTTATGATTATATCGTGACAAATATGGCAAGTGCAGTATTTGCAAGTAATAGGTCGCGACGCTGGGCAGAAATTGATCATGCATTGCATAGAGTAAATGCTGATGCGCCACAATTAGCCAAAAGTGTTGTAAAAACGATCGGATTGCTGGGTATGTATGGCCTGCCCACTGGATTGCGAGCTTCAAAAGAAACACTAGGCTTGGCAATTAACGATCCGAGTGTAGATGAGGCGATTGAATATCTAGAAGGCGCTAAAATAATTGTATACCGACGTCACGAAGATGCTTATGGCTTATGGGAGGGCTCTGATGTTGACCTAGAAGCCTGCTATCATGAGGCCGAAATGCGCTTGCCTACGCAGGACTCTGCCGAACAGTTGAAGAAGCTAGTCACGCTACGGCCGTTGGTCGCTCGAAGGCATTACGTCCTTACAGGCACTTTACGATACTTGGAGGTGGATGTTATCAGTGGGCGCAATCATAATCTAAAAGAGTCCATGACAAGAGATTTGGGATCAGCCGATGGGCAACTGTTGTTCATTGTAACCTCTAACGAAAAGGAGCGCAGCAAGATACTAGATGAGGTGAAGCGTCTACAAAAAAACAGCAGTTCAAGGGGTCTACTACGAATCGTCGCAGGCCCAAGACCTATAGCCGGCTTGGAAAAGGCGCTACATGAATTTGAGATATGGACATGGATTAACGAGAACATTCAAGCGCTACAAGGCGATCCAGTAGCACGTCAAGAAGTGCGAGCAAGGATGACGCAATCTAGGAAACGGTTGCTGGATATTGCAGGTAATGTCTTCGGCGCAAGTGGATACCCACTAGACCCAACAGCCTCAGATTGGGTGCAATCCGGGGAAATGCACAACCCTCCATCCGCTACAGAGTTCATGAAATGGATTTCAGAGCTTTGCGAGAAGGTATACGATAAATCCCCCGTGTTCAATAATGAGCTATTAAACCGTGAGAATATCTCACCAGCTGCGGTAGCGGCTCGTCGTAATCTGTTGCAAGCTATGTTTAACGGTGAGGGCAAGCCCAACCTCGGGATTGAAGGTAATCCTGCAGAGGCAAGCATGTTTCATGCCTTACTGGAAAATGGAGGCTTCTACAGAAGTCGGGGTGGAAAGTTGTGCTTTGGGCAGCCAAATCAACAATGGTTACCCGTTTGGAGGTCCATGGAGGGTTTCTTATCCAGTACACGTTCAGGTCGCAAACCAGTGATGGAATTATTTGCTCGGCTCAAGTCACCACCCTACGGGCTGCGAGACGGGCCTATACCGGTCTTGTTTTGTGCTCTTCTGTTAGCGAATAGGGATGATGTAGCATTATACCAAAATGGAACGTTCATACCTGAACCCAGTATCGAAGTTTTCGAGATGCTTACACGCGTTCCTGAACTGTTTGAGGTCCAACGATATGCTGTCAATAAGAACCAGCGTGAGGCATTCGAAGCGATCAACAGAGTTATCGAATCTATCGGCTGGCAAGTCGATACTAAGATGAAACTTACTTTACTTCAGGTAGTCAAGCCTCTTGTGATGTTTGTTGCAAGTCTTCCAGGTTATACGAAACGTACTAAGCGCCTCAAATTTGCTCACTCTGCAAAAGTCAGGGATGCGCTCCTTGAAGCACGTGATCCATATTCATTGGTATTTCAGCAGCTTCCAGTAGCCCTTGGCTTGAACTTGCAAAGCGAGGAGGATGTTACTACATTTGCGAAAGAACTGAAACAAAGTCTGATTGAACTCCAACATGCGTATCCTCAGCTGTTGGATGAAATTGAAGCACAAGTGCGGATTGCATTTAGGTTACCCGACAAGTCGGATGAAGCTCGCCGAAGAATAGTTGAACGAGCAAGACAGCTAGACGAATATGTGGTTGAGGGCACCTTAGCCTTGTTTGTCCGAGAAGTCGGTCGATTAGGAGACCGCGACTGGCGAGAAGTTTTTGCTCGGGTCATAAACCGTGGGGTGCCTCCATCCCAGTGGAATGATACAGATATTCTAAACTTTCAAGTTCAATTGCGACAGTTAACAAATGATTTTGCAGCGCTTGAAGAAATGGTGGCTGAGACTAATCGCACAGGTGCACCCCTAATCATTCGCATTGGACTTTTAGATGTTCGCTCAAACGAGACACAATTAATCTCGGTAGCCGTGGAGAGAAGTCAAGAAGTTAACGAGATGGCGGAAAAGATTATAAATATCCTTGAAAAGAGCTTAAATGAAGACAGGCAACTACACTTAGCTGCACTTGCTCTTGCGTCTCAAAAGTATTTGAATGAAAAGGAGAACTAACATGGACAACGCAAAACCCATCAGACATATACTGTTGCTTTCAGGCGGAAAAGACAGCACTGCCCTAAGCGTCTACATGAAGAACAACCATCCTGAAATAAACATGGAGTACGTCTTTTGCGATACTCACAAGGAGTTGCCGGAGACTTATGAGTTTCTCAATAAAGTCGAATCTTACCTAGGTAAGCCAATAGTCCGATTATCGTCTAAGCGAGGAGAAAGAGGTTTCGACCATTGGCTAGCCGTGTATCGAAACTACTTGCCGTCACCTCAAGTACGCTGGTGTACTCGCAAGCTAAAGATTGAGCCATTTGAGGTGTACATAGGCGATGACTCAGTCCGCTTATACATAGCAATAAGGGGCGATGAGAATAGGCAGGGCTATATCTCGACTAAGCCCAACATCACGCCAGTCTATCCGTTTAAGGACGCTAAAATATCTAAAAGAGACGTCTTCAAGATCCTTGAAGAAAGCGGAATCGGTATGCCAAATTATTATTCGTGGCGCACTCGTTCAGGCTGCTACTTCTGCTTTTTCCAGCGTCGTATTGAATGGGTAGGTCTCCTTAAGAACCATCCCGACTTGTTTGAAAAGGCAAAGGGGTATGAGAAACCTGAACTCGACTATACATGGTCCCAAAGGGAAGGCTTGGATGAACTATCAAAGCCCCAGCGCATCCAACAAATAATAGAGCAAGATGCCAAACGTATGGCTCAAGAGACTGCTAGGAACCAGCACAGTACGCTAGTAGAGATATTTTCTGGACAATTCGATATCGATCGAGATAACCAGGATGGGTGCTTAGTATGCAACCTTTAGAACACGTAGATATGGTTGGTAAGCAAAGTGACTTGATGAGCTATGTCTACTCGTTTGCGCTTTCGCCCAAATATTGGGCGACTTATGTTGATACGCATAACTGGCGTAGTTACAGGCTAGTGGATTCAGAAAAGCGTAACATTCCGGCCAAGTCAGGAATTTATACTCTGGTTGTAATGCCGAGCATTGCCAATCATCCAAATTGCGCTTATTTGATGTATGTGGGACAAACAGATTCCCTAAGACGTAGGTTTGGGGAGTATCTGACTTCCGAGCGGCGAGAGAGCGGGCGTCCAAAGATCTTTAGATGTCTAACGTTGTATAACAACAATATTTGGTTCTATTATACAGAAGTGGATAAGGCATTGCTTGACGATGTTGAACATAAGTTAAGAAGTGCATATATCCCTCCTTGTAATGACGAGTTCGGAGCAGAGCTAAATCCTGTTGTGAAGGCTGCGTTTCCATGAGTAATTCAGAAAATAGAGATAATAATGAAGTTTTGGTGCTTCCCGCGCTTAAAGCGCATATGGGTATATGGCATTACTATATTTCATTCATGAAGATGAGTGAAGTTGTTAAACGAATAAACATAGTCCAGCAGATACATTCCAGTAAGCGATTACAGGAGCTTCTTCAACGGAGCCTTGAACCCAGAGCCGAGGATATAGCAGAATATTTGAAGACACAGGATCAACGGTTCTTCAATTCATTAGTTGTGGGTGCTTACGGAGGCAATCCTAACTGGTTCGAGTTATCCATACGTGATATGCCAATCACTTTTTCAGAAGAATTACCTGATTACATTAAAGGGGCCTTAGGCATTCTGAGGCTTGACGGGCATGAAACGTTGTTCGCCATTGATGGACAGCATAGAGTGCAGGGCATCCGAGATGCTATTCGTGACGATCCTAAACTTGCGAACGAGGAGATTTCTGTAATATTCGTTGCGGCTATTACCCAGACACAAAGGGATAAGGATCCAGAAGGGTTTCAGCGTACAAGACGTCTCTTTACCACCCTCAATAAATATGCCAAGCCAGTCGGAAAGAAAGATACTATCGCGTTGGACGAAGATGATGCAGTAGCAATAATTACGAGAGATCTAGTTGAGGACTATTCTCTTTTCCAAGAAAAAATATCTTTGAGGATGCCAAAAAGTGTCTCGGTAAAGGACAAGCAAAGTTTTACAAGTATCATTGCTCTTTATGATTGTCTAAACATCTATCTCAGTATGGGTAGTGCCACAAAAGCGTGGAAGAGGTTTAGGACAAAGCGCCCATCAGATGATAAACTTAAGGAACTTTACAAGGACTCAACACGTTTCTGGGATACACTATGCAAGTATTTCCCGCAAGTCCAAGAAATGAAAGAGAGTAAACCAGAAAAGCAGGTGGCGGGACAATACCGAAGCTCTGACGGGGGACATCTACTATTTCGACCTATGGGCCTACTCATTACAACAAGGGTAATCCGTAATCTGATGTTTTACGAGAAACTTTCTCTTGATGCAGCAATCGAACGTATATCTAAGGTGCCCATGATGTTAAGTAACAAACCCTGGGTGGGTCTACTCTGGGATCCATCTAGCAGCGTAATGAAAACTGAACCGGAGAACCAGAAAGCAGCTGAATTACTGATGTTCTATAGCGTCGGTGGACATCTTGCAAAGTTAAAAGTAACTGAAGATGACTTGAGGAAGAAACTTGCTGGTCGGCTCAACATAGAAAAGAAAGAAGTCGAGTTATTACGGTATCCATGACCGCTGACTTACCGATCCTATACAATTCTAATATAATAACGCTGGGATGCTTAGCATGAATCGTAGGAAGCCTGAGCAAAATCAGTTAGCAAGAGCGATCTATCTGGACTATCATGCGACAACCCCCTGTGACACACGTGTATTGAACGCTATGTTACCCTATTTCATAGAGAAGTTTGGAAATCCATCTAGTTCATTGCATCCCTGTGGTCAAGAAGCAGCTGAAGCGGTGGAAAAGGCACGTATGCAAATATCCGGGATCATGGGAGCCATGCCTGAAGAGATAATCTTCACAGCAGGTGCCACAGAGAGCAATAATCTCGCCTTACAGGGATTTGCTAGAGCGTATCGAGGTAAAAGAAACGAAATTGTGACGACGCCAATTGAACATAAATCTGTTTTAAATGTGTGTCACGAACTAGGCTATACCATCAAACTTCTGCCAGTGGATAGAACTGGTCTTGTTGATCTTGAGTCAGCGAGAAAGGTAATTACCAATAGAACCCTAGTGGTTTCTGTTCAGGCAGCCAATAACGAGATCGGAACTTTACAGCCTATTCCGCAAATCGTGGAGATGGCGCATGATAGAGGCGCAGTTGTGCATTGTGATGCTGCCCAGGCAGTGGGTAAAATTCCAGTCAATGTTAGGATGTGGGGAATAGACTTGCTTTCTGTCAGTTCTCACAAGCTTTATGGACCCAAAGGTGTAGGCGCGCTTTTCATAAACGACGGACCTCACTCATTCCCATTAAAGCCGCTCCTAATAGGAGGTGGCCAAGAACATAACCTTAGATCAGGAACCCTTAATGTACCCGGCATCGTAGGTTTTGGAGAAGCTTGTGCCATCAGCTCAAAGGAACTACCCAAAGAAGCTAGTCACATCAGTTCTTTGCGAGACTTATTTGAAGAGAATCTGTACTCACAAATTGATAACATGCAGATTAACGGTGCAATTTCCAATAGGCTCCCGGGTAATAGTAGCTTAACATTCCCAAGGATAGAGGCAGAAGCTATGATCGTGAATATGCCCCAACTGATCCTTAGCACTGGTTCAGCCTGTGCCTCGGGCGCACCAGAGCCTTCGCATGTCCTATTAGCGATTGGCTTATCGCGAGAGGACGCCTATAGCACTATCCGAGTCGGACTTGGCCGGTTTACCACTAGAAGCGAAGTAGAGCAAGCGAGCAGTATAATATCTGAGGCAGTCAGTAGCTTTTCTGCTCTAAACTGATAATTATCTGGAAAAATTTAGGCCTTATTTTGGTTGAAAATGCGCTCTCTTAATTTAACGATTTGTTGAGGGTGTGATTTGTTCAGCGCTAGTTGATGACTTTACAGCGACATTGAAACTAGCTTATATCTCTGGTTGAAGTGCCGATACATATGGAAATTTGCCCTAATTGCGGTAAGGAGAAGCCGCCCGGTGGTTATCTATTCCCTTTAGGGCGATCGAGGCAAGAGCATTATTGCCGTTGCATTAAATGGGGTAGCCTTTACTTGTGCGCAACTTTAGCAGCTTCTAACGCAGCGAGGCTTCTGCTCGATGCTGATTTTCTTCTCAAGTCAGCAGAACCTGACCTCTACGACTGGTGTATGAACGTAAGCGACGCTGATATCGGGAAGCTAAGTGATAAAGAAGTAGGAACGTTCATGTCCAAGATGGATTACCCAAGGGTAGTCACGTCGCTTTCGCTTCTTCACCATTCTATGCAGGAGGTGGGGAAAGCTGGTCTAGCATTCGAGTACATTATGTCAAGAAAGGATCTCGATTATGACAAAGATTACTATAAGAGGTTTATGAACCACGATGAACGCATCAAGGCTGCCGTCAAGCTGATGAAACTTCTCAAGATATGGGTAAATCAGCTAGACAACGTATACCAAGATTTAGAATCTTTAAGGCGAGCGACACTATACGTCGATTATGACCCCAACCTCGGGGTTTGGGTTGATCCAGGATCACTAGGCTTTCCCATGAAGGCCGGTTCGTTCTACTCGGACAGAGTATTCACTACATTGTTCGAATGTCTCAGCGGGGTAAAAAGCAAGGAATCTGAAGATTTAGCTAATTTGGGGCTAGCTAGAGAGCGACTAATGGTCTTCGTCTATTGTTTTGGATTGAGGAATCTCCTCAAAAGAATAATCATTGGGCTAGGGGAATACTGCGCAGAATTGCTGAAGGATCCTCAGGTGAAGAGGGAGACCAGCAAGTCAATAGGGCTAGCCACATATCTTAAGATCCCTGATGACACACCTGAGAATCTCCGAAGATACGAATTGCTTCATAGACTTGAAAGGCTCTTAGATCTACTATCACCTGAAGCTGTCGATAAATTCAGCGCAGAAGTTCGCAGGCGCTTTGCCGAAAGCGAACAACAAGACGGAACTAGTTCTTAATCGGAGACATCGCTCACCAGGTAGTAAGGGACTCTGTAAAGTCCTTGTGACCAACAATTGCAAATCACCTGCCAGCAACTGAAGGCTTAGCATGACTCCTGCTGCGAGTAAACTATATTTCAATGGCTTCAGACAATCCAGTTTACTCTCTTGAGCCACCCTGAGGACAAATTTGGTGTAAGACATATCCTGACAGATGAGTTCAGAGAACTTGTGCTAGACGTCTGTGCTACAGGCACTTTCAGTGGGGATGAAGCTAAGCGTATCGTGAATCAGTTGGCCAATAGATTCCACCAAGAGATTACTGCAACCTTGAGAAAATTTTCTAGACAGGATGCACTCCGCAAGATATACCAAGACTTTGAAACTACTTCAATATATGCAATTTACGGGGAAAGCGAGAAGAAGCAAGAGAAAAATGAGCTTGCCGTTATCTATAGATATCTTGTTGAAGCGGTGATAAACTCTGGCAGCGAAAGCTCAGGACCCATTGATAGAGATACCAAGGCTCGTCTCGCTAGATTGACAGATTGTCTTGTCGGACTATGTTATACTTCAGATTATCTTCACTATTCTAGAACTAATGACGCGGTCGAGGTGCATGAGACCGGTCATAAGTGTGCATTTAGAAAAAGGATATGATGCCGCTATAACTAACTATTTTGACGCGTTAATAGACAGCGACAAATATCTTGAATCTAACCCAAGTTCAGAAAGTAATGGGTATATTCGCTTGGGGGAGCCGTTCGACGAAGGATTTGTTCGCACGTTTGGGTTCAAACTAACTGATATGCTTCGGTTCATCAAGTTCGTTAGCACTATTTGTGTTATTAATCCAACCCTGTTTTATTCTGAGGCTAAATTCATGGAGCTGAGTAAGTTAATTGATCAAGCATCAGCGACATTAAACCTGAAGAATGAAGTTGTCGAGGCGATAATTTCCTATCTTGAGAGTCCAGTGCTAGGTGCCGAGTGGAAATGGTACAAATTCTTTGGCAATACTGATAGCGTAGTCTTCAAGCCAATTGTAAGAGTGGCAAGCTCGCGTAAGCATGTGTACGTAATTTTTGGTGCGACTGCGCTTAGTAGAGCAGGGATGCTTTACACTGAATACGTTCGAAGGGAACTAATCAAGACGGAATTCGACTTTATAAAATACCAAAATAAGACAACCCACCAATTTGAGCAGAAGGTTAGAGATAAACTCAAACAATTAAGATGTCAAGTGTGGCATGTTAAGGACTTACCATGTGGGGAAATTGATGCATTAGCGAGAATAAAGGGATCAAAGATCTTGTACGTAATAGAAGTTAAGAGCGCTTGGCCTTCAGCAACGGCCTCTAGTATCATTAGGAAAATAAAGGTTGATTCATCTGCTTGGGAGACTCAGCTGGATGAAAGGGTCAGTTGGTTTAGGGCGAATAGAGATAAAGGACTCGCAAGAATCAAGCTCAACCGCAGCGATATTGATCAAATTGTTGGGCTTAGTCACAGATAACGACCAACCACTCAAGCAGCAACTTCGATATCGAGTCATCCTCCTGAGAAAACTTCTTGACGTGATACATGCCCTAGAAGCTCAATCGTCTTCCTAGACTGTATTTCGTCTTAGGGTGATGTATGCCTGATTACTTACCCTGCCAACAAAGCGGATAGACGATGCATCCTGCACTTCAGAAAAGCATAGCTATCGCCAGCCCTGGTAAACAGCCTCTCAGAAATTTGCGTAATCTTTATATAAAGATTTAGGGGTAATATTGATGTATGGCGTCTGAGATAGACTTCGAAAAATATTCGACTGGGCCATCAACGGCTGCAGTCGTTTGGATAGCGACCGCTCTTCTTCACCAAGAAAATACGAGCAGGGATAAATTTAGTCATAAAGAAATCTTTCAAAAGGCAAAGCAACTAGGCCTGTTGCAGGTATCCGATTCTACACTCACCACACATATTTCTTCGCACTGCGTTGCCAACAGAAAAGCTCAACCCGATATACACAGAAAACTTTTAGCTGTTAGCAATGGATGGTTCAGACTATATCGCCCTGGAGACCCGTATCATCCATCAAGAGAAAAAGGCAAAATAACTCCAAGTCCCGAGGAAATACCTCAGCAATACCGATACTTGCTTGACTGGTATGAAACTGAGTATTGTAAGAAGCAAACCGAAGTGGATCAAAAAGCTGAAGACAGTTCTTCTGGCAGTCCTCGTTTTTCCAAGTTCGAGAACGAAAATGCTGTCAGGTTGCCTCAAGAAATTATTAAGAAACTTCAACTTCAGACAGGTGATTACATAGCTTTTCTCCAAGACTCCTCTGGCAACGTTATACTCAGAAAGGCAAAGATAAAACTTGAATAATAACACAGAAAGCCAAGTCTACTTCCTTCTACTCGCGATATCTGTGACCTTAAGCGAAGTTTTTCCAATTCAATACATCCTAAGCAAAGGACACTAAAATCGGCATAAGCTCCATAGTCCTCAAATTATCCCAGTTTGAAAAAGGCTCACCTTTAGCATATCATGCTTAGTAGCTATCATCTAGCACCTGTCTGCAAGAGGTGACTGAAGAATTTTGCCTCAAAAGCTACTTGTCACCTTACACTTGACTTGATTTATCAGCTCAAAATCTGCCCTCATCTTGTGCTCTGCTGCTAGTGCGCATTCTTGGGTAGATCCATGTCCTAGCAGGCCATGTCGCTCCTCCCAGATTCTTCCTGGAGCATATTGTCCCACGTTCTTATGGCCCATGGATCTTTATACAACTTGGCGCATTTTTCGATTAACTTGGCTGCTCGGTAGTCGATGATGTCGAGGCTGTCCATAAGGTGCTTCGGCACTTGCTCCTCGGGATACCGGCTTGCCTGCTCAAACTGTGCAAGGCATGAGCATAAGCGGAAGTACAGGACGATTTCCATCATGTCAATCAAGTGGCCCGGCACCACAATCAGTTTCCAGAACTCTACTGAACGCTGCTGCTGGCTGAGACCCTGCGTTGACATGCGAGACTTCAATTCCTCTTTCCTCTGCACCAACTGTTCCCTGCGTGTTTCCTCCCCCTCTATCCGCGCGATAATCTTGGATGGCTCGTCTTCCTTGAATGACGCCAGCGTGTTTTGTATGTTGTCAACTATTTCCTGATCCAGCCCGATTGTTCTGGAGTAACTGTAGAGGGATTCGAGCAGCGACATGATCTGCAATCTCTCCGAGGGATCATGGCCCAGCTTCTTGGGAGCGTCCCGCGTGTTTACCGTGTACTCCCTAAACAGCCGTCTCGCCCTCTCGGTAAGGGCTTCCAGCGCCTTGTCATCGCGAAGGCCACTGCCTCCCAAAAGGTGCCCGAACGTGAGAACCTTGGACAGGTTCATTACCATTGGTCCTATGATCGGCATGATGCTCTTGGTCGCCTTCTCCATTGACTGCTGGAGAAAGAAGAGCCGTCTCCTCTGCATCCCCGGCGATGGCGACTTCGACAACATCCGGGCGACTTTGATATCTGTCCTGCTCTCCTCCAAGAGGCTCCTAGCATATGTCACCCATTCAGGCTCGCTTGGCTGGGTCAAAGCAACGGTGCTTGAGGAGCTAGCGTTATTCTGCATTTTGTTATCGACGGTCAGGATCTGGGGTGCTAGCCAACAAATGCAAAACTTATGGGTTGCTTCCACGATATTTACTGTTGTCTTTGAAGAGAACCGCGTTATTCCCGATAATGTTTGTCTTTCTTCTGCTACTCTTCACTGCACCCCTGATTAAGGATGCGTCCGCGCTTGGTTCATCATATGATCTGATTCGACCAAAGTGGATGAATGTCGGGGACTACGTGACGTACCTGTTTTCAGTGACTGTATCGGGGGTGACTGGAACGGTGCACATGAGGGTTACGATGATCAATGATACTACGCCCTATCTCAACCAGATACGGATAGAGACTTTCGGCGCAGAAATCCCAACCAATTTCCCACAGGGCTGGCGGGGACAACTCGACGAGAGGGTCGAACAATCTGGCTTTGCTGAGGGGCTAACTGATTCTTACTTGACAGTATCTAACAAGACTGTGATGAGCGAACACCCACCGCTTGAAGAGGTCAAAGGACTAAATGGACGCACCTACCAGGCCTACAAATTCAACGTGGTGGGGTTCTACCCAAACTCCGACTATCCGAACTCGACGATATGGTTTGACAAAGAAACCTTGGTCAGAGTCAAGCAGGTGGACTTGTGCTCAGCAGACAACTGTGGGAACTCGGTGAGGATGGAAAGGATAATCGAGGACACCAACATTCCCCAGCTCGCAGGCCCCTCAACTACATCCAACACCACCACTGGGCCGCTCAAGACAGTGACCACTACCGTCTACATCACGTTTCCCCAAGTAGCCCTCACAACCACGACAACAATCACTGAAACTATAACCGTCACAGGCTCCAAAACCGTTGAGGCTACCACAGTCACGGGGCCCACTACCATCGAAACGAGAACGGATTCTTCAACATATGCTTGGGCAATAGGTGCTTCAACGATTGCTGCGTTGCTGGCAATAGCCCTTCTAAGACGAAAGAGATAACGCGTAAGTTTTGAGACCAAATCCAGTAGCGAAAACACCTCTCTCGCTTCGGCTTAACACGACCACTTCATCAGTTCCAATAATTGAGTGTCTTTCTACCTGAAGTCTCAAGCCCTCTCAAAGCTCGCAATTACGACTAACTAAAAATCTGCTCCTCTTCCAATGATTATCTTTCCGGGAGTCAGTTCTCTGACAATGCTCCAGCCCTCGTCGAGATGCTGCAGCAACTCATCTTCTGTGACAACCTTATGCTTGCTGACAACACCGTTGCCGTTACCGCCGCTGTTGTAGCCGTTAACGCTGAGCTTCCGGATTTCGCTTATAGCTTCGTCCGCTGTCTTATACTTCGCCAAGGCCTCTTCGACCCTCTTAATCTTGTCCTCGCCGAAGCCTAGAAGCTTCACCGTGTCCAGGATCTGCTTTTTCCTCAGATCCTCTGTTTGAGGAGACTTGTGGGGGAAGAACTTGACCGTCAAGTATTTCTTTCTCATCTCTTCCACCCGGGTCTTATCGTAGTAAGGGTCTTTGGAGCCTTGGAGGATGTGTCCCATCAGGAACTCCCGGTCATCAGGGTCGAGGTTGCTGTTTCTCAGAGCTGACTCAAAGGCCTTTCTCAATGTGTGAACATACACGTCGCTCCACTTGGCGATGCCGGCGTGCCGGGCAGCCTTCTTCGTAATCCTCTCAAAATGATCTTTGCCGACTGTGGTGTGCGTTCGCTGAGGTTTAGGTATTCTGGGAACCTCGCTGTGAAACAGCGGATCCTTTCCGTCAAGTGCTCCGCCGTAAACTCGCTTACGCTCATCCAAGTAAGTTCTGAGCGAGCTAACCGCTTCATTGTTGAAGAAGGTGAAATATGGGATGTTGCCTTTACAGGCCCCAGCTACATACTGCTTCATCCGAGCGTAAACAGGCACCAGAACAGCAACAGGATCTGCAGCTGATGAATCTCTGTCAGCACCGTTTCCATCTTTACCGTTGCCTTTGTTGTTGCTGCTGTTCTCCAACTCGCTCTGGACGTCACCGTATCTCAGAGCTCTCAACGTGGAGTTCCGCAGCCCGCTGGTGTAGCTGCACAGGATCATTGCCTTGTCCCTAAGACCGTTCAGGGTAGAGCCGCAGGAGGCAGCCATCGCCTCGATCTCCGCCGGCTGAGGAATATGCTCGCCCTTCGACCTGTATCTAGCCGGAATATGCAGCTTCTCAATCTCAACGGATCTCCCGTTCTTGAAGCCGTTGCACTGCAGAAACGTAATCACGTCACCGGCAATGCCGTTAACGTAGCGAAGACTCTTCACACCGTCATTCATTTCATCGACAAATCTTTGGAGCAGCTTCTCAATCTCAGCGGGCTCTAGAGAAACAAGCTGATCAGGTTCCATTTTAACGAACTGTAGAAACTTGTCCACATCGTGCAGAAACTTCACACGAGAGGTTTCGCTTCTAGTCTTGCGCTTCAAGTGATCAAGAAGCAGCTGCACTGAAGGATACTTACTGACCCATCCGTCAACTTTCAAGCGGCCATCAGGCGCCTTCAAGGCTATCAGTGGGAGCATTACCTTCGCCGAAATAAATACTTAGCGACATCTAGATGCAGTTATGCTACACCACAGCGGCCACCAGATGAGCTAATCTAGAGACTAGCTAGTTCACCAACAAGCCGCATGAGAGATAGATGATTAAGCGTTGCGGTGACGGTAGAAACGAAGCTGCGCACCCTTCCTTGCAATTTTAGCTTGGAGCCACGAGCACGCTCTGAATATTTGGATGAGAACACGTGTTATCGGCAAGTAGTGTTATGCTGCTCTGCTGTGCTAGACAGATTTGCGATGCTTCACGCCGTATACTATTACGCCTGCTGCCCTCGGCCTAGGGGGGAGTTCATATACTCTTGAAATAGGCATAAGAATCAAGCTGCTGGTCTAAGCGATCTGCTTGGATTGAAGCTGCGGGCTTGCAGTGCTTGTTGAAAGCGTTTGTTTTGGTTGCAGGATTATCCCCCAAGTGCTTTCTTGGTTAATGTGGTAGAATTATTGTAGATACATTTCTGAGCTGCAAGACATGCATTGCTAGTCAGCTTATTGTTGGTAGATTGGCTGTAGCATCGGGGTGAGCGAATAGAGGTTAGTTTAGGTGATGAAATCAGGTTTGGTTTACGGGGACGATATACGTAGCTTCAGTTGATGCGTTATCTATTAATCATGGGCGGCTTAGACCGGAAGTATGCCTGAATATCTTGTCTTATCTAGCCTCGCAGTTGACCGTGAGAAGAGCGTTCCTTATCGAGAGGCGCATTTAACGTACTTGACTCAGTTGAAGAAGGAGGGCAGGCTGCAGATGGCGGGAAGATTCTCCGACGGCACAGGAGGGATGTATATTCTTGCAGCCAACTCCCCCGAAGAGGCAGAGCAGATGGCGAAGAACGACCCTTATCACGCCAACCATCTACGCCGCTTCACTATCACCGGCTGGGAGAGACGACTTTAGAAAAAATTGTGGCCTTGGCCTTTCTGTTATTGTGCTGGGACTTTAGGCTTTGTTTCTTCCGCTTTAAGTAGGTTGTAGAGGATAGACGCTTCATCTACGGTCGCATTCTCATGCACAATTGAGCGAACAGCCTTGATCATAGCAACCGGTGCTTCAGATTGGAAGATGTTTCGACCCATGTCGACTCCGACGGCTCCAGCATGAATTGCATTGTAGGTGAGCTGTAGAGCGTCTTGCTCAGGAATCTTCTTGCCGCCCGCGACAACTAGAGGCACTGGGCAACCCCTCACAACTTTCTCGAAATCCTCACAGAAGTAAGTCTTCACGAAGTGGGCACCAAGCTCAGCCGCTATGCGGCAGGCTAGTCCGAGATAGCGCGCATCACGGTTCATGTCACGCCCCACCGCAGTCACAGCCAACACAGGTATGCCGTATCGTTCGCCGAGATTGACGAGTTTAGATAGGTTTAGGAGCGTCTGCCTCTCATATTCGCCTCCGACAAAGATTGACATTGTTACTGCTGAAACGTTGAGGCGGATTGCATCCTCGATAGAGGTGGTTAATCCTTCGTTGGATAGTTCCTTCAAGATGCTGGTGCCGCCAGAGACGCGTAGAACGATTGGAGTACTTACCGCGGGGTCAATCGAGGTTCGTAGGACGCCTCGGGTCAACATCAAAGCATCAGCGTATGGGAGAAGCTGCTCAACCGTCTTCCGAGGCTCTTCCAACCCAGTGGTAGGGCCTTGGAAATAGCCGTGATCAACAGCCAACATCACTGTGCGGCCGGTATCAGGCCTAATTATTTTTGAAAACCGATTCTTCATTCCCCAATCCATCGAAACCAACCTCTACGCCCATCGGCAGGCTCCGGCTAGTTAAAGCTAACTGTCACCAAGGCACATTGGGGAGCTAGGGAACAATCGTCGTTCAGCATTCCGCCCGCCTATACCTGCTAAACCTGCTGGACATCGATGGAGTATAGTGCATTCCTGTTTATTGTGGTGCCGATGTCGAACTGCGCGTAGAGAACTTGGTTGGAAGCGGGACTTGCATCCGTTTTCACGTAAAGATCGTCAACGAGGTTACCGTTAAGCAGTAAGGAGACCTTGTAGGTGGTGTTTGGCGGTGCAGTTGATCTAGCTCGAACTTCAACCTGATAGATGTAGTGACCCGAAGTGGTTGCCATGTGCGGGTTATACGTAAGCTCTTCCCGCACAGGTAGGGTTCCGCTGAGAAAATCATCAGTCGCGGGTCTATTTTTTCTGGTATCTGAGAAGGCTACTCCAGCGAAGTTATTTCCCTGAAGCGTGGTATCCGGCTCGCTGGTTGTAATTCGCTGAGTACCGTCTACAAAGACCCTCTGAGAATTGTTGTATAACTCAAGCCTAACTGTCGCACTAAGCTGTCCTCCCGCCAGAGAGTAGCTTGCGCCCAGCTGGGTCTTCACTCCCCCAACAACCTTGTATAGTCCGACCTGAGATGGGCATTGATCTTCTAGCGTAACTAGGTAATGGTTGTTGAAGTTGCTTGGAGATAGTCGTGCGACAATACCTGCGTATTGGTTGACACCCCTACAGTCAGCCACCACAATGTTGAGTGTTGCAGTGACATTCATGTCATCATTACCGAGGTTAGTCATTTCCCGCCCTACCTGTTTAGTACCAGTATTGATCTTCAATCCAGCAGTGTTACTCCGGATATCAATACTATTAGTGCTGGTTGTCCAGCCGGTTCCGACATCCGGAATGTGGTTTCGAAGCTGAGTAGCATCCGGGTCGGTGAAGGTGTCTCTTCCAAAAGTAGTAAGGTTTGAAAGTGTAAGCGCCGCCGCCGGTGTATCTCCCTGCGCAGCAGTATTTTCAGTTGTCACCCATACTCCACTAGCTCGTACCTGCAAATCGTTAGTGGCGCTGTTCGCCTCAGCCGTTAGTTCAGAGTAATCGTTCAAACTCAAGCTAGCACCGCCGCTGAGGAAACCTGATCCCACTATTGCCAACAATAGTAATACGAGAAAAAGATCGAAAACAACCGCAAAAGACCGTTGTCGCTTCTTTGCTTTACGGCCCACTTCGCCGCACCTCATAGCCTAAAGGAATCGGCGTAACCCCAGAATTACGACCAAAATCAACACCAAAGGATTCGTAAATAGGAAGAACGCTTGCCCTATGTAGGGAACCTTGAATAGAACCCGCCCCACAACATCATCATACTCTACCTTGAATGAGTCTTCCAGTTGATTCGCATCACCCTTAGTGACATACATGAGAGCCCCCTCCTCACCAAAGTTTACCCTTGTGACACGGTGAACCAATGTCTCAGCCACAGTCTTAACCGGCGGCTTGAAGGCAATCACATCCCCCACAGCTATCTCCTGCGGTTGAACCGACTCAAGCACAACCACATCACCAGCCTGTATCGCGGGCACCATACTGTCGGAAATTACGATAAAGAAAGGTACAGGCAGAGGCAGAAGAGATTGCGCTAGAAATATAGCTGATACTGAAGTTAAGGTACCGCATAGGAAAACAAGCGTCTTCTGATTCACATGAATTACCCTGCTAAGCTTCAATCTTCACAGCCACCTCCAAAACACATTAGGTGAGCAGTCCAAATAAGTCTCGACCACGCGCTGACATTTTACCGCTTTTCCCATTACCAATGAAAGATGGGAAACATTGACTGCTTTGACGCATTTCCGCAAAGCCCCGCCTTTGATTGAGCTACGGGACGCTGAGCCGCTCAAAAGATCTTCAAAGCATCTCATCGTAAGTTATATTCCTCCACTTTTTCAAGTTGAATTTGTTCCTTACCAGAATGAAGGTAACCGCTAGTCCGCTGCCGATCATAGAGATTAGTAAAATGCTAAACTGCGTTGAATCTGTGCTCCAATTCGCGTAAATTGTGTGCGGCGAATCCATGAGTAGCTCTGCTTCATTTCGACTGCTTAGCAAATCACCGCTCCAACTCTCAAATTTGGTCCACCGACCGATGCCGGCGCTTATACTCTTCTCTGCAAAGACCTTCGCCTGACTTCCTTCATCATACCAACCTACGCCTTGCACGTTGCTACTGACTGAAACAATTTTGAGATAATACTGCTTCAGCCATTCCGCAGTAAGGCTCTTTGCGCGATCCATAATCAACGATACTTTGTTCTCATTCGTCTCTAGGTCTCCGATCCATTTTACAAATGTAAGCCTGCTTTGAAATGGTTGTGTCTCGAAGGGGGAGGTGACTGACACTATTACTTCGTCACCTTTCAGGTAATATCCACCACCCTTCGGTTCACCGTACAGGCTCTCCACACTCAAATAATACCATTCGTTCCACTCAGCATTAATGTCATAGTAGCTGTCAACTAGGACTATTGTAGCCTCCTTCTGGGAGTTCTCGATAATCGCCGACTGCTGGCTACTACTCCACTGCTTGAAGGTAAACTTGTGGCCGTTATACTCAGGCTCGTAAAGTGGTGTTGTATAGATCTTAACCTTGCTTCCATCGTCGTACCAGCCTGAGCCTTTAGCAGATGTGCCTATCACCGGTGTTGATACATTCAGCCAATACTGCGTTATCCATTGCGCTGCTACTGATGTAGGGCCAGAAATTTCAATTGAGTTATTAGGGTTCCATCTTGTTTGCCCCTTTTCCCAGCCTACAAACCTGTGTCGGGATTGGTCAGCGATAATATCTGCAAGAGATTCCACCTTGAAGGTGGCTACACTGTTGGCGTCGTACCATCCTTCACCTACTGGTGATCCATGTTCAGAGGTTATCGAAAGGTAGTACTGTGTCCTCAGTAAGGCGGTGTAAACGGTATCGCTCTTTACAGTTACGTGTCTACTCGCATTGGTTTCAAGATCGTTCCACCCTGTAAATATGTAGCGTGTTCCAACCGATCCTGGCACAACTCCAGCTGGTAGCCCGAATGTGTGTTCGGAATCCTGTGTCCACTCGAAGGTCAGAGGCAGGCTGCTTGGAAGAAAAATCTGTTTATCTACGGTGATAGGTGAGACACGCGGATATGTATCCATAATTACTGTATAGTACTTCGAGAATCTTGCTTCGACAACATGACGTTGATCCATCTCGACAGTAGGTGGGTTGGAGCTAACTGGTGCGCCGTCTATCCACCATTCCTGAAACTTGTATCCGGTTTTTTTATCTGGCGCCCTCTCTAAGGTTACTGTAGAGCCCGCCTTGTACCACTCGTTTTCTCCACGGCTTATCAGATCTGACGGATCACTAAGAACAGTGAGACGCCACATTTCAGTCCAAGCTGCTCGAATGCTGTAATAGTTATCCACCTTGACAACTGTGTTGGGCGCATCCTGCCGTTCCAGATTAGGTGGATTATCTCCAGCAGATACCCAGCCGTTAAAGAGGTACTTGTGCTCACCAGCCCTTAGTATATACTCAGAGGAGGTTAGGATACTGGCTTCAGACCCTTCATCGTACCAACCTGATCCGGCCGCCACCGCTCCTTTCACTTCGGAGGCGACTTCAAGCAAATACTGTTTTTTCCAGCTCGCAGTGATTGTGGACGGACTAAATACTGTTACAAGGTTCTCATTAGCCTTTGGCTTGAGACCTTGGCTCCATGAGATGAAAACCATGCGGCTTTGACCTGGAATAATATCGAATGTAGGCTCCACTCTAATCGGTACAGTGCTTCCTTCATCATACCATCCTTCACCTTCAGGAGTCCCGTACTCAGCCTCCACTACTACGTAGTACTGCGTACGAAAGATAGCGATGTAACTTTGATCGGCACTTGCAGTAATTGTTCTGATGCCGCCTGTATTGAAACCATCATTCCACTTCTCAAATTTGTATCTTTTCCCCGAGTCAAAATTAGTCACATCCCGAGTAACACCGAAGGTGTGAACTGTTCCATTTAGCCAATTGAACGTAACAGGTTGCTGTTGAGGAAGATAGGTTACACCATCGACGATGAGAGACGTCCTCCGGGGGAAGGTATCGAAATTGACAGCGAAACTCGAAGTGTTGGCGCCGTAAGCACGGCTAGAGGTTGAGAGTATAACTAGTGCATCGAGGAGTACAAATGAAAGGACGGCTAGGGTTAGAGCAATCCTGTTCGAAGCCTTCCTCCTTCTTCCCAAGGGGACCCTCTCTTTGCTTCGAGCGGTTGCTCTATCCGTCGTACTCAGCCTAGCCTACAGTTTCGTGGCTTGTATCACGAATGACTGTACATTGCCTAGCGTACTTGTTCCAAGATCGTAAGTTAAGGTAACTTTTTCACCAGTAGCAGGAGCAGCGTCCGACTTCACGTACAACGTATCTACAACTGTTCCATTAACCTTCAGCTCCACCATGAAATCTGAGGTTGCGGGTGTGTTGCCTGTGATCGCCTGAACCTCTACTTTATACCCCCAATTCCCTTTGGTTAAGGCAGTGTTACCTGTAGGGCTACCTGAAGAGGACATTGTTATACCAGTTCCCTGAGTATCGCCGTCCGCCGCCTGAGTCCTGGAGAGTGCATCAACACCTTTCGGTGTCAAGGTGAGGTTACCTCCTGACGTAATGATCTCAGCATCGTATTGTGAGTAATCATTCGTAGTAATACTTGGAGCTCCAGCTGTGTAGATAGCTGCAGCTGCGAGTACAACTAGAAGAATAGCAACTGGACCAGTAAACCCCATTACAGGTCTAGTCTTGGCCTTCACCTTTGTTCCCTCCAAGTCACCCAGATTATTTCGGGTTCTTTGCATCGTAATCACCGAATAAACACCTTAACTACTGTTTAAAAGCCGGCTAAACACTCTTAAATTACCTTAGATGGAAAGCAGCTTCTCATTCCTAGTGCTATCACTGCTTAGAGATTGCAAATGCACTTCTGGACTGAGTAGAACATTGAAGTAACGATGCCTGAGGCATCAATAGCTGCACGCTGAATTTGACAACAGCTCACGCAGACTACTATTTAATTTCTAAAAAGAAAGTGATTTATCCAAATATTACAATTCATATGGTGACATAGTGTTTTTCTGAGATACTTGCGGCAAGATCGCAACATTAACTGTTATGGAGTAATTACGATTTTCAGGGAGTCGCCTTTCATCGCCGTCTCGACCGCCTTTTCGAACTCCTCTAACCTGAATCGGCGGGTTATCAGTGAAGCAGTATCGATCCGATGCTCCTCGATCATTCGCAGAGCCTCCTTGGTTTCTCGCTCAGTTGAGCCGTAGCTTGATACTATCGAGATCTCTGAGTTGAAGATGTTGCTGAAATCATAGTCTAGAACAGAGCCGACTATCGGAACCCCGAACAGGCAGACAGTCCCACCTTTCCGCACCGATTTGAGAGCCTGGACTATCGTCTTAGGGCTTCCAGCCGCGACCAACGCCACATCAACACCCCGTCCATCAGTATCCTTCCTGACAGTTGAAGGGACATCTACTTTAGCCGCATCGTAGACCTGGTGAGCACCCAGCTTCTCAGCGTAGGCGAGCCGCACAGGGTTAACCTCGCTGATCAGAACTTGGGCACCCAGCTGCTTTAGCAGTTGAAGATGCATCAGCCCCATCGGGCCAGCCCCGACTACGAGAACCGAGTCTCCACTCGAAACCCCGCAGCGGTTGAGACCTCTGATGCAGCAGCTAACAGGTTCAATCAGGCTCGCAGCCTCAAACCCGACTGACCCAGGTAGTTTCAGGACGCCGCCTTGGTGAATGTTGAAGGCTGGAACACGGAAGTATTCAGCGAAGCCGCAGGGGTCAAGGTTGCTCGTCCGGAAGCTGCTGCACATAGTTTCACTGCCATGCTTGCAGAAGTGGCAGCTGTAGCAGGGCGTGTGATGATGGGGAAAAACACGATCCCCAACCTTGAAGCCGTCCACATCCTCCCCTACCTCTGTAATAATACCGGTGGCCTCGTGCCCTAAAACGGGGCGAGCCGCAGTGTACTGCCCATGCATTTTCTCGATATCGGTGCCGCAGAGGCCGCATGCCTTCATCTCAACAAGAATATCGCCTTTATCTAGCTGCGGTATGGATAGTTCTTCAACCACTACCTTATTAGATTCTTTTAACAGTACAGCTTTCAAATGATCCGACTCCCCTCAGCTCACCTAAGCATTAAAGCGTACGGTCCACGGAGGCATCTGCACAGACGGCATAGAACGTTTTTACATATTATTCATCGGTCCAAATACGAAAAAATTTATAAGGTCTCCAAAAGTCGCTCAGCGAAGGTGCATTTCAATGAGTAAGAAACCAGAGGCAAAGGTCGGAAGCGGCTGGAAATACGCCTGTTCATGTGGCTACGAGACTCTCCAAATCGGAAGCGCCGTATCCCACATTAACAACCACAAGGGTCACCAGCTGCAGAGAATCGAGCTTTAGAGACAAGAAGTATACGTCATAGAGCTGCAGACAGTTTTCCGCATACACTCGGGAGACGCTCATCTAGGCGGAGATACACTCCGCTTTCACCTTCATCCCGAGTGAATTCTTTCCTTATCATTATTATTGTCGTTTAACTAATTAGTTGCGCCGATTCTAGACGACTCATCGGGTTGTTGCTTCTTTATTCTGTTAGCTGTTTAGTCTCGACTCGAGCTTGGAGAACTCACGCCACATCTCCTCAGGTACTCTTTCACCTAGAGAGTTCAGGAAGACCCTGATGTCTTCCAGTTCCTTCAGCCAACCCTTACTGTCAACTCGAAGCAGATCCTCCAACGCTTCCGGAGAGATTTTTAGTCCTTTGAGATCCAATGCGTCCTGCTTAGGCACGTACCCAATCGGAGTTTTAACCGCATCACCTTTTCCGTTGACTCTTTCGCTGATCCATTTCAGTACGCGAACATTTTCGCCGAAGCCTGGCCACAGATATTCGCCTTTACTGTTTGTTCGGAACCAGTTTACATGGAAGATACGCGGAGGCTTAGAAACTTTGGAGCCCATTTTAACCCAGTGCTTGAAGTAGTCAGCAATATTGTAGCCGCAGAAGGGACGCATAGCCATCGGATCCCTGCGGACTACGCCAACAGTCCCAACCGCCGCGGCAGTTGTCTCAGCGGCCATAGTCGCACCAATGAAGACTCCGTGAACCCAGTCGAAGGCTTCGAAGACAAGCGGGGTTAAGCTGGCTCTTCGCCCACCGAACAGTATCGCTGAGAGCGGCACCCCCTTAGGATCATCCAGATGAGGAGAGAGCGAAGGGATCTGTCGTATCGAGGTGGTGAAGCGAGCGTTGGGATGAGCTGCCTTAGCTGTCCCGGGGCTCCAAGGGTTTCCCTGCCAGTCGATTACTCCAGGCGGAATCTCATCGGTGAGACCATCCCACCATGGAGATCCGTCACCGGTGACTGCAACATTAGTGAAGACGGTGTTTTTCATCATTGTCTCCAAGGCATTAGGATTTGTTTTCCAAGTGGTTCCGGGCGCGACCGCGAAGAAGCCTGCTTCAGGGTTAATCGTCCAGAAGCGCCCATCTTGGCCGGGGTAAATCCAAGCTATGTCGTCACCCATTGTCCAAACTGTCCAGCCATTCTGGCTCTTCGGAGGCTTCAGCATAGCGAGGTTAGTCTTGCCGCTTGCGCTTGGAAACGCACCGCTCATATAGGTCACATCGCTATCAGGGCTCTCTAAACCGAGAATCAACATGTGCTCAGCCAGCCACCCCTCGTCTCTAGCCATCACGCTCGCTAGCCGTAGCGAATGACATTTCTTGCTGAGGAGAGCGTTTCCACCGTAACCTGAGCCGTAGCTCATAATGAGGTTTTCCTCGGGAAAATGGCAGATGAACCGCCGCCCGGGATCAAGCTCGCCTATTGAGTGAACGCCTCTGATAAAACGATCAGAGTTGCCTAGCCGGTTAAGAGCTATTCTGCCCATCCGAGTCATAATCTGCAGATTAACTACTACATATGGGCTATCAGTTATCTGAACACCAACCTGAGAGTGCGGCGAACTCTCCGGCCCCATGATGTAAGGAACAACGTACATTGTTCGCCCCTCCATGCAGCTGTTGAACAGGCTGTTCATCTTATTCTTGGTCTCATCAGGATCGGCCCAGTTATTCGTGCAACCAGCGTTATCTTTACTGCTAGTGCAGACAAAGGTGAGGTGCTCGGTCCTAGCGACATCATTCGGATCGCTTCGGTGAAGGTAGCAGTTAGGGAACTTCGCTTGATTCAGCTCAGTGAGGGTGCCGTCATCCAGCATCTGCTCGATAAGGGAACGATACTCAGCCTCCAAGCCGTTGCACCAGTAGATGGTGTCAGGCTGAGTTAACTTAGCTGTGTCCTCTACAAATTTGACTAGGTGCCGGTTCACGATATCTACCTGCGGCAAACCTTCTGCTGATATTAATATAGTAATCGCTAGTTAAATAATAAGTGCCATAAAAAGTCAGGAAGACCGTTAAAGCTGAATTAAACAGAAAACGGTTAAACGGCCTACAGGACGTCGAACTGAGCCGGCTTCAGTCCCAGCTCCTTTTGAAGAGTCTGAATTCTTTGGGCGTACTGCTTCATTTGACTCTTATCGTTTTGAACCTTTGCTATCTTATACGCCTTCCAAGCCTTTTTCAAGGCTCCCCATGTTTGACCTTTACTATAAGTAGACATGAGATATGCCGAACGCATAGGAACGCGGGACTGTATTTAAGCGTAACCCTCGGGACAACTTCAGCAAAACGTTCGCTGCAGGGAGAGGAATGGTTCAGAACATCTAAAGGTGGTTGCTGTAGCTAGAGGTCTAGTTTGAGGTTCTTCAGAGTCTTCAGGTTTTCGTTGAGCTCGATGGTTATGTCCTTAATGCCTATGCAGCTTCTAGTTTTCTTCAGCGCATAGCCTGTAGCCATCATAGGTATGCCGACGGCATCTGTAAATGGATCGGGACTTAAGACCGTAAGGGCAAACCCGGCTCGGAGCAGACCATCCCCCGGAGAACGGCTTTTCATGGTGTCCTGCAGCGGTTTTTTTACGGAGCCAACGTCAATTTTTGTTTCCGAGAGAAACTTGGCGTGATCCTCGATACTCCGAGATATTGCATGTATCTTCTTTGCATTCTCTTTCATACACTAACTACACCACATTCCAGTTTTGTTTTGCTTACTGGCGGTTTAAGTTCGGTGGTGAAGTTCCATTAGATTATGTAGGAAATAAAATAGACTTGCGCAGATAGATTAAACGTGCTCACTTACACGTTGTTGACTGGTAACACCGGTTATTATTTCTGCTCGGCTGGTGGTTCTGTGTGGACGAAGACCTTGCTGACTCCGGCGATGTTGCTAATTACCAAAGTCTCTATTTTCTCAGCGACTGCGTGCGCCTCCTTCACCGTCATATCTTTCTTGAGAACGCAGGTGACCGATACATGGATCCAGTCATCAAGACTGTTGGCTGAGATGCTGTCGCACCGCTCGACCTCTTCAACACCTGAGATAATCTTCCGTACGGCTTGAGTGATTTCAGGCGCGCTCTCCAGAGGCTCTTGATGAACAACCCGATCTACTTCAACGTCAATATGTGTGATGATTCTTGACTCCGGCCCAAACTCCTTTCTTAGCCGCTCCTCAAGATTAGAGGCGACTCGATGCCCCTCGGTAAGCGAGAGGTCTGAATCGACTTGAAGATGAATATCCAGCTCGGTTACGCCTTCCACATCTCTCATCCAGATATCGTGGATACCTCTGACGCCGGGGATATTCGTGGCGATTAAGCGAACCCGATCAGCTGTCTTTTCACCTTCCGTCCCAGCCTCAGCTTCCACATGGACTAGGACATCAGCGCCGGGAACAGCCTTCCTGATCCGCCGCTCAACCTTTGAGGCTATGTTATGCGCCTTGTCCAGCGTAAAGATCCGAGGAACGTAGACCCTGAGATCTACAAAGGTCTGTGAGCCTGCGGTTCTAATCCGGAGATTATCGTACTTCACAACGTCTACACAGCCCTCCACAGCCTCCTCAACCTGCTTAACCAAAACAGACGGCGCCCGGTCGAGCAGCGCATCAGCGGCCTTTCGCCCTATGTTGACTCCCAGATAGGCGATGTACACCGATATGAGAATCGCAGTGATAGGATCTACGATCGGGTAACCGAGACTGGTGAAGACTAGCCCAACGATAACGAAGCTCTGCGTCCAGATGTCCATCCTGAACTGAAGAGAATTAGCCTCCAATACCTGACTATTGTAACGCCGTCCAACCCGTATCAAGAACGAAGAGAAGAAGAACTCGACTACGATTCCGATACCCATTCCTATGATGCCAATAGTTTCAGAAGCGACTGGAACAGGATTCAAGATTCTAAGGAAGGACTCGTAGAAAAGATAGCTGACTGTTATCAGAAGCATGACGGTTACGAGAAGCCCACCGAAGTTCTCCATCTTGCCGTGACCGTAGGGATGCTCGCGATCTGGGGGTCTACTGGACATACGCGTCGAGAACAGGGTAGTGGCTGAACCAGCAATATCGAAGAACGAGTCGACCGCAAGTGAAAGAATTGCGAGGCTGCCGGTGAGAAGACCGACCACTAGCTTCAGGATGGTGAGGCCGATCGAAACCGCTATCGAAAATTTAGCAGCTCTGGACTTGACCCGGTGCTCCTCACTACGATTAGGCATGCCGGCAACCTATCTAGAGAGTCTACTGAGCGCGCTGAAGAGCACGTAGACGCTTAACCATGTTAGGATGTGTTGAGAAGATCTCCATGAACCTGTCGAAGCCAGTTACCCTTCTAGAAAGCATCTGGTTAACCAGCTCCTGATTGCTGAGACGTTTACTGTAGCCTGAAATCGTTTCAACATCACTTTTCGCTGTGTCTGGATCGGCGATGAAGAGGGTCTTGAATGAGCTTATTCCGCTGCTGCCTCCAGCAGTACGCGTTGTTCGAGCGTCTAAGCTGGCGATCCTCGCCAAGGCGCCTGAAAGCTTACGGGCTCCATCGTCAACAGTCTCAACTACATGTTGATCAGCGTAGTACTCTCGAAGCCGGCTTAATCCGAGAACCATTAGGCTCAGAATCCAGTAGAGCACCATTGCAGCTATTCCGATGAGAACAGCTCCACCATTGTCACGCCTGTTGCCACCCCACAAGCTTGAGTACATGAAACTGGAGCCAATATAGTAGAAGATAGCCGGTAGAACAGATGCGAACATCATAACTTGAACATCACGATGCTTCAGATGCCCAAGCTCATGCCCTAGTACAGCCTCCACCTCATCAGGCTCTAAATTGTGCAGGAGACCGGTGGTGACGGCTACTCTGTTTCCGTATCGAGGCGAGCCGTAGGCGAAAGCGTTCGCAAGAGGAATATCCGCGAGCATCACCTTAGGTTTTCGCAGCCCGGCTCTCTGGCAAATAGACTCCACTATCCTGTGGAGCTGCGGCTGCTCACTGCTGGAAACCTCCTTCACACGGTATAATCGGTCGATGATGGCTGGGCCAAAGATCCATTGAGCCAAGTTAAAGAGAATGACGAATGCTAGGATGGCGAAGATGTTGAGACCTCCGACGAGAGTGAGAACTACTGTAAATGCTAGCGTTGATAGCCCAATAATAAACGCAAGCGTACCTAATATCGAGAGACGGAGTTTTATCAGACTCATATCCGATGCTCCGTGATCATGCCTTTAACTGCCGATTTAAGTTTTGACTGTACTAAGTAGCAATAGATTAGTCGTAAACCGGTTACAGATGAGTGTGTTCGTGGGAGAAGGGCGGGTGTACGCGGCTTACCGCTTCAACGTTTGGTTTGAAGAAAGGTTCTCTCAGAGAAACTGCCTGTTTGAAGAGATCAATAATTTCTTTGTCAGCTGCGCCTCGCCTCATCGCGGCTAGGAAGTCAACGTGATTATCGTGCCTCATTAGGCAGGGCTTGAACTTTCCGTCATGAGTGATTCTGATGCGGTTGCAGCCCATGCAGAACTCGCTGTTATGCATCGGTTTAACAAGCTCAACAGTCACTCCGTTAGAAAGCTCGTATCGCGGCCGCCTATGCAGAACACGTTCAGTCACAACTGTAGCCTGGCTCTTCAGATCCTCCTCGATTGATGCCAGCGGGTAGTGATACATCTCATAATAATCAGGCATAGTCATAACCAGCTCGATGAGTTGAAGCACATTGGTTTTTCCGCCTCCGAGGCTGTGAGAGAACTCCACTAGATCTCCAATTTCATCATGGTTCACACCGCGCAGCAGCGTAGTGTTAATCTTGACGGGAAGCAACCCAGCGTCTATTGAAGCATTGATCCCAGAGAGGGTGTCGGGAAGCCTGTCTGCACCGGTGATCAGCTTGAACCGTTCTCTATTGAGACTATGAAGACTGATGTTTACTCTGGCCAGACCAGCGGCCTTTAGCGCAGGGGCCATTTTGGTGAGGCGAGTTCCATTGCTGCTGAGAGAAACCTCTTTCACACCAGCCCTGCGGATACGCTCAACAATCTCGACGATGTCTCGCCTAAGCATCGGTTCACCGCCGGTGAGCTTGATACGGTCAATGCCGAAGAGACCCATGATGCGAATTATCCGTTCAATCTCTTCAGGGGTAATCAAAGGTTTACTAGTTTCATCAATACCCTCCTTATGACAGAAGTCGCAGCTGAAGTTACAATCAGCCGAGCTGTTAAGGGAGATACGTGCCTGAGTTACTGCTCTGCCGAACGGATCGGCTAATGTCATCGCCATTGATGATGTATAAGTAGGCTATATACTTACTACGGATGATGAAACCTACAGGCGAAGCCGAGCAAAATACTCAGAATCGGTCAACAGACGCTGTTTGAATCATATATAGCCGTCTTTGCCCTCTTAATCACTTAGTCGCTTCAAGATTTATATGATGTTGATATGATGGTCAGAGTGACGCCTAATCATGGATTACGGAGATAGGGAGAGACCGCCTGAGGTGCGGGGGATGTCTTGGAGGATGTTTTGGATCCTCTTCATTGTCATAGTCCTCTTCACAGTCTGGCTGATCGGTGGACAGGTCATCTGGTTCTGGCTAAACGTTGAAGAGTTCGGTGAGCTCTTCACTCGACCGTTCTACTTTGAGACGTTAGGCGGGTTCATTCTCGCAGCTATTGCGCTGCTTCGTATAGACTTTAGGAACCGCCGATCTATCACGTGGTGGTTCATTCGACTGATATTACGGGTCTTCAGGTCGCGCGGAGAAATTCTGTCAATTCCTCCAGAATACCTAGACTTCACGTACTTCCGGCTCAGTCCAGTGAAGTTTGCGCTGTGGCAGATCACGAAGGTGCTTGTCGGAATGACGATTTTCGCGAACATTATCTTCGGTATGGCTGTTCAAGCTATGCTTAACGGTTGGGAGTCCAACATCACTAACATACCTGAGCTCTTCACACTACCTTTCGCTACACCTCCGCTTGACATGACATATGCGCAGCAGAACGTTGTTCCTCTGGCGCCTGTTCTAACTCTCTTGATCTCGCCGATTTTGATGGTTCTCGGGGTCAGGCTGATACTTCTAGTCGGTTTTACACAGGCAGTAAAGGTTGGGACATCAGCATTTCTGCAGTCAACCGAGCCGGGGCAACAGGTGAATGTGCCGCTTGCAACTATTGAAGGGTTAATCGCCCTTGCTCTAACTTGGACTGGAGTAAACTTCTTCTTCCCTTCGTACATTGACTACAATACAAAATACGTTATCGGCGGGTTATTCGTAGCAGCAGCGCTCTTAGCTGTCTTTGCATTTCTCGACAGATCCCGGAGGAAGCGCCGTTTGCCTATTACGAGTCGTGCAATTGTGCTTAGAATCGTCTCTGTTTTGATCGTCGTGCTATTCGTAGGTTCACTGGTCACGGTGCAGAACAGCATAGCTGATGCAAGGAAGGTTGAGTGGATGGGGCCTTACACTACTCAGGAAATCTCGGTGAACCGTTACCTCGCTCAGCTCGACGCAGTTAATGAGGTGCGGTATAACTTCAGCATTACACCTGTTGCGCCTGAGCGGATCAAGCAGTATGTGGCGAACTACAGCGAGCTCCTAAGCAAGGTTCGTCTTTGGGATTTAGAGGCATCTAATGCTAAGCTGAAACCTGAGATTGGGCTTATTCCTTACGTTGACTTTGAGGATTCGGATATCCTCCGTTTCAATAACACGCTTTACTGGAGTGCATCGATGAAACCGGTTCTCCCTAGGACAGTAGAGAGTGGGAACAGATGGTTCCTAGAACATATGTATTATACACATGTTCCGAACGGCTTCCTTCTCCTAGACGGTCACGAAGGTACGATAGTGAACTCCGCGAAATTCTTCCAGCAACGTCAAATCTACTACGGCGAAGGAGGCCTGTTGACTGATACTTGGGCGGCTTACCCGCTTAAAAGCGGTCGAAGCGCAGAGGTGGGAGACACACTTTACAATGGTACAGGTGGAATAGATATTAGGCCGCCGCTGAGCTGGATTTTTGACTCTACATTCCTAGTGTCCTTCCCTGACGATACAGTTCACGCATTGAGGTACAAGGATGTCTACGACCGTATGAGGATGCTTTACCCGTACTTCATGTATGACTTCGTAGGAAAACCGGTTGACATGTACCCTGTTACTGACGGCAAGAACACGTACTGGGCGATGCCGTTGATCGTAGGTCTTGACGGGGGAGACATACCTTGGAGCACTGGAAGACCTCTGCTGAGACAGGTCGGCTATGCGCTGATCGATATTTATAACGGCAATATTCAGGTCATCGTTACAGGTAACGACTTTTTCAGCCAACTCTTCAAAACATCATACGGTGATTACGTATCAACTGAGATGCCTGATTGGCTCAAGGATCAGACCCGATATCCTGAGGAGCTGTTCGAATGGCGCGTCTCAATGTACAATTATTACCACGTATCAGATCCGGCTACGTTTATCTCAGCGAAGGACTTTTTTGAGGTTCCCGCTGGCCTAGATACATACTACGTTATCTCGAAGCCGCCGCTCTTCAATCAACCTGAGTTCCTCGGTATCCTTTCGCTTCAGCTAAGAGACTCACCTGGTAGAAACCTCGCAGGATATGCTGTGGTGAGGAACGACTATTCCAGCCTTGGCCAAATAATTTTCTACCAGGTACCGCTGGACTCATCGACGAAGCTGCTTGGTCCCACAGCCGTTCTCGAAGCTCTTCAGAAGGACAAGGACTATGCTGAGCGGAAAACGCTTCTCAGCAGCGCTGGAGGAGTCAAAGAAGGAGACAACATTCTCTATCGTATAGGAGATCAGGACGTATACTTCATCCCTGTTTACACGGCTAAAAGCGGTGGAGTAATTACGCAGATGGGACTGGTAGCGGCGGTTGGAGCCAGCTTCACCGGCCAAACCTTCATCGGCCTCGGATCAACCACGGAGGAGGCCTTTAGCAACTATCTGGCAAAGCTGGGTGGCGTTGAAGCGCCTCCAGTTGAGGAAATCGGGGCCTCTGATCGACGAGCACTGATTGAGCAGATCTTTCTCGACAAAGGCCTGAAGGTGGTGGAGCCGAAGGAGGTGCATCCAGACATAGTGTTCCTTGAAGGAAACGTGACCTACGCATCAGCTCAGGACAGGAACAATACAGTTCCACTCGTAACATCCTTCGTCGGCAACTGGAGCAGTGCAGCAAGTGAAGGCAGAATACTGAGGTGGCGACAGGACTCAGTAGTGAACTACGGTATGCTCGTAAACGTAAACGGTATCGTAGAGCTCCACTACATCAGCATAAGCTTCGAAAAGCCAAGCTAGCTAACTAACGTCAAACGTGTTGGATCAATTGTGGGATGGTTGCAGATTAGATTCTGTTTAACGTTGCCTTCTCGCTACTAGAATAACCGCCGCGATTACCGCTATTACGGCCACCGCGACTGAAGCGTATGCTATTTCAGCGGGGACAGTTTCTGCCTGATTAGCACTTCCTGTTGTTACCGTTACCGTGGTGGTTGTTGTGGTGGTCTTCACGGTGGTAGAGATAGTTTTTTCGGTTAAGCCCAGAGCCACTAGGCTGCCGGGTACGTTGTTAACTCGGGTGCCGAGCATCGCAAATATTTTCTGGTCACCTGCGGAGTCTTGGCCTGTAGTTACGCTTACAGTTATCTCTGATCCGAGGTTGACTTCGCGCAGCATTTTGCCGTTGACTTTGTCGAAGAACCTCATGTAGCCGTCTGTGAAGCCGGTGAACACCATTTCCGGTGTGGCGACCATTGCGGAGCGCTGCATTCCGTAGGGATAGAAATATGTCCACTTCACTTTGCCTGTCGCAGCGTCACGGGCCACTACAGTGGTGTTTGTTTCTGGGAGTATTCTTATGTCAACAAGCAGCTGCCCCTCCACGTAGGGAGACTCGTGGATAACCACAACCTGTAGACCTGCAGCGTAGTGATACAGGGTCTGCGTCGTAGGATCGTAAGACATGTCTATGCCGAATAAACCGTTGTAGAAGTGTGGATACACGTTGCAGGGCGGCTTACAGTACCGTCCATCCGCAATAGATCTCCATTCTCTAAGATCGGAATAGTTGAACGGATTCGTAAGATGATATCTTACACCGCCTTGTGGAGGCTCCTTCAAAGCCGCTGAGGTGACTTGACCCCAAGCCACCTGCTCCTTAATCACGTCAACAACGTAATGTGGCTTACCTGTCGCCGCATCCATCACGTATAATCTTCCCTCTTTACAGCCCTTCATGTAGACTTTGCCTAGGCCGTTAACTTCAGCCAAGATACCTCCCCAGTTGCAATCAAAATCATATGGATCTCTTGGGAAAGGCTGCAGCCACCATTTGCGCTTACCAATATTCATGTCGATAGCCATGATGGTGCTTCCGTAGAGTCTTGGTCCTGGTGTCATAGACATGTTTCCGTATGGAGACTGGTTACCTGTTTGGGTGTACAGGATGCCTGTTTCTTCATCTACCACGGGTTGTCCCCAATTAGCTGATACACCACCCCATCGGCTGGGACCCTCATTGGGGAAGGCCCAGTCCCACTCTAGGCCCGCAGGGTTCTTTGCTGCTACTTCGGTGCAGGGATAGGTCTGGAAGTAGCCTATACTGCATTCCTGTAGGTCCCAGTCTTTGCTGAGTTTGTCGCTGGGAGGCTGGCTGAATACTCTCCACAGTATTTTGCTACTGTTCATATCGATGCCCATAGTGACGTGGCGTGAAGCAGGAATAGGTATCCTTGTTATCGAGCTGCTAGACAGGACAAAGATGAACTGACGCCCCTTCTCATAGGTCGCTATGTTGTTTGCGCCGTTAAGGGATTCGATGCCTCCGAACTGATACATGTAGACATTTCCAGGCACATTTTTGCAGAGATCGTAAACATGAATTTTCTCTCGGCCTGTCTTGGCGTCTAGTCCGTAGAAGTCGCAGGCCATACCGTAGAGGAGAACCGCGTCACCGCCCTCCCAGTATCTGAAGGCGTGCAGATGTGCGCCGCCGACTCTTGGGCCAGTTACATCCATGGGTAGTTTTTTGTGGATGTCGTTAAGATCAGCGTTGTAGTCGTGGGTCCATATCTGTCGACCGGTCTTGGCGTCTATGGCGTATGTCTTGAGGAAGTTGGTTGTGATGTATACGATGCCGTTTCTTACAATAGGTGGTGCGCTTGAACCCTCGGTTAAAGGAACGGATTGCAATCCAGCTGGTGCCAACGCCTTGCTGCCTAGAGAGAAAACCCACTTCACTTCAAGATTCTTAACGTTACTCTTCGTAATCTGGGTCTCTGGACTGTAGTTCCAGCCCCAACTGTTACCGTTCACGTACTGCCAGTCCTTGTCGGAGGTATCTAGGGGTGCTGCAAACGCTATGGGTGTGAAAATGCCGGCTACCAGTATAGCTAAAAATAGCAACGTGTGGATTATTCCACGTTTCCGGTCTGTAGATGGCACTTTCAAGTGATACTGAGAATGGTATCCTGTAAAGTTATCGGTCTGTCACACATTATACTGCAACTGTTCGTGCAGTTCCACTAGAAGACTTTTTCACAATCAACATCTAGTAAACCGTTGATAGTAGATACGATCTGGCGGATAATAAGGTCGGTTGGTGTTAGCAAGAGATTTATAGCGTGAAGTTACGTATGTAGTTAAGGGTTCTAGCATTGCCAGATAACCGGGCGCCGCAGGCGAGTACCAATTACCTAGCAGATGTGGCATCCATGTTTATTCTCGTGGCCGGTGTCTTCCTAGTTGGTGTTCTGCTTCTTTTCCTAGTTAGAGTTCAGCGAGGATTGCTCGGTCTTATTCTCGCAGGGATAGCTGCTGCGCTGATGGTTTACTGGTTACGGGAGATTAGGCAGATGATGAAGAAGGAGCTTGGACCGGGTCAGACCGCTAAGAAGTGGAACTACGACATTCTTGAGGGAAAGGACACGGTGACCTTCGTAGCTGAGGTGCCTGGGCCAGTTGAAAACATTAAGGTAGAGCTCCGTGAAGGATCGCTTACAATCTTCGGTGGAGACGGCTTCAAGAAGAAGGTCTCCACACCTAAAGGGCTGAGCCTAATCGACATATCCTACGTCAACGGAGTCCTAAACGTCAGGTTAAGCCGAGTCAAAGAAACCCGAGAAGACAGCCCGAGAAGAGATCAGTTAAGCTAGCTAAGATCAAAAGACAGCTGCCATCCAAGATACTTCAGTATTCCTGCAGAAGGCGACGATTCTCGAATCTAATGTGTTCTATTTAGTTCTTGGGTTCTGCTCCATTATCTGGTGATCACGCAGAGTGAGCAAGCACACATCACCCGAAGATGAAACAGAAGTCCCGGGTAGAACTAGCTACATCAACAATCGAGATTAACATTACAAAGTAAATGAGTGGTTGGCTGACCAATAGATCACGGCGCCACCTCGACATTCAAGATTCAGAATTTTGCCATGCAACGAAGTATACAGTATCATTGTGAAGTAAGGCTTTTTAGCCTTCGGGGTCTTGCAGAGCCGCTGTGAGATGATATTAGAGATATGAGTCGAAGATGGTATGATTCAGACATCAACCTCGACGCTGTCAAGAATGAGACTATTGCTGTGATCGGTTACGGTAGCCAGGGGCATGCGCAGGCCAGCAACATGAAGGATTCAGGCCTCAATGTGATAGTTGGTTTGAGGAAGGAGGGGGCGAGCTGGAAGAAGGCTAAGGATGATGGTCACCATGTTTACACCGTTGGAGAGGCCGCTGAGAAGGCGGATATCATCCACATTTTGATACCTGACATGGCTCAGGCCGACACTTATCGAGACGAGATTGCTCCTCATTTGAAGGTCGGTAAATGCTTGAGCTTCTCGCACGGAGCCGCTATCACTTTCAAGTGGATTATGCCTCCGAAGGATATTGACGTTGTAATGATTGCTCCAAAGTCACCCGGTCAACGGGTTAGAGAGGTTTACCTCGAAGGCTTCGGTACACCCGCGCTTGTAGCTGTGCAGCAGGATCACACCGGAAAAGCATTGAAACGTGCGCTTGCGATGGCTAAAGGTGTCGGCTGCTCCAAGGCCGGAGTACTGGAGACCAGCTTCAAAGAGGAGGCTGAAACAGATCTGTTCGGAGAGCAGATTGATCTCTGCGGGGGAGTAGACCGTCTGATCCGAAACGCCTTCGAGACCTTGGTTGAATCCGGATACCAGCCGGAGATCGCGTACTTCGAGTGCCTCCACGAGCTGAAACTCATAGTTGACCTCATACAGAGATACGGAATAGGCGGAATGTACCGCAGAGTCAGCGAAACAGCCAGGTACGGAGGGTTAACACGCGGCGCATGGGCTGTAGGCGAACCCTCGAAGATGGGAATGCAGAAAGCTCTGAAGGACATTCAATCAGGTCACTTCGCTCAAGAATGGGTAGAAACCTACCGAAAAGAGGGCAAAGAAGCCTTCGACAAATACATGACTGAGCTAGCGAAGCACCCAGTCGAAAAGGTAGGCAAAGACCTCCGCAAAATGATGTGGCCAGACCAACAGGTCGAATAAGCAAAAAACACAGCGGTAGTAGCGGCTTCAGTGAACTAGGCTAGCTTAGGGTCTTCAACGCTAGACTGATGTAGATCTTAGCGGCCGCTACTACCTGATCCACATCAATATACTCGTCCACGATATGTGCGGTTCCGATGCGGCCCGGCCCCATTATCACAGTGGGCCAGCCTGCACGGTTAACGAAGACTTCCATATCGCTGGTTGCAGGACATCCGGAGACCTCAACAGGTTTGCCCAGAGCCTCTTCAGCTGCTGCCTTGGATAACTGGACAATCGGTGAGTCCTCAGGGGTTACTGCTCCGCTTCGGCTGATTATCACTTTCAGATCAGTCTTTAACTTGGGATCTTGTTCGCTTAGCTTTAGAAGTATCTGCTCAATCTCTGCCTTAGCCTCTTCAGGCGACTCGTCGGGTAGGAGACGGCGGTCAACGGTTATTGTGCAGCGGTCAGGCACAATGTTTGTTTTTGTGCCGCCGGTTATTGTTCCGACGCTTACAGTCGGGTTGCCTACTAGGGGGTTGGTTCGCTTCTCAAGCTCGGTGAGATAGTTTTGAAGCGCCTTTATCACTTCAGTCATTTTGTAGATTGCGTTAACTTCACCCCAGGTGCCTTTTGAGGAGACTCGGCTGGAGTGAAGAGCATTCCCAGCTGTAGATATTTCCAGCCACAGTATTCCTTTATGTGCTCTAAGCGGCACCAGATCGGTTGGTTCACAGATAACCACCATATCCGCAGAGTAGCCTCGATCCACAACATCGTTAGCTCCTTTGCCTCCGACCTCCTCATCCGCGACCCCGGTTAGAAGCAGATCTCCCTTCAGAGGTACACCGGCCTCTCTGAGAACCTTCGCGGCTAGAAGCATTGATGCGAGGCCACCCCGCATATCAGCTGAGCCTCGACCATAGACCTTGCCGTGTCTTATCTCGCCCCCAAAGGGCTCAACAGTCCAGAGACCTGGATCGCCGGGTGGAACAACATCTAAGTGACCGTTCAACATCAATACAGGACCACCTCCGGTGCCTCGGAGCCGACCGATAACGTTAGGGCGGTGAGGTGCAGACTCGAAGGTTTCCACCTCAAGCCCTATCTCACTCATCTTCCCAGCTAAGAACTGTGCAATACTCTCCTCGTTCCCAGGTGGGTTAACACTGGGAATCTGAACCATAGAGCTAACTAGATTGGCTGCTTCTCTCGAATCTACCTTAGAGAAAAGGGTATGCGGATCTATGCTTGATGCACGAGGCATTCCAAGATTATACTTATAGTGAAGATGATAAAAACATTCAAGGATTGTCGCTGTTTATCAGCATGCTAACAATCGGCTAGCCGGTACGTGGTTTTTTCAGATATAGAAGCATTGAAACAACCATTAAGATTATGATGCCTGCGCCGAGTATTACTAGAAGCCCGACATTACCCAAGGTTAGTTTATTGTCTGAAGAGGTTGCTGGACTTGCGAGTTCTTCCGCGGAGTCGGGGTCGAGAAGTTCGTTTACTCCACTGTAAGTGAAGCCCGGTTGCGGCCCACCTCCGACAACTAGGATGCCGCCTCGTACTGCTTGGGCGGTTAATCCGTGGCGTGCAGTCGGCATTGGATCAATCTTTACCCATGTATTTTTGGCTGGATCGTACATTTCGGCTGTGTTGTAGGTGCCGGTGGTTGCTTCGCCTCCGAATACGAAGATTCTTGTGCCTATTGTGGCGGCTGCAATGCCTCCGCGTGCTGTGGGCATCGGCGCTTTTTCTGTCCATGTGTCGGTTTTAGGGTCGTACTCCTCGTTGATGTTGCTGTTAGATTCTAATGTGAGTTTTCTTCCGCCTATCACGTAGATTTTTCCTTGGATTTCGGCTGATGCTAAGTGTTCTCTAGGAGTCGGCAGTGGGCTCGCGGTTCTCCATAGGCCCGTTTCCGCGTCGTAGTATTCGGTGGTGTTTAGAACCTCTTGGGTTAGGCGGCCGTTGACGATCTTTGTTGTTGCGCCGCCAAAGGTGTAGATGCGGTCATCGATAACTTGGGCAGTGAAGGCCGCTTTGGCTCCAGGTATCTTTGGCCCGTCGCGCCAACGACCATCACTCGGATCGTAAACGTATGTGGTGTTGACGGATATCCAGCCGTCCAAGTAGCCTCCGAGAACATAGATTTTGCCTTGGAAGTTGACTGCTACAGCGTGGTGTAGCGGAGCAGGTAGTGGAGGGCCGTTTCGCCAGCTCCTGTTATCCATGTTGAAGATTTCGACCTTATTCGAGGCTACTGGTCCTTCTTGTGCGCCTCCTATGACGTAGACATCGTTCCCTATAACGGCGGAGGTTACCTCGGTCCTAGGCGTAGGCATCGGGGGAAGGGTGAGCCAGTGGTAAGGTGTTTGAGCCTGCGCGGGCTGATGAATAGAGATGATTAATGCTAACACTAGTAAAGGAAGAAGCAACGTCAGGATAAGGCTCGTACCGTCTCGAACTTTCATTCCGTTGTGTAAATATGGCCGGTATGGTTAATCTTTTTCGAACCAACCTTTTTTTCTCCCCGACTTACCTACTTCTCCGCTGTAGTGTAGATTGACGGTCATCTCTATCTCGGGCATTCGAGGAATCATAGGTCAAGATCTCACCGCTGAGGATTATGTTAGGATTGGCAGGGCCTTCGGAGAGTTCATTGGAGGAAAGAGGTGCGCGGTCGGCCGTGACACCAGATCTACTGGGAAGATGGCTTCGGATGCAGTGATCTCTGGGTTGCTCGGTGCCGGTTGCACCGTGTTCGACCTCGGGGTCACATCTACGCCTGCTGTTTTCCGTGAGGTTAGGAAGCAGGAGATTGACGGGGGCCTCATAGTTTCAGCATCTCATAATCCGCCTGAGTGGAATGGTGCGAAGTTTGTTTTGAAGGGTGGGCGCGGCATCTTTGAGGACGAGCTGAACCAGCTTCTCAAGATTGCTGAGACACCTAAGGAGGGATTGAAGGTTGGGCGAGTTTTCCTTGTTGAGCCGCGGTATCCTTCAGATATTGTTGAGTATGTTGGTCGAGGAAGCTGTTCAGGGTTGAAGATTGCGCTTGATCTCGGAGGCGGAGCTGGAAGCCTCGTCGCCCCCAGAGTTTTCCGTGAACTAGGTTGCCGAGTAATGACTGTTAACGGTTCACCCGGGGTTTTTACTCGAGATATGGATCCGACTAGGGATCCGCTTAAAGCTCTTTCCGACTTGGTTAAGAGCAGTGGAGTTGATTTTGCGGTGGCTTATGACTGCGATGCTGACCGAGTCGTCTTCATGGATAGCGATGGCTTGAAGCTTCCTGCGGATTACACTCTGCTTCTTCACCTGAAGCATCTTGCGGATATCGGGGCGATGGAGGATGTTGTTGCCAGCATCGACACCTCCTCAGCGGTTGAGCAGCTGGTTGAAGAAGCCGGTCACCGAGTAGTCACCAGCAAAGTCGGAGAGGCTAATGTTGTGCGGCGAATGCTTGAAGAGAAGATCAAGATTGGCGGCGAGGGAAGCAGCGGCGGCCTAATTCTATCTGAATTCAACCTTTGCCGCGACGGCCTTCTCGCATCAGCTCTCGCAGCTAAGGCTGTGCATCAATCGGGAGGGCTGAAAAGTATCATCGAAGGCTTGCCGAAGTATTACAGCCTGAGAGAAAAGATTCCGTGCATCCGCGAAAACGCTCTCCGAGTAGTCAAGATTCTGAGTGAGGAGGAGCCGGGGGAGAAGGAGACTATTGACGGGGTCAAGTTAAGGAAGCCGGGTCGCGCATGGGTTCTTGTTCGACCTTCAGGAACAGAAGATATTGTTAGGATATCGGTTGAAGCTAGATCCGAGGCTGAGGCCGTCGGCCTAATGAAGCAGTATCGTGAGAAAATCGTCAAGATTCTTCAGGAGGGCTGATCAGACTGTGAAGCCTGATGAGTATGATGTGATACGGATTATTTTGGAAACTGTCGGCCAGCCTGCCTCACCTTACTCGAAGATCGGGGATGATGTAGCGGTTCTGCCGCGCGGCGAGGGTGATTTGGTGGCCAAGACTGACATGTTGGTTCGGAAGACCGATGTTCCGAAGGGAATGGAGACTTGGCAGATGGCTAGAAAAAGCATTGTGGCCTGTGTGAGTGATTTCGCCGCTAAGGGGGTTCAGCCTCAAGCTGTGCTTCTGTCCCTAGCTTTACCGTCTACCATAACTCTGAAGGAGGTTAAGGAAATGGCTAGAGGTTTCAAGGAGGCTCGTGACGAGTTTGGCTTCAACATTGTGGGCGGGGATACTAACGAGGCTGACGATGTTGTTATCGACTGTTGCATGCTAGGTTTTGCTAAGAGAATTACGGAGCGGCGAGGTGCAGCCCCCGGGGACCGAGTAGTTGTGACTGGACCCTTCGGGTATCAGTCGGTTGGGCTTAAGGTTCTGCAGGAGGGGTTTAAGGTTCCTGAGGAATTGTGGAGTCTGGCAGTATCATCTGTTTTGTTGCCTACTCCTCGGTTGCAGCTGGGGATAGAGTTGACTGCGGAAGAATTATTGTCGTCCTCAATTGATTCGAGTGATGGATTAGCTTTGTCGCTTCATCAGCTTGCTGATGCGAGTGAAGTAGGCTTTGAGATATCTAGGTTGCCGGTTGATCAGGGGCTTAGTGACGCGGCTGAAAAGATTGGGCTTGATTTGGACGCGGCTGTTCTTTATGGCGGAGAAGAGTATGAGATTGTGGCCACAATCCCTGAGAATAAGTTGAGATGGGCTAAGCAAACAGCCGAGAAGTTAGGGCAACGCCTAATAGAGATTGGAAAAGTAACTTCTGAAAATGGACAAGTAGTGTTTACTGACGATTCGCGTAGCTTCGAAATTGAGCGAAAGGGCTGGATTCATCTTAGCTAGCTCAAGCTTGCTTGAACGCCTCGATGACATATTCTGGACTGTTGAGTTACACCGCAGCCAGCATTTGGATAAACAGAACTATGCCTACAGCGATGGCGGATATCCATAGTATCACTGTTAAACGCATCCACGGTTTTACATTTCTGGGCAACTTATGGAGACTAAAGAGTATCCCTAGCAGTAATGCTGGGCCGCTTACAGCTGGCGTGGATTAACGTGGATATGGAGAGTGTTGAGTAAAACGCTACGTCTGGATCTGTGTAGTAGCGGTAGAAAGCAGGAAGCATCACAATAATGATTCCTGCGATGGTAACGATAGTTGCGGCGGTCATGTAGTTGCGATGAGTTTTGAGGTTGTCGCCTGTCTTAATTCGACCGTACTTAATTCCTGAAAGAATTATGATCAAGACCCCGGTTAAGAGTAACATGTTCAATCCCGATACGATAATGGAGGTCCCAGCGTGCAATGCGAAACCCAATATAGGCGCCGGAATCATCTGGTTATTCAGTGATGTCTTCAACTGAATATAGATAAAGTAGGTGGTTACGCTGATGAGTAAGCAACCAGCGTATAGGCAGGTTTCAGCTGAGATGGATAGGTTAGCTGCTTGTTCGTTTTAATGTGTCTTTTACGACTTCTGAGTATTCGTTGATCATCGCGTCGAGTTTGTCTTTTCGGTCTGATTCTGCGAAGACACGTAGGACAGGTTCTGTTCCACTTGGTCGGAGGAGAATCCAGGTTTTGTCGTCTGGCCAGATTTTTAGGCCGTCGATTGTTTCTATTTTGCCTTTGGCGTAGGCGGCTATCCGCTCCATTACTCGGGGTACTTTTTCGCTCGTGCACTCGAACTTTGCTTTTCGCTGCTGGTAGTTGGGGAGGCTGTTCAGCATTTCTGAGAATGGTTTGCTGCTCTTCGCCATCGCTTCGAGGATTAATGCTGAGGTCATTGCTCCGTCTCTTACCGGGATATGTGGGGCATAGAAGCAGCCGCCGTTCTCTTCTAGTCCGAAGAGCGCTTTGCGCTCAACCATCGCGTTTGAAACATCTACACTACCCACCTTAGTTTTGAAGATTTCGCCGCCTCGCGCTTCAACAATGTCATCAATCGCCTGAGAGGCGCTGACGGTAGTTACGATTAGGGCTCCGGGATTTTGGGTGAGAATATAGTCGGTGAGCAGAGCGGCTGAGCGGTCGCCGTAATGTATTACTCCCTTCTCGTCACAGAAGAGACTTCGGTCACCGTCACCGTCGTAAGCTACGCCGATGTCGGCGCCGTAGGTTTTAACGGCCTCTGAGAGTCCTTTAAGCACGTCTGGGGTGGGTTCGGCGCCTCGCCCCGGGAAATCACCGTCAGGCTGAGCGTTCAGGGAAATTGGTTTACAGTTCAGATGCTCTAAGATGTAGGGGGCGGCTACGCACTGGGCTCCGTTGCCGAGATCGACTACTACTCGGAAGTTGCGTTTCCGTATCTCGTCGACATTTACTTGTGATAGGATGGCTTCGCTGTAGGTTCGGATGGTTTTTGTGTCTTGGAAGGAGTTGCCTACGGTTTTCCAGTCGGCTAATCTGAACTTCTTGTCGTAGTAGATGTTTTCGATTATCTGCTCTTCGTCTCGGGTGGTGTCTATTCCGTCGCTTCCCGACACCTTCATCCCGTTGTATTGGGACGGGTTGTGTGATGCGGTGATCATTATGCCGCCGTTGTACTCCATGTTTCTGACGCAGTACTGGAGCGCAGGAGTTGGGAGCAGACCGGCTTCCCCGACATCGAGGCCGACACTCATAAGCCCTGCTGCAACGGCTTTAGCTAAAGTTGGGCCAGAATGCCTAGTGTCGTGACCGACTAGGATGGGGCCTTTTTCGAAGAATGTTCCGACAGCTTGAGCCATCTCGGTGACGAAATTTAATGTAATGTCTTGACCGGGAATTCCTCGGATACCGCTGGTGCCGAATAACCGTTTGCGACTGGTAGTAGCCATGCCTCTACTTTAGACAAGGATACATTTGTTTGTTTCTTTTGCCTTGCTTCATTTACTGATGGCTAGGAGTGACAAATGAGGCGCATCACTCGGCATTAAACCGTGTATCCTATGCAGGTCTGGGCTCAATGTTTTTGCCGGTTCTGCCGTCTATCCAGACTGTTCTGCTCTTCTGGCCTAAGAGTAGTTTCACGCGGTATAGAGGGTAGGAGAACGGTTCGAAGCTTTCCAAGTTGTGCTGGTCAAACAGTCCTTCGATCACTTCTTTTACCTCGGATTTTTTTACGGTAATGCCGTCTAGATCTTTCTCGGAGACATTTACTGCATCTAGCTCTATCTCTCTCTTATCCATCTTTACTCTTGGTAGATCGGCTGTTCTTCGAAACATCTTCATTCGCCCTTTTCGGGATGCCCGTACAAGTCTTCTTTTCTCAAGAAGCCTGATTTCTTTGCGCACCATATCGTCAGACACTCCGATGCGGCCTGCGATCTCGATGAAGCTGGAATCGCTGTCAGGTGGAAGGGCTCTCAGCAGCTCTATCTGCAGCGCACTCAAACCTATGAGTCGGTTTAATCCTTCTCTGAAGACCAGTTTATCAGTAAACTCGACGCATTGTCCCGTGACTCCGTCTAGGAGAAAGAACAGGGTTTCAAACCTCTTCTTCACCACACCGACCTTGACACTTACGCCGACCTTTACAATGGGTCGCCAAGCTGATTTGACTTCGGCGACCACCTCCTCCTCACCGAAGATCATAAAGCTCTTCTCACGCTTAACTATCAAAGGTACTTCTGAGGCGTTAATCAGCGGCTGGAGGCCAAGATGCTCCTTCTCAGTGCTCAAGTCAGTATTCTGAGCGATGCGTTCACCGGGTTTCGCAGGCAGCGGTTCAACTGCGACTGGAACAGGTGTTTTTGGTGGAAGACGAGTGAAGGTCTCGTACGCTTTCAACTTCGGTTTGTCGGCGAGCTTTGGTGTGATGCCGCCGTCTGATGTCTCTCTTGTCCTAATCTTTATGCGGGCAGGAGCGATGGGGGATAACCCGCCTGTTGCGTAGAATTCTCCTCTTGTTAGAGTGGTTAACTGCTCTGGCAGTCCTCTTCCGGGAAAGAATTGGGACACCGCTTGAAGATCATTATTGATGACCAGTTTCCCGATCAGTTGGTTCCCGCACTGGCTCAGTATATTCTTGTCTACCAGCGATGGCCGTTGGGTGCATATTACGAGTCCAAGCCCGCGTTTACGTCCCCTCCTCGCAATTTCGTCGAATATCTGCAGCCTGTCGCCTGCTTGAGGCACGAATTTGTCAGCCTCCTCCAGGATCACTAGGTACGGTGTTCTTCGCGTTGATATCTCCCGGTAGATTCTTGAGAGCAGCGACCCAATCTTTTCCCGGGGATTATCCGCTTCTGAGAGATCAACTATCAGAGGAGGTATATCAGGCGCCCTACTCGCCAGATCCTGAACGTCAAATTCACCCCACTTAAGATCGCACTGTTCGTCGTCGCCTATCCGAACAGCCTCATACTTCTCCTTCAGCCCGGAGTACTCTCCCTCTGTATCGATGAGCATGAACGGAACCTTGTTTCTGCAAAGCTCCTCACAGAGAACCCCAACAGTATAGCTCTTACCGCTTCCACTAGCACCTAAAATGCAGGTTCTTCCAGTCGCTACTGTATCAGCGTCGACTTGAAACGGCTCATCTTCCCGCCACCCTAAATTCAGCAGAGGCATTCAGCTCAACCTCCTCGCCCAACCAATTATTATGCATCCAGTGAACGGTCTATTAATAATGTATTCCCAGTTTCAACCGGTTCTGTCATCTCCCTGGTAAATATCGGATGTTTAGCAATACTTGCAGTGCTTCACAAAGTATACTATTACGCGGGCTTGCCTCGGCCTAGGGGGAGGTTATAAAGCAATGAAAAGAGCATAAGAATCCAATTACGGTTCTAATGGATCTGCTTGGAGCAAAGCTCCGGATCTGCAGTGCTTGTTGAAAGCATTGGTTCTGGCTGCAAGATTATCCCCCAAGAATACGCATTGAAAATATAAGGATCTTGTAGGTCGGTGTTGTTAATGGGTTGGGTTTTGCTTTGTTCTGCGTGTTTTTACGCGGTGTGTGCTCTTAGTTGGTAGTATAGTTTAGGTTGAGGATTATGCGGTAGAAGGACGATCAAATCAATGTTTGACAGTCTGATTATTGATGGTATATGCTGGAGTGTGACTTGCTATTCGTAGGCGTTGCTTCTGTGTCTGATTCTTAGTACGAGTACATCGTCATCTATCAGAGCGTAAATTACACTGTAGTCACCGATTCGGAGTTTGAAGAGGCCTCTGAATTCTCCTTGGAGAGCTTCGCCGGTTCGTGGATTGCTTCCTAAGATGGTTCTTATTTCGTTGATTATCTTTTCCGCGTTTTTTGAGTCTATCTGTTTGAGGTCCTGTCGAACGGAGGCTTTGTAGAGGATTTTATGGCCCAAGTTTGACCAGTTCTTTCTCAGAGATTACGCGGTCATTCTTGTCGTTTAATCGGTTCAGAGCGATAAGGTAGTCCTCGTACTCTTCAAGGTATTCTCGCAGAGCCTTTGTGACAATATAGGTTTTTGAACGATCAAGTGATTTAGCGAGTTCATCCAACCTCTTCGCTATATCTTTGGGTAGTCTGACAGATACTGTATCGCTCATCACTGTAATACAAGTACGACATGTATTTATCGTGAGCAGTTAGAGTTCCCAGCCCGTTCTATTATTCCCCGGTGTTGTAACCGAGTATTGAGTTTCGGGTGGCGAAGATTAGATACTCCTTACTTTGACTAGAGGTATTTGCTGACTGAATATCCAACCTAGGAACAGGTCATTAACACAAGCAGAAGTCCTAGAAACAGCAAAGGCCAAGAAAGCAGACACACAAAATACTCAGTAAAACCAAGTTATATATTCTGTCAGAGATAAAAAAGTGGTTGAAAGGAAATGCGGGCACTGTCCTAATTTAGATGGTTTAATATACTGCTTCGTACCTGTTATGGCGTCATGGCACGTCCAAGGAGTTTGATTCAGATTACTTGCCAAAATCCCAAATGTAAATATTACCAAAAGGAGAAAGGGAGAGACGTAAT